>NZ_JBVVQK010000030.1:0-68630 GCF_055811175.1 Mesorhizobium sp. WSM4828 | reverse complement strand
GCCGAGGTCGCGGTTGGCCCTTTCTCCCCGTCACTATACGGGGAGAAATGCCCGGCAGGGCAATGAGGGGCGGCGCAGACCTCATGTGATTTGACGCTGCCGCGCCGTGACCTACCCTCTAGTGCCGGAACCGAGGAGACGGGCGATGCTGTCACCTTTCAACCGGAGCGTTGCGCTGGCAGCGGCGGTGATGCTTGCCGGCGCCACCGCGGCCTATGCCCATCATGGCTGGTCGTGGACGCAGGATGGGTTCTTCGAACTCAAGGGCAGGATCACGGCCATCTATATCGGCAATCCGCACGCCACTCTGGACGTCGACGCCGAGGGAGAAGTCTGGCGGGTGGAGATGGCGCCGCCGTCCCGCACCATCGCCGCCGGCTTCACGGAAGGTGTTGCCAAGGTCGGGGACGAGGTGACGGCGATCGGCCATCGCTCGCGCGACGAGAGCGAAAAGCGCATGAAGGCAGTCCGCATCATTATCGGCGGCAAGACCTATGACGTCTATCCCGACCGCGTGCCGCCGGCCTGAATGGACGGGTTCTTCGCCGGCATCGAGCAACTCGCGCTTGTGCGGGGACTGAAGGCTTCTTTCGTCGCCTACCCCATCGTCAATGCGCTGCACATCATGTCGATCGGCGCACTGGTGACCAGCGTCTGGCTGATGGACCTCAGGATCCTGGGCGCCTTCCGCTCGCTGCCGAAAGCGGCGTTCGTCGCGCTGCTGCGCCGTACGGCATTGGCCGCCTTCGGCGGCGCGCTTGTCACGGGCTCGCTGCTTTTTTCGGTGAGGGCGAGTGAGTATGCGGCGATGCCGATCTTTCTCGCCAAGATGACCCTCATCCTCCTCGCCGGCGCCAATTTCCTCGTCTTCATGCGCCGCGCAAAAAGCGGTGACGAGGCGGCTGGTGGGGTCACGACCGTGCTGGGTGTGCTTTCGCTGATGCTGTGGACGTCCGTGCTGTTTGCGGGGCGGTTTATTGGGTTTCTGAACTGAGGCGAGCGTCGGCACTGGCGTTCCCGGGACGGACAGATAAGCTCCCGGCAAAATCCAGGGAGGCTTGCCATGAAGAAAGAAGTCATCGAGGTGCCGGTGATGTCGGCCTAGGTGCGGGCGCTCGGCCTGCCGTGCTCGACGGCGGTGAGGGCGAGATGGTGCGCGGCGACATCGAAACGCAGACCGAAGCGTCGCTGAAGGCGCTGAAACATTGCCTGGAAGCGGCGGGCACCTCGCTCGACACAATGTGGTGATGGCGCATCTACGCCGTCAATTCCGCCTTCTACAACGCCATCAACCGGGTCTACGCGAAGTATTTCAGCGTCAATCCGCCGGCGCGCAGCTTTGTGCCGGTGGCGTCATGGCCGATGGAGTTTGATATCGAGATCGAGTGTGTGGCTGTGGGGTGAAGGTGACGTTGTGAAGACCAGTTTCCTAGCGTTACGCTGGCACTCTGGTTGGTCCGCCGCCGGAGCTTGGCCAAGACTCGATCGAGCTGTTCAAGCCCTGCCTGAATGCTCAAATCAGTGCTACCAATGCCGTCGGCCTTGCGGTAACGAGCTAATTCTTGGCTAAGACACGGGAAAGATGAGAGAAGCGATGGCTGAAGCAGATCTTGAATTTGTCGATGAGGACGATGCGGTCCTAGATCCAAAAGATACAGCTTCTTTTTCAGAAGCCGTTCTATATTCGTCCGATTGGACGGTTCAAACTGTCATATCCCAATTGACGAATAAAAACATCGACATGAGCCCTCGGTTCCAAAGGAGAGATGCTTGGTCGATTGGGGGGAAAGGAAGATTTATTGAAAGTGTTATCTTAGGATTTCCTATCCCGCAGATAGTTCTCGCCGAAAAGAAAAATCAAAGAGGCCAATTTATCGTATTGGATGGAAAGCAAAGGTTGCTATCTCTGTTGCAATTTACGGGAAACGCTGAAGGCGCAAAGAATGCTTTTCGCCTTTCTGGGTTGGAAGTTCGAACGGATCTTCTTCGAAAGAATTTCTCTCAGTTGGAGAAGGATCCCGCAAGAAGGGATGATCTAAACGCCTTTTTCAATAATACAATTCGAACCGTAGTAATTCGAAATTGGCCAAATACAAATTTTCTTCATACTGTATTCCTTCGATTAAATACGGGAAGTGTTAAACTTTCTCCTCAAGAATTGCGCCAAGCTATGGTACCCGGGCCATTTTCGGACTTTATTGATGATACCGCGATTGCGTCGGTTCACGTCCAGAGACTAATGAGTAGAACGACGCCGGATCCTCGTATGCGTGACGTAGAGCTTATTGTTCGGTACTTGGCTTATCGGCGGTTCCTTCCTAGGTACTCAGGGAGAATGAAAGAATTTCTTGACAACACTTGTATGGTGCTTAACGAAACGTGGGAAAAAGTCCAGGTTTCTGTTGGTCTCGATATTGAGCAATTTAACGCAGCTGTTGATGTTCTTATGGATATATTTGGCGATGACATGTTGGCCCGAAAGCCTGGTTCGCGATCCTTCAACAGAGCAATTTTCGATGTCCTTGTTTTTTATGCTGCGGATTATGAAATCAGAACGGCAATGGCGGCTAACGCTGAGAAAGTCCGACAGCTATACACCTCATGCCTCGCTGATGCGTCGTTCTCGGAGGCCATCGAAAGTGATACAGCCGGTATGCCGCACACGTTCGACCGCTTGTCAATTTGGGGGGGCGGACTTCGTGCCGCTCTTCAACAAGACATTAATGTGCCCGCTCTCGAAACTAGGAAAGATGGGAGCTCGCGTATAACGTTCGACGGCTTTCACTAGATGGCGTCGACTCGCCTTGAAGATCTTAAGATGCGCGTCAGAGAATTGAAGCGCATGCTTTTGCCATCCAAATTCGACCCGACCGGCTCTTACAAAGATCCGCTGCGCGTAACGACCCGTGCGCTTTCTTTTCGCGTTCTGACACATGCGGAGGTGGAGACGTATTTTGAAGACCGCGTTCTTGAAGTGGCCGCAACAGCTCTTGACGCTTGGGAGACGAACAAATTTGTTTCTATTGTTACATTCCATTTGATCGGTTTCGGCGGAAGATCAACAGATCGTCCACCTGAGACTTTACACGCAACCGAGCAGAATAAATTAAAAGAATGGCCGAGCAGAACTTCGATTGATGATCGATTTTCGAAGTGTGTATCGGAATTTCACAAGAGAATTAAATTCGAAAATCATGGAGTAAAAGAAAGAAACATTATGGAAATGTTCGTTCCGATTGGATTCGATATGGGAAGATGTGACCCAATATTTTTGCAGACAATGAATAATTTTGGAGAAGCTCGGGGAGCAGTGGCACATACGAGTGGGAAGGGTCACGTACAGAAGGCAGTCGACCCGAAGGACGAATATACGACACTGCAGAAGATTATTGCCTCGTTGGAGACAATCGACGTCGAATTCGATCGCCTTTTAAGGGCGTCAAAAGCTCCAAAATAATAGAACCTTTCGCATGACCTGTGAGATTAGATTGGCGTCTTGGCGGCAAACAAGTTGAGCGACCCTTGAACACTCGGGTGCGCCGGCGGGACAGCGCCCCCCTCTGGCCTGCCGGCCATCTCCCCCACAAGGAGGGAGATTGGCTAATCGCCTATGCAAAATACTCCTGCAGCGGCCTGACCTCGAGGCTCCCCGCCTTCAGCGCCGCAATGGCCTCCGCCACCGCAGCCGCGCCCGACAGCGTGGTGTAATACGGCACCTTCTGCATCAGCGTCGCCCGGCGCAGCGATTTCGAATCCGACACGGCCTTCTGGCCGTCCGTGGTGTTGAAGACGATCTGCACCTGGCGGTTGCGGATGGCGTCCTCGATGTGTGGGCGGCCTTCCAGCACCTTGTTTATCTTCTCTGCGGCGACGCCGTTTTCGGCGAGGAAGCGGGCGGTGCCCGAGGTGGCGAGCACCTTGAAACCCTGGCCGGCGAGGCGCTTGACCGCCGGCAATATGCCTTTCTTGTCCTCGTCGCGCACCGAGACGAACAGCGTGCCGGAGCGGGGGAGATCAACACCCGCCCCGAGCTGGCTCTTGGCGAAGGCCAAAGCGAAGTCGCGGTCGAGGCCCATGACCTCGCCGGTCGAGCGCATTTCCGGGCCGAGCAAGATGTCGACGCCGGGGAAGCGGGCGAAGGGAAACACCGCTTCCTTGACCGCGATGTGGCCGGGGTTGCGCGGGTCGGGCATGGCGCCGTAATGGGCGAAGGCGTCTTCCAGGCTCTCGCCGGCCATGATGCGGGCAGCAATCTTGGCAATGGGCCGGCCGATAGTCTTGGCGACGAAAGGCACGGTGCGCGATGCGCGCGGGTTGACCTCCAGCACGTAAACGGTGCCGTCCTTGATCGCATATTGCACGTTCATCAGGCCGCCGACATTGAGCGCGCGGGCAAGGGCGGCCGTCTGGCGCTCGAGCTCGTCGACCAGCTCGGAGGGCAGCGAGTGCACCGGCAGCGAGCAGGCTGAGTCGCCGGAATGGATGCCGGCCTCCTCGATGTGTTCCAATATGCCGGAGACGTAGGTCGACCTGCCGTCGCAGAGACAGTCGACATCGACCTCGATGGCACCTGAGAGATAGGTGTCGAACAGCAGCGGGTTCTTGCCGAGCAGCGTGTTGATCTGGCCGGTCTTGTCGTTCGGGTATTTCTGCTTGATGTCCTCCGGCACCAGGCCGGGCACGGTGTCGAGCAGATAGGATTGCAGCATGCTTTCGTCGTGGATGATCTGCATGGCGCGGCCGCCGAGTACATAGGACGGGCGCACGACCAGCGGGAAGCCGAGCTCGCCGGCGACGAGGCGGGCCTGCTCGACCGAATAGGCGATGCCGTTCTTCGGCTGGCTAAGGCCGAGCTTGTGCAAGAGCTTCTGGAAGCGGTCGCGGTCTTCGGCGAGATCGATCATGTCGGGCGAGGTGCCGAGGATCGGGATGCCGGCCTTCTCCAGCGCATCCGCGAGCTTCAGCGGCGTCTGGCCGCCGAACTGGACGATGACGCCGACCAGTTCGCCCGACGCCTGCTCGGCGCGCAGGATCTCCAGCACGTCCTCCGGCGTCAGCGGCTCGAAATAGAGCCGGTCGGAGGTGTCGTAGTCGGTCGACACGGTCTCGGGGTTGCAGTTGACCATGATCGCCTCGAAGCCGGCGTCGCGCAGCGCAAAAGCGGCATGGCAGCAGCAATAGTCGAACTCGATGCCCTGGCCGATGCGGTTGGGGCCGCCGCCGAGGATGACGACCTTTTTGCGCGACGAGACCTGAGCCTCGTTGGCGAGTGCGCCGGCGAACGGCACTTCATAGGTCGAGTACATGTAGGCGGTGGGCGAGGCGAACTCGGCGGCACACGTGTCGATGCGCTTGTAGACGGGATGAACGTCGAGCTTGTCGCGTATCTTCTGGATTTCTTCGACGTCTTTCCTGACCAGCGATGCGAGGCGGGCGTCGGAAAAACCCATCGCCTTCAGCATGCGCAGATTGGCGGCGTCCTCAGGGATGCCGTGCTCGCGGATGCGATCCTCCATCGCGAGGATGCCGGCGATCTGCTCGAGGAACCACGGGTCGATCTTGCACATGGCATGCACGTCTTCCAGCGAGGTGCCCATGCGGATTGCCTGCGCCACCATGCGCAGCCGGTCGGGCGTTGGCGTGCCCAGAGCGGCGCGGATGGCGTTGCGGTCGTCGACATGGCTGGCGGGCGCGTTCCCGTGGCCGATGCCGGGGATCTCGATCTCGTCCAGACCGGTCAGGCCGGTCTCCAGCCCGCGTAGCGCCTTCTGCAGCGATTCCTGGAACGTGCGGCCGATGGCCATGACCTCGCCGACCGACTTCATCGAGGTGGTCAGCACCGGCTCGGCACCCGGGAATTTCTCGAAGGCAAAGCGCGGGATCTTGGTTACGACATAATCGATGCTCGGCTCGAACGAGGCCGGCGTGGCGCCGCCGGTGATGTCGTTCTCGAGCTCGTCCAGCGTGTAGCCGACGGCGAGCTTGGCGGCGATCTTGGCGATCGGGAACCCGGTCGCCTTGGAGGCGAGTGCGGACGAGCGCGAGACGCGCGGGTTCATCTCGATCACCACGAGTCTTCCATCGGCAGGATTCACGGCAAACTGCACGTTGGAGCCGCCAGTCTCGACGCCGATCTCGCGCAGCACCGCGATCGAGGCGTTGCGCATCATCTGGTATTCCTTGTCGGTCAGCGTCAGCGCCGGGGCGACGGTGATCGAGTCTCCCGTATGCACGCCCATGGGGTCGATGTTCTCGATCGAGCAGATGATGATGCAGTTGTCGGCCTTGTCGCGGACAACCTCCATCTCGTACTCCTTCCAGCCGAGCACGCTCTCCTCGATCAGCACTTCGGTGGTCGGCGAGGCGTCGAGGCCGGACTGGACGATCTCGTAGAATTCGGCGCGGTTGTAGGCGATGCCGCCGCCTGTGCCGCCCATGGTAAAGGAGGGGCGGATGATGGCGGGCAGGCCGACATGGTCGAGCGCTTGTGCTGCGATCGCCATGCCGTGGCTGATGTAGCGCTGCTTGCGGTCGCCTTCGCCGAGGTTCCAGCGCGTTTCCAGCGCGTCGAGCGCGGCGTCGAGATTTTCCGGCTTTTCCGCCTTCAGTGCGGCGCGCTCGGCCTCGTGCGTCTTGCGGTCGGCGTTCTTGACGTCGGTGGCGTTGGCCAACATCGACTTCGGCGTTTCCAGGCCGATCTTGTTCATCGCCTCGCGAAACAGTGCGCGGTCCTCGGCCTTGTCGATTGCGGTGGCGTCGGCGCCGATCATCTCGACATTGTAGCGGTCGAGCACGCCCATGCGGCGCAGCGACAGAGCGGTGTTGAGCGCTGTCTGGCCGCCCATGGTCGGCAGCAGCGCGTCGGGCCGCTCCTTGGCGATGATCTTGGCGACAACTTCCGGCGTGATCGGCTCGATATAGGTGGCGTCGGCCAGCTCCGGGTCGGTCATGATGGTGGCCGGATTGGAATTGACCAGGATGACGCGAAAGCCCTCTTCCTTCAGCGCCTTGCAGGCCTGGGTGCCGGAATAGTCGAACTCGCAGGCCTGGCCGATGACGATGGGGCCGGCCCCGATGATCAGGATCGACTTGATGTCGGTGCGTCTTGGCATGTCGAGGTCCGTTCGGCGGGCGGCTTGCACAAAAAGCCGGACGGGATGACCCGGCCGGTTGTGCTCGCGATTCTGGTATCAGGCTAGGAGGGCCTTATAGGGAAGAGTTTGCCGGATGTAACCCCGAAAATGAGGGAGTAGGGCAGTAGGGCAGTAGGGCAGTAGGGCAGTAGGGCAGTAGGGCAGTAGGGCAGTAGGGCAGTAGGGCAGTAGGGGAGTAGGGCAGTAGGGCAGTAGGGCAGTAGGGGAGTAGGGCAGTAGGGCAGAGGTTCGAGCGCCCTTTTAAAACATACTGCCCTACTGCCCTACTGCCTTATCCCTAACCCAGCCAAAGCATCCGTAATCTCGAAGCGTTCGGAAGCACCGATACGGATGATGTTCAGACTGCCCTCGCGGGTGAAGCGGAATTCGCCGGGTGCGTCCGCACCGGCCGGCTTGCCGGCCTTGAAGCTGATGATGCGCGTGCCGCCGTCGGGCCATGTCACGGTCACGTCGATCTTGTCGCCGGTGCGCACGACGTTTGCCTTGCAGCTGGTCATCGGCTGGCCGAGATAGCGCGCGCAGGGGATGGCGTTACCGGCACCTGGGACCGGTGTCCCCGGCGGCTGCAACCGTGCAACGGTCTGTGCGTCGGGCGGAGGCGCCGCGTTGGCCGCGCCGAAATTCTGGACGGGACCCACTGCTGCGGGCGGCGATCCATCAACCTGTCCAGTCGAGGAATTTCCACCGGCCAGGGCCAGGCGGTAAGCATCCTCGATCGCCGCCCTGCCGATGGCATCAGCGGAGTTCAGCGTCTTTTCGGGACCCGTTGCGCCCAGGCGGGTTGTCAGATCGGGCAGCGGTTGAGGCGCAGGGCTCTCGGCACTGGCCGCTGCCGGCGGTGTCACTTGCCGGGGATTGATGGGGTCGAGGTAGCGCGCCGGAGCCCATCCGCTCAACTTCGGGTCGTCGATGTCTTGGACTTTGCACCACTTGTAGCCGCTGACGTCGCCGCAGCCGAGATTCTTCACGCTCGAACCACTCGGCAGCCGTGCCTCGATCTTGCCCATGGCCGATGCCGTGGCGCGCACGTTGAGGAGGTCATCCGGAGCGAGACCCATCACAATCGAGATGATGGGCTCCGGCTCCTGGCCGTTGGCCGGCAGCTCCGCCAGCATCAGCGGAGCGGCAACCATCGCAAGCAGCGTCGTCGGGAGTGTTACTGTGCGCCTAATCATCTGCCATGGGCGGTGGGTTCAATTGCCGAAGGCGCGGCCAGGCACGAAAGCGCCATCGCACGCCAGCCGGTTTTTATAGGCGACGAGGCGGCGCTGTGTAAGCCCGAAAAGGTGCCGCGTGTTGAATCGCGACCAGGCCACTTCCGTGAACTAACAGCCGGCAAAATATTGCACATTTCATGTAAATATGCACTCTCTCAAGTAAGGTTGAGGAGGGCAATATGGTCGACCTTGAAATATTTGCGCAGGTGGAAAACATAGTTCGCCAGCGTATCAAGAAAACGCGCGCCGAGATTGAGGCTTCACTTGGTCACATCGCCAACGGCAATCCGCTGGCCGCCGAACAGACCCTCTCCAGGCGCCTCGACAGGCTGCAGGTAAAGGCGTCGCTCAGCCGCACCGAAGCGGAGATGATATCGGCAGCGATCGACATGAGGTCTGCCGGGGAAAGAAAGGCCGCCGCCAAGCAGCCAGGGCCGGAGGCAATTCTCGGCCCAACGCTCGATTTCATCGGGGTCGCATTCCTCGAGCGTGGGCGCCGTGCGGCCGATGCGGTCGGCCGCGTTGCCTTTCTCAACGGCAATCCACAAGGATCGGGTTTTCTGGTCGGGCCAAGGCTGTTCCTCACCAACAACCATGTGATTTCGTCGCCGGCGGATTCCCGGCGCTTCCAGGTCCAGTTCGATTATGAGCAGGACGGTGCGAATGCCGTGCGTACGCCGACGACCTTCCTGTTCGATCCTGAATCCTGTTTCGTGACCGATAGCATAGAAGGTCTGGACTATACGCTGATCGGGGTCGGCGAGCGGCGCTCCGGTCCAAAGGAACTGGGGGAGTTCGGTTTTATCTCGCTGTCGGACGCGCGCGACAAGCATATGCTCGGCGAAATCGCCAACATCGTTCAGCATCCCGATGGCCGCTTCAAGGAACTGGTGCTGCGTGAAAACCGGCTGGTGGCTCGCGACGAAACGGTACAAGTGCTGCACTATGTCGCCGATACCGAACAGGGTTCGTCCGGATCCCCGGTCTTCAACAACGAATGGGAGCCTATCGCCCTGCACCATTGGGCCGGTCCGTTCCACGAGGTGACGGGTATAGGCGGCTATGCGCTTGCACGCGAGATCAACGAAGGCATACGGATCAGCGCCATCGTTGACGATCTCGGTGCTAGAAAGTCCAGGCTGCCGGGCTCCTCGGCATCGGCGGTTTCGCAAGCTCTGGCGATTTGGGCCGGCACGCCGCGCATGATGGACGAGACAGTTCGGCTGAACGCCGACATTCGCGAAGATGTGCTGGACAAGCCGGTGCAGCGACCGGAACCGGATGGCAATCCGCCGGCGACGAGACACAACGCCGATGGCTCGGTCACCTGGACTTTTCCCGTCGAGATAAATGTCCGGGCGCCGCTGATCGACCGCGACGGAGGCGATGCGAGACGAAACGACGGCAAAGGCCCGGCAAGCGAACCCGCGAAGGTGGCCATCGCCGAGGCCGCGGGCTGGAAAACAGAGGATTTCGACGATCGCGGAGGGTATGAGCCCGGCTTCATACCGGGTTTTGTCCTGCCAATGCCGACGGTTGCCGATTCACCCTTCCGGTTGGCCAAAAACCTTCTTGCCAAACCGGGCGAGGACCCACACGAATTGCGCTATCATCATTTTTCGATCTTGATGAACGCCGATCGCAGGCTTGCCTTCGTCACCGCCTGCAATATCGATGGATCCCGCACCAAGGCGGTCAATCGTGAGGACAAGACGGTCATCAACAACCCGTCGCTTGTCGAATTGGGGGTGGAGTCGATTTCCGGTTCGGAAGCCAGCGATGCTTTCCGGCCCGATCGCCGCATCGATCTTGGCGAGCAGATGACCCAGGAATTTTATTCGAGCCAGAATGTGCCTGGATTTCCCGTCGCAAAATCCAAGGAACGAATAGCTCGAATGTTCCAGAAGGGCCATATTACGCTTCGCGGCGACCCTGCATGGGGGGTGGATCAGGAGGCGGTCGCGGCAGAACGCGACACGTTCTTTTATACCAATGCTGCGCCGCAAGTCGGCTTCTTCAATCAGGGAAGCTCGCTTAACCACCCCGGCTCCAAGGGGAAGCTGAGATGGCGCGCGGTGGAAACCTATGTGCTGCGCAACGCCTATACGACGCGAGGCCGTGTCACGGTGTTTGCCGGGCCAGTGTTCCGCGAGGACGATCCTCCCTACCGCTTCGACAGCCATGTTCCGCTGAAGTTCTGGAAGATCGCTCTGTGGTCCGATCAAGCTGGCCTGCGCGCCATCGCGCTGCTGGCGGACCAGAAGCCGGTTTTGGAAGTGATGCCCGAAGCGTTCGGCGAGCGTGCCGAGGCACTCGACGACCCGCTTGAAATTGCCAGGGTATCGGAGTTTCTTTCGACGGTGGCCGAGATCGAACAGCTGACCGGCCTGAACTTTGGCCAGCAGGTGCGCGAAGCCGACATTCGGGCCGGTTCTGAATCGGTTCCTGCACAGACCTTCAACCCGACGCAACTAGCGCCCAAGACGTCACGGCCAAAGGCTTCATCGCGCAAGACTTCGGCGGCCAAAACTTCGGCTCCCAAGACTTCGGCGGCCAGCGCCCGACGTCCTGCCAAGCGATCGAAGCGATCCGCGTCTGACAACTGAAGATTGGATCAGTCGCGGCTTCTGCCGCTCGAAGGCGGTCATACGTTCAGCCTGGCATGAGCAAGCTCAGCCTGGCGGCATGAACGCGTTCCGCGTTCAGCCGGACATAAAGCCGGTGCGCAGCGCGTGAGCCCATTCGGGCCGTCCCGCCTGCTCGGCCTGACGCGCTGCCGCCTCGTGATCATAATCAACGGCGATGGCTTCGAAACGATCGGGGTGCAAGTCGACGAGGCCGTAACGAGCGTGCGGCGAACCCTGTTCGGAGACATGCGCCGGCGGGGTCGAATCGTCATAGGCCGGGCAGCCGATGCTGCCCGGGTTGAAGATGATCGGACCGCCGGGAATGCGGACCAGCTCGCTGCGATGGCTGTGGCCGCAAAGCATGATGCGGCAGGCGGGATCGATCGCGCCGAGGCGCCGTTCGATGGCGGCCAGCGGCGCGCGCACCAGTCGGCCGTCGACAATCGCGTCAGTCAGGTATTTTTCGTCGTGGTCGGGCCGGGCGTGGAAGGCGATCACGCCGGGCGCCACATCGAGCGTGAGGGGCAGCGCGAACAGCGCCTCGCGTTGGCCTGCCGTCAGCCGTTCCTGCGCGTAGCGGTCGGACGGCCACATGGTCTCGTCGGCGGTGTCGCGGGCAACGCGGCGGTCGTGATTGCCGCGTACCGTCGGCAGGTCGAGCGCCTCGAGCCGCTCCATGGTCTCGCGCGGCCACAGCGGGCCGGAAACGCAATCGCCGAGATTGACGATGAGGTCGGCGCCGCCGCGCTGCCGCAGATCATCGAGCACGGCGTCGAGCGCCAGGACATTGCCGTGGATGTCGGCGAAGACGGCAATGCGCATGGCAGGCTCCGTTAATTGGAGTGGCTGGAGGGCGGGTGAAGCTACTTTGCTCATCTCGCGAAGCCGGCGAGAGCGGAATCCAGCTTCGCGTCGTTCAGGCGCGGACTTCGATCTCGTGGCCGCCGACCGCCGGCAACGATGCGTCGTCGCCGGCCGCGGCAATCACGCTGTCGAGCAGGCCCGGGAAACGGCGGTCGAGATCGTCACGGCGCAGCGTGATCAGCCGGCTGGTGCCAACCGCCTCGGTCCGGGTGACGCCGGCCTCGCGCAGCTTGGCCAAATGGTAGCTCAGATTGGTCTTCGAGCAGAGATCGAGGAACCGGCTGCAATTCAGCGGCACACCCTCCTTGCTGGCGAGATAGCGCACGATGGCCAACCGCGTGGGGTCGCCGAGCACGGCAAGCACGTTCGGCAGGCTGATCTGGTCGGCGGTGGGATGGGGCAAGGTCATGCCCAGGAATTAAGCACATTCGGAGCCGATTTCAACGCATCTCCTCTCGTGGCTGATGGACACATAGTTTCGTCCCGTCGCTCCGTCCTGACACCGGGCTGTCAGGATGGTTCGGCTATTTTGCAGTGGCTTTATTGACATCATGCCCTGTTATGTCCAATTGTTCAATAACCTTTGAACTAAGGAAATTGCCATGGATAAGCGCCTCATCTGGCTTGCGCTCGGATCGTTCACGATTTCGACCGAAGGTTTCGTCATCTCCAGCCTTTTGCCCGACATTGCAAAGGATGCCGCCATCTCCGTTCCGCTCGCCGGCACGCTGATTACGGCGTTTGCGCTCGCCTATGCGATCGGCACGCCGATCCTGGCAACGCTGACCGGCGAATGGGATCGTCGCCGCGTCATTCTGTGGACACTGGTGTTCTTCGTTTTGGGCAACGTCGCCGCGGCGCTGAGCTCCTCCTTCGAATTGCTGTTGATCGCGCGCATCGTCATGGCGCTGTCGTCAGGCTTGTTCGCGGCGACCGCACAGGGAACGGCCGTTGCGCTTGTCGACGACCATCATCGCGCCCGCGCCATTGCCGTGGTCGTCGGCGGCACCACCGTTGCGGTCGCGGTCGGCGCGCCGCTTGGCGCGCTTGTTGCGACGGTCGCCGGCTGGCGCGGCACATTCTTTGCCATTGCCGGCCTTGGCGCCCTCGCCGGCGCGATCCTGTGGTATCGGCTGCCGCGCGGCATCGTCGGCACCAGGCTGCCGCTCCGGATGCGGCTGGCAGCGGCACTCCGCCCCGGCGTCATGCCTATCCTGGTGACGACGATCCTGGCACTGATCGGCGCCTTCACCGTCTTTGCCTTTGTCGCGCCGCTCGCCATCGAAGGCGGCGGACTAAACCCGATCGCGCTTCCCGGAATGCTGCTCGCCTTCGGCGTTGGCGCGGTCATCGGCAATATCGGCGGCGGGCAGGCCGCCGACCGTTTCGGCGCGACGCGCACCGTCTGCTGGTCGCTGGCGCTGAGTGCCACCATGCTGGTCACGTTTTCGCTGATCCCGATGTTCCTGCCGCGCGAGATCGCCGGGCCGGCGCTGATGGCCATGATGGTGCCGTGGGGCATCGTCGGCTGGGCATTCCCGCCGGCGCAGGCCAGCCGTATCATCAAGCTGGCGCCCGATGCCGCGCCCATCGTGCTGTCGCTGAACGCTTCGGCACTCTATCTCGGCGTCGCACTGGGTGCGGTGGTTGGCGCCGCGGTGCTGCGCTACGGCGCACCGGCCGACCTCGGCGTGGTCGCGGCGGCATTCCCGATCATTGGTCTGGGCGTGGTGCTGGCGGGCCATCTGGCGGCGCGTCCGGTGGCGATGCCGGCCGAATAAGGCTGTCAGTGGAGCTTGGCTGCCGGCCGCCGATAGTTCAAATCGCGGCCGGCGGTGCGTCAAGATCCAACGCGGCGATTTCGTCCAGCGCCGCTCGCAGGCTTGCCGCCTGCTCCTTTCCAAACATCTCCTCGAAGCGCTGCTGAGCAACTTGCCACAGCTTCAGCGCTTCTTCGAGCTTGGTCCGGCCCTGCGGTGTCAGCCTGACGCGCCTGATGCGGCGGTCGGCAGGGTCGGCGAAGGCCTCGACATAACCGTCTCGGATCAGCGGCTTCAGCGTATGACCGAGGGCGGACAGGTCCATGACAAGGGCTGCAGCGATAGCACCCATCGCCGGTTCGTCGCCGACGTGGATTTGATAGAGCAGGCCCTGCTGCGTGGCTTTAATGCCGGAGGGCGCGAGCACATCGTCATAGAACTGGCCGAGTTTCCGCGTCGCGCGGCGCAGCATGGCGTTGTTGCAAAGCAGCAGGCCGGGCAGGGTGGTTTGGGACATTGGCGGATTTCCGATGAAGGGACCGGAAGGGACCCTCGATGCAAACCAGAAATAGTCCTTGCTCCACGGATTGACAAGATGATGGTATATGCCTACGTTCCAATAGTGGCATATACCATTAATTGATCTGCCGGTCGAAGCAGGAATGTTGCCCTGCGGCACTGGCATTTGGAATCGAACCAGAAGGAACAAGACAATGAGCAATCAGGACAAAGGCACGGCGGTCGTCACCGGCGCCTCTTCCGGCATCGGCGCGGTCTATGCGGACCGGCTCGCCGGCCAAGGTTATGATCTGGTGCTGGTGGCGCGGCGCGCCGACCGGCTGGAGGAATTGGCCGGCAAGCTGCGCGCCGAATACGGCCGCAAGGTCAACGTGATCAGCGCCGATCTCGCCGACGACGGCGATCTGCGACGGGTCGAGCAGGCGATATCAACCGACGACAGCGTGACGTTGCTGGTCAACAATGCCGGCCTTGGCGGTGCGCAGGTGGTGGCAACGGCCGACGCCGATGTGGCCGAGCGCATGATCAAGGTCAATGTCGTGGCATTGACTCGTTTGACCCGCGCGGTCCTGCCGGAGCTGCTGGCGCGCAACCGCGGCGCCATCGTCAACATCGCCTCGGTGCTGGCCTTCGATACCTCGTTCGGCGGCATTTACAGCGGCACCAAGGCCTATGTCGTCAACTTCACCGAGGCCCTGCAGCAGGAAGTCGCCGATAGCAAGGTCGCCATACAGGTCGTGCTGCCGGGGGCTACGCGGACCGAGTTCTGGGAAGTCGCCGGAAGCGATATTGCCAACCTGCCGGCAGAGATCGTCATGACTGCCGACGATCTGGTCGATGCAGCGCTTGCCGGCCTGGCCAAGGGCGAAACCGTCACCGCGCCCGGGCTCTCCGACCCGGCTGGGTTGGAAACCTATCTTGGTGCGCGGCAAGGTTTCTTCGGCAGCCTGCTGGCCGGCAAACCGGCCGCACGCTACGCTGCCTGAATTAACTGGTCTTACGCTGTCCGCCACATCGGAATGATCGAGGCGGCCAGCAGCAGGCCAAGCACGGCGTTGAGCATGCGCCACTGCCGCTCGGTTCGCAGCAACCGGGCGAGCAACGTGCCGGCCACGCACCACGCCGCCAGCGATAGGGCCGCGGCAAGACCGAAGACCGTGCCGAGCAGCAAGGCGAGCTGCAGCGGCCCGTTGGCGAGCGCGGCAAAAGATGCTGCCGCTCCCAACCCCATGGCCCAGCCCTTTGGGTTCATCCATTGCAGGCCGGCGCCCCCGAAAAAGCTGTTCGGCTTTGTCATGCCCACGTCCAGATTGGGCGGACCGCTGCGGCCGATCTTGAGGGCAAGCCACACCAGATAGAGGGTACCGGCCATTTTCATTGCCAATTGCAGCGATGGAGCGGCGGCCAGCAGACCGGCGAGCCCAGCAGCACCTGCCGCAGCCACCGTGGCCAGGCCGGCCGCACTCCCGGCCATCAGCGGGATAGAGCGGCGAAAGCCGAACTGCGCGCCGGACGCCGTCGACAAGGTCGTGGCAATGCCGGGCGTTGAGGTTGAGACCAGCGCGAACAGGACGAGGGGAAGGACGGTTTCAAACATGCTGCTTCCTTTGAAGCCTGCACGGTAGGCTGTTTGGCCCATCAGTAAATGCAATGTTTGCTATGATCTGCATTAGCAAATATAATGGCAAGATGCTCCGTAACCTCGACACTGCCCTGGTTCGAACCTTCGTCACCGTTGCCGACAAGGCCAGCATGACGGCGGCGGCCAACGCGCTGCATTTGACGCAAGGTGCCGTCAGCCAGCAGATTAAGCGTTTGGAAGAGCTTCTCGGCTGCAGCCTGTTCGACCGCGATCGGCGCGGATTGCGATTGACCCGCTCCGGCGAACGATTGTTCGGCAAGGGCAAGCGCCTGCTTTCCCTCAATGACGAGATCGTGGCGGAGATGGCGGGCGATGCGGTTGCCGGTAAGGTGCGGCTCGGCGTGCCGTACGACCTTGTCGGCACCTTGCTTGCGCCGGTGCTGAAGGCCTATGCCGAGGCCTATCCGCAGGTCGAGATCTCGCTTGTCTGTGCTTCGTCGCCAGAGTTGGCCGCAGCCTTGGCGACCGGCACGATAGAGCTCGCGGTGATCGAGGAGCCGATCGGCCGGTCGGCCGGCGAATGCCTTGTTGTCGACCGGCTGGTCTGGGTCGGCGCCAAAGGCGGCGCCGCCCGCGGCAAGCGGCCCTTGCCGGTTTCGATGGTCGCCGAGACCTGCGCGTTCCGCCCGGTGGTGCTGGAGGCGCTTGACGAGCATGGGCTGGAATGGCGCACCGTATTCGAAAACGGCAGCATCGACGCGACGACGGCGACGGTGCGTTCGGACTTGGCCGTCACCACCTGGTTGGCGTCGACGGTGCCTGCCGACCTCGACATTTTGGCCAACGATCCGGAGCTGCCGTCATTGCCGAATTTTTCGATCAATCTGCATTTGCCGAAGCACGGAGTCGCGCCGGCTGCACTGGCATTCGCGGGCCACCTCCGCGATGGGTTGGCACGCCGACGAGAGGCGGCTTAAAAAACAACAAAAAGGGCGGCCAGTGTTCAGCCGTCCTTGATCGCCCGCAGGATCTACTTCCAGTTCTTGCGCCGCTCGATCTCCGCTTCGGACGGCTGCTCCGTGGCAAAGGACCCGGTCTTGATCTCGCCGGAGCGTTCATAGCTCGCCATGAGGACGCCGGTGGTCGATGTCTGCGAACGGGTCAGCTTGAACGCGGCAGGTATCGTGCCGCTGCCGAACAATTTTTTGCCCTTGCCCAGCACCAGCGGGAAAATCAGCAGGCTGATCTCGTCGATCAGGTCATTGGCGAGCAAGGTCTGGATCAGCTCGCTCGATCCCTGAATGAGCAGGTCCGGGCCGTCCTCCTGCTTCATCCGGCGCAACGTCGCCACGACATCGCCGCCGAGCGGCTGGCTATTTTGCCAGGACAGCGTATCCGGCCTGTGCGTCGCCACATATTTGGTGACGGCGTTGAAGCTGTCGGCGATCGGGTCATTCTTCTGATAAGGCCAGTGGGCGGCGAAGATGTCGTAGGTCTTGCGGCCGAGAAGCAGCGCGAACGGTTTTGAAAACGTCTCGCCCATCGCGGCGCCCATCACGTCGTCCCAGTAGTGAAACGTCCAGCCGCCGAATTTGAAGCCCCCGACAGGGTCCTCTTGCGGGCCGCCGGGCGCTTGCATGACGCCGTCGAGGCTGACGAATGTTGCGGCGATGATCTTCCTCATTGGAGCTTCCTTTCCCTGATCCGTGCCGTCATGGCCGGAGTTCGAGCCAAGGACGGGCGAACGGGCATTTATCCGACAGCGGCCGGCAAATTTCCAGGGTTGGAAGGGCGGATGACTGCCGACCTTGTTGCATCGGCTTGGAGAAGAGAAACGCTCAGCCCAGACCGACGACCGTATCGTAGAGCAGCTTGAAGTTGAGCACCAGGATGAGCCCAGCGACCACCCAGGCCAGCACGGCAACAGCGCGGGAAATGGCGAAATTGCCCATCTTGCGCTTGTCCGAGACGAACTGCACCAGCGGTACGACAGCGAAGGGAAGCTGCATCGACAGGATTACCTGGCTGAAGACCAGCAACTGGCCGGTTCCCTTCTCGCCATAGAGCGCAGTGACCACCACCACCGGGACGATGGCGATGCCGCGCGTCAGCAGGCGGCGCGCCCATTGCGGGATGCGCAGACGCAGGAACCCTTCCATCACGATCTGGCCGGCGAGCGTCGCCGTCACCGTCGAGTTCAGGCCGGAGGCAAGCAGCGCTACGGCAAACAGAATGGAAGCGATGCCGAGGCCGAGCAGCGGCGACAGAAGCTCGAAGGCCTGGCCGATCTCGGCAACGTCATGATGACCGGTGCCGTGGAACGCCACCGCCGACACGATCAGGATGGAGGCATTGACGAACAGCGCCAGTATCAGCGCGATGGTCGAGTCGGTCGTCGCCCATTTGATAGCGTCGCGCTTGCCGCGATCGGTGCGCTCGTAGGCGCGGGTCTGCACGATCGAGGAGTGCAGATAGAGATTGTGCGGCATCACCGTGGCACCGATGATGCCGATGGCGATGTAAAGCATGGCCGGATTGGTGACGATCTCGGACGATGGCACGAACATCGCATGCAGGATGGAGCCGACCGGCGGGGCGGCGGCAAAGATCTGGATGGCGAAGCAGCCGAAGATGATGATCAAAAGCGCTATGATGAAGGCCTCGAGGAAACGGAAGCCCTTGTTCATCAGCAACAGCAGCAGGAAGGCATCGAGCGCGGTGATGATGGCGCCGCCGATCAGCGGAATGCCGAACAGCAGTTGCAAGGCGATCGCCGTGCCAATGACCTCGGCGAGGTCGCAGGCGATGATGGCCAATTCGCAAGCGACCCAAAGCATGAAATTGACCGGACGCGGATAATAGGCGCGGCACGCCTGTGCAAGGTCGCGGCCAGTGGCGATGCCAAGCCTGGCGGCGAGCGCCTGCAGCAGGATCGCCATCAGGTTCGACAACATGATGATGAACAGCAGCGTGTAGCCGAACTGAGCCCCACCGGCGAGGTCGGTCGCCCAATTACCAGGATCCATGTAGCCGACCGAAACCATGTAGCCCGGCCCCATGAAGGCGAACAGCCGGCGAAGCCAAATCCCCGAGTGCGGCACGGCGATCGTGGCGTTGACTTCGCGAAGGCTGGGCTGCTCGCCGTCCTCCGGGCGGGCAAATCGCCACATGGACCGGGGGGCTGAGGTGGCTTCGGCTTCCGACATGAACTGGCTTTCCACAGGAGCGATCGATATTCTGTCCTTATTTATGCCACGGCTGAACATTATGCAATATGCTATATTTCATTGTCTGAGCTTTTTCGTGCAACCGCTTGGCCGTGCGGCCGGAACGGCGGTGAACGCCGGTTGCGCCGGCCACCGAATGGAAATAAACGGCCAGAACCAATAGGGTTCTGTGCTATGACTGCAATGCCGATTCAAACTGCCGGGAGGAGCGCGTATTGGCGCTGAAGAAAAGACCGGTTCCTCGCGAAAAGCCGCTGCCTGATGCAGAAATTCACTCGGAAGGCTTCCGGCAGACGCGTGAAGCGCGCCGCAGCGCGCTGGTCGAGGATTATGTCGAGCTCATCGCCGACCTGATCGAGGACGGCAACGAGGCGCGCCAGGTCGACATCGCGGCACGGCTCGGCGTCGCCCAGCCGACGGTGGCGAAAATGCTGACGCGGCTGTGCGCCGACGGGCTGGTCTCCCGGAAACCCTATCGTGGCGTGTTCCTGACCGATGCCGGCCGCAAGGTTGCGGAAGAGAGCCGCATTCGCCACCAGACGGTCGAGGCCTTCCTGCGCTCGCTCGGGGTCAGCGCCGAGACGGCGCGCATCGACGCCGAGGGCATCGAGCATCATGTCAGCGCCGAGACGCTCGAAGCCTTTCGCAAGGCAATAATCGCCGCCCGCTGAAAAGCACGGCCAGCGCATCTCGTCGCGCCACTCGCTTCCCACGAGCAGGGTGAGCGGCACAGACCTTGCGATGTCTCGGCCAGACCAGACAAGCGTCAGCAAGCATTGCTTGTTCGCACGAAAAATACTGTGACTTGGCGTAACCGTTGAGATAATTGTTGTCGTGTCCGATCGGACCGGGACACGGCCCGATCAGCCGGAAAATTGCATAAACGGGGGTTGCCATGCTCTGGAAGGGCCGTCGTCAGAGTGACAATGTCGAGGACGAGCGCGGCCAGAGCGGCGGGCTTGGTGGCGGGCCGGGGCAGTTTCGCATCCCGATCGGCGGTCGCGCCGGCGGCGGCGGCATGTCGGGCATCATCATCGTAGGGTTGATTTTCCTGGCAGGGTGGTATTTCGGCTTCGACCCGAGCCAGATCCTCGATAACAGCGGCTTGCAGCCCGGCGGCGGCGAGATCACCGACAATAGCGGCGAGCAAGGCGGCGGTACCGGTGCGCCCGCGTCCGACGAGATGAAGCAGTTCGTATCGACCGTGCTGGCCGAGACCGAGGATACCTGGACCGGTATTTTCCAGTCCGAGGGCCTGACCTATCAAGATCCAAAACTGGTCCTGTTTAGCGGCCGGATCGGCTCCGCTTGCGGTTCTGCCTCGTCAGCGGCCGGACCATTCTACTGTCCCAACGATCGCAAGGTCTATCTCGACACCACCTTCTTCCAGCAGCTCGATCAGCAGTTCGGCGCGTCCGGCGATTTCGCACAGGCCTATGTGATCGCGCATGAGGTCGGCCATCACGTGCAGAACCTCGTCGGCATCCTGCCCAAATTCAATCAGATGCGGCAGAATATGAGCGAAGCCGACACCAACCACATGTCGGTGCAGGTCGAGCTGCAGGCCGACTGCTTTGCCGGCATCTGGGCACATTTCACCGGTCAGAAGGGCATCTTGGAACAGGGCGACATGGCGGAGGCACTGAACGCCGCCAAGCAGATCGGCGATGACACGCTGCAGAAGAAGATGCAGGGCTACGTCGTGCCGGAAAGCTTCAACCACGGCACGTCGCAGCAGCGGCAGACCTGGCTGGCGCGGGGCTTCCAGAACGGCAAGCTATCGGACTGCGACACGTTCAACAATCCGATCTGAGCCGACGGCTTTCTCGTAATCCGAGACTGGATCGCAGTCAGGGGATGTCAGGACGAAAACACTCTGCCTGTTCCCTCATTGTTCCCAGCGATGTGCTCGCCTATAAGGTGTGTTCCCGTTCGCTCGGGCGGCCCGAGGAGATACCATCATGATAGACCCTAAAACCGCCAGGCGGGGCCTTGCGCTTGTTTTCACCACCCTGCTGCTCGACGTCATCGGCTTCGGCATTATTATGCCGGTGCTGCCGGCCTATCTCAGGGAATTGACCGGCGTCGGCATCAGTGAGGCGGCTATCGAGGGCGGCTGGCTGTTCTTCGTCTATGCGGCGATGCAGTTCGTTTTCGCACCAGTGATGGGCGGGTTGAGCGACCGGTTCGGACGGCGGCCTATCCTGCTTGCCTCGGTGCTGACGTTCGCTATCGACAACCTGATCTGCGCTATCGCCTGGTCCTATCCGATGCTGTTCATCGGCCGCGTGCTGGCCGGCGTTTCCGGCGCCAGCTATTCCACGACATCGGCGTTTATCGCCGACATCTCGACCGACGAAAACCGTGCGAAGAATTTCGGGCTGCTCGGCATCGCTTTCGGCGTCGGCTTCGTCATAGGGCCGGTTCTGGGCGGGTTGCTCGGCACGTTCGGGCCACGTGTGCCGTTCTATTTCGCTGCCGGGCTTGCTTTCGCAAACTTTCTGATCGCGCTGTTTCTGTTGCCGGAAACGCTTGATAACAAGCACCGTCGCCGCTTCGAGTGGAAACGCGCGAACCCGGTCGGCACTCTCGTCCAGATGCGCAACTACGAAGGCATCGGCTGGATTGGACTTGTCTTCTTTCTGATGACGCTTGGGCACATGATGTATCCCGCCGTCTGGTCGTTCGTCTCCAGTTATCGCTATGGCTGGAGCGAACAACAGATCGGCTTCTCGCTCGGCGCCTTCGGCCTGTGCGGGGCGATCGTCATGGCGACAGTCCTGCCGCGCGTGATCCCTAAGCTTGGCGAGTGGAAGACGGCGGTAGTCGGTCTGGCATTTACCGCACTCAGCGCCTTCGGCTACGCCTTCGCGTCACAAGGCTGGATGTTCTACGCGGTGATCGTCGTCGGATGTCTCGAGGCGTTGGCCGACCCGCCGCTCAGAAGCCTGGCGGCCGCCAAGGTGCCACCTTCCGCCCAGGGCGAACTCCAGGGCGCGATGACGTCGATCTTCTCGATCACCTCGATCATCACACCGCTGCTTTATACGGCGATCTTTTCCTGGTTCACGGGGCCGAGCGCGCCCGTGGTTTTCGGCGGTGCCCCGTATCTGCTCGGCGCGATTTTCCTCACGCTGGCGCTCGTCGTCTTCGTAAGCAGGGTGGCCAAGCCGACGCCGAAGGAAGTCAAACGCATGCACGCGCAGGAAGCGGTGACGGACGGGGCTTGATCGGCGCCGGGAGCCCGGCCGGCGCCGTCAGTCAAATCCGTTTTTACGCAATGCGCTAGACACGCTCGGCCAGTGCCGGCTCGCCGCGCTTTTCGCGGATGAGATTGACGAAGCGGCGAAACAGATAGTGCGAATCCTGCGGGCCGGGCGAGGCTTCGGGATGATGCTGGACCGAGAAGACCGGCCTGCCGGTGAGCGCAATGCCGCAATTCGAACCGTCGAACAGCGAGACATGGGTTTCCTCGACGCCGCTCGGCAATGAGTCGGCGTCGACGGCAAAGCCATGGTTCATCGAGACGATCTCGACCTTGCCGGTGGTGTGGTCCTTGACCGGATGGTTGGCGCCGTGGTGGCCCTGATGCATTTTTGCAGTCTTGCCGCCGAGCGCCAGCGCCAGCATCTGGTGGCCGAGGCAGATGCCGAACAGAGGGATATCGGTTTTCAACAGGTCCTGGATGACCGGAACGGCGTAGCCGCCGGTGGCTTCGGGATCGCCAGGGCCGTTGGATAGAAAAATGCCGTCGGGCCGCATCGCCAGGATCTCCTCGGCGCCGGTTTTTGCCGGCACCACGGTGACCTTGGCGCCGAGGCCGGCCAGCAGGCGCAATATGTTGCGCTTGACGCCGTAGTCGACGGCAACGACGTGCATCGACGGATCAGCCTGTTCGCCAAAGCCCTCGTTCCAGACCCAGGGCGTCTCGCGCCAGACCGAGGACTGGCCGGAGGTGACCTCCTTGGCGAGATCAAGCCCGATAAGCCCCGACCATGCGGCGGCGCGGCGCTTGAGGTCATCGACGTCGAAGATACCGTCGGGCGCGTGCGCGATGACGGCGTTGGGCATACCCTTTTCGCGGATCAGCGCGGTCAGTGCCCGCGTGTCGATGCCTGAAAGCGCGACGATGCCGCGCTTCTTCAGCCACTGGTCGAGACCGGTTCCGGCGCGGTAATTCGACGGGTTGGTGACATCGGCCTTGAACACGGCGCCGACGGCGCCGGCGCGGGCCAGCGGGTTGAGGTCCTCGATGTCTTCGTCATTGGTGCCGATGTTGCCGATATGCGGAAAGGTGAAGGTGACGATCTGACCGGCGTAGGACGGGTCGGTGAGGATTTCCTGATAGCCTGTCAGTGCAGTGTTGAAGCAGACTTCGGCGACGGCGGAGCCGGTGGCGCCAAGGCCGTGGCTCTCGATGACCGTGCCGTCGGCCAGCACCAGCAAGGCTGTCGGCTTCTCGGCGGCCCAGGGGGCGGTCATCGTTGCCATCGCGGCACTCCTAAAAGGCTGCGCCTTTCACTCGGCGCAGCAAAAGGCGCGCAGCAGCGATTTTCATAGCCTCCGCGCGCAACCAGACTTGGTTCATGCAAGGCCCAGTACATAGGGGAAGGCGCCAAGGCGGTCAATGATGCCGCGCCGTGCGAGCCTGAATTTATTTCGTCGAATAATATCAGCGGTTTGCCGGGCGCTATCGAGTTTGCCTTGAGCTATCGGCACGACTATTGTCCGCCGCATTCGAAGGAGAAAGCACCATGCGAGGAAAAATCGCCGAATCCCTGAAGAGCGCGATGAAGGCGCAGGACAAGCGTCGGCTGCCCACATTGCGGCTGATCCAGGCGGCCATTCACGACCGCGACATCGCCAATCGCGGCGCCGGCAAGGAGCCGGCCAGTGACGACGAGATCCTGCAGATCCTGGCCAAGATGGTGAAGCAGCGCGAGGAATCGGCCAAGGCGTTCGATGACGGCAAGCGGCCGGAGCTTGCCGCGCAGGAGCGCGACGAGATGGCCATCATTCGCGACTTCCTGCCGACGCAACTGGGCCAGGCCGAGACGGAAAGCGCCGTCCGTTCCGCCATCGCCGAGACCGGCGCCAGCGGTGTCAAGGACATGGGCAAGGTGATGGCAGCGCTCAAGGAGAAATATGCCGGGCAGATGGATTTTTCCAAGGCGAGCGGCATCGTCAAGAGCCTGCTTCAGTAAGCTGCGGAAGGGCCTTGCCGTCGCGCCCGCAATCCGGCAAAAGCTCGCGCCCGTGATCGAACTCGTCAAACCGGCGTTTGAACACCTGCCGTCCTACAAGGCGGCCCTCGAGCGCGGCTGGTCGCCGGACAATGTGCGGCTGCTCGACGCCACGCGCGAGCAGCTTGCGGCTATTGAAAAGGATCCTGCGACTTTCCTAGCCGATCTCGACGATCCTGACGGCAAGGGACCGCCGATTGCCTTGCCGGACGGTTCGACGGTGCCGCGGCTGCCCGGATTCCGGCGCTGGATCTGGGACGGGGAGGTCGCAGGCTCGATCGGCTTGCGCTGGCAACCCGGCACCGCGGCGCTGCCGTCGCACGTGCTCGGTCACATCGGCTATGCGGTGGTGCCGTGGAAGCAGGGGCGCGGCTATGCGACCGAGGCGCTGCGGCTGATGCTGGTGGAGGCGAGGGCGGTTGGCCTGCCCTTCGTCGAAATCACCTGCAAGCCACACAATGTGCCCTCGCAGAAGGTCGTTCTGGCCAATGGCGGCCGGCTCGTCGGGCGTTTCTTCGAGGATGCTTCCTACGGCGGTGCGGAAAGCCTGCGCTACCGGATTGATCTATAGCCCTATTCGGCGGCAGCCGGCAGCGGCGGCGCAGCCCGGCTGCGCCATTCCCAGACATGCGAGGCAAGCGCAACCGCGACGGCGACCAGCATGGCGATCGCGCCAACCACCGCCAGGCTGCGATAGCCATAGCCGGCATTGAGCATCGCCGCGCCGAGCGATGCGGCGAGCGCGATGCCGACATTGAAGCCCGACGGAATGAGTGACGAGGCAAGGTTGGAGGCATCCGCGGTCCAGGTCAGTATGCGGGTCTGGATCGGCGTGCCGATGGCGAAGTTGAGGCCGCCCCAGACGAAGATCGCCATCACCATCGGCAGTGGGTAAGGGCTGACGGCGTAGATCAAGGCGAGCATTGCCGCCTGCAGGAAAAGCATGGCGATAAGCGACGGCATCAGCTTCCAGTCGGCGAGCCGCCCGCCGACGAAGACGCCGATCGTTGCGCCGACCCCATTGAGCAGGAGCACCCAAGGTATCCATTTCTCGTCGAGGCCGGTGATCTCGAGCAGCGTCGGCGTGATGTAGGTGAACAGGCCGAACTGGCCGATCATCAGCATCAGCATGATAATGAGCGAGGTCCAGACCTGCTGGCGTGCGAGCACGCGGACCTCGCTGCCAAGGCTCGCCGACGGGCTCGACGATCCCGTCTTGCGCGGCAGCAAAGCGCCGATGGCCGCGAAGGCCACCACGCCGAGGCCACACATCACCCAGAATGTCGCGCGCCATCCCCAGATGTTGCCGATTGCCGTGCCGGCCGGAACGCCGATGACATTCGATACGGTGAGGCCGGACAGGATCAGCGCCACCGCCATGCCGCGCTGGTCTTCGCGCACCAGGCCGACGGCCACCACCATGGCAACGCCGAAATAGGCGCCGTGCGCCACGGCCACGGCTATCCGCAACAGCAGCATCGAGGCGAAGTCGGGCGCCAGCGCGCAGGCGGCTTGGCCGATGGTGAAGGCTGCAGTCAGTCCAAGCAGCAGGGCCTTGCGGGAGAACCTTTTGGTAGCGAGCGCCAGCAGCGGGCCGCCGGCTGCAATGCCGCCGGCATAGCCGGACACGAGATAACCGGCGGTCGGGATCGCGACGCCAAGGCCACCGGCCACCTGCGGCAGCACGCCGGCGATGACGAATTCGGTGGTGCCGAAGGCGAAGGCGGCAATGAACAGGGCAATGAGGGGGAGCATGGCGGAAAGGCGATCCTCGGATAAGGTCGCCTCAAACCACGGATGAGGGCAGCGGGCAATCCAGAAATTGTCGACGCCGCTTTAGCTTTTCTTGATCGCCGGTCAGGCGCCCGCCGCGGAGGCAAGAGCTAGGCGGCTGCCTTCCTCCCGTAAGGAATTTTCAGCCACGCCCGTTCGTGAAGATAGTAGAGCAGCGACTTGGTGACGACCTCGGTCAGGCCGATGGCCGCGGCGAGCTTGATGCTTCCCGTCACAACGAGCGAAATGATCATCGTGTCGATGGTACCGGTGATGCGCCAGGAAAGCGCTTTGGCGAAGCTGCGCGAATGGGTATCCATCGACTTTCCTCCCCGTAGATATTGGACGACCCTTTAGCCGACAGACGGGAAGCGGCGCAAAGATAATTTTTGCGCCTTGGCCCACTGCAATTTTCATAGGCGATGTCCTGAAGCAACCCGGCCTGTGGACGCAATCTATCCGGCCTTCAGCCGCGAACCGGTGAGCAGGCCGCGCTCTTCAAGCACGGGATAGGCCATCGAGGCGAGCAGCGAGTTAATCTGCTTGAGGTCGCGAATGGTGTCGAGATGGATGGAACTGGTCTCGACACTCTTGGCGGTGCCGTCGCGCAGCCGCACGAAATGGCTCTGGCTGGTTTCCTTCTCGCGGTCGCGCAGCCGGTCCTTTTCCAGTACCAACTGGCGAGCGGTCTCCGGATCGCGGGATACCAGCACGTTGAAGGCTAGCCTGGCATTGGCAAGCACCAGAGCATGGAAGGCGCAAAGCTCGCGCCAGCCTTCCGGCGTGAACTCCAGTCCGCGCTCGAATTTCTTCTTCACGTGGACCAGCATGTTGCGCACGATGATGTCGCCGACCTGCTCCAGCTTGACGCAGGCGCCAATCAACTCCTGGCAACGCAGGGCCTCGTCCTCGCTCAGCGGGTTCTTGGTGACCTTGGCCAGATAGAGCTTGATCGCCGCGTGCTTCCTGTCGACACGATCGTCGAGCGCGGCCAGCGCGCCGATCTTGTCGGCATCGGCGCTCTCATAGAGCTCGATGATCCGTTTCAGCATGATCTCGACCGTCTCGCAGACCCGCACCACCTCGCGGGTGGCGTTGGCCAATGCCTGGCTGGGCACGTCGAGCGCACTTTCGTTGAGCGCCGAAAGCTCGACGACGTCGAGCGCATTGGCGGGCTGCGGCTTGGTGCCCAACGCCACGATCTTTTCCGAGGCGCGATAGACCAGGCTCGCCAGCGGCAGGCCGGCGATCAGGATCAGGATGTTGAAGACGATGTGGGCATTGACGATCTGCTCGGGCACAGTGCTTCCCAAGAAGGCGACCGGCGGCTTGAACGTCAGGAACAGGATCAGCATGATCAGCGAGCCCATGCCGCGCATCAGGAGATTGCCGATTGGCACGATACGAACGCCGGGTTCTGCGTTGCGGGTTAGAAGCGGCGCGATGATCGAAGAGCCGAGATTGACGCCGAGCACCAGCACGATACCGAGTTCGGGCGGGATGAAGCCGCGGCCGGCCAGCGTCACCATCAGCAGCACCGCGGCGATCGAGGAATGGAACAGCCAGGTGACCAACGCCGCCAGAAGATAGGCGGTGACCGGATCGCCGGAGAAGTAGTCGACGATGAGCGGCATCAGCGTGCTCTGGCGCAGCGGCTCCGACGCCTGGCCGATCATCTCCAGCGACAGAAGCAGCAGGCCGATGCCGACCAGGATGCGGCCGAACTGGCGCCAGTCGCGCCGCTCGGTGGCCATGAACATGACGGTGCCGGCGACCAGGCAGACCGGCACCAGCAGCGACAGATCGAAGGTAAGCAGCTTGACCACGAGCGCCGAGCCGATCTCGGCGCCGCGCACCGCAAGCTGGCCCGACATGCCGCTGACGATGCCGGAGCCGGCGAATGAGCCGACCAGCAAGGTGACGGCGGTCGAGCTTTGCAGTGCGACCGCCAGGCCGCAGCCGGCCAGAACCGCCATCAACGGATTGCGCATGGTGGCGCGCAGCTTGTGACGCAGCACATCGCCATAGGCGCGCTCGACGCCGGTCTTCACCAGACGGGTGGCAAACAGCATCAGTGCCACCGCACCGGCAAGGTGCAGCAAAACGACTGAGCCACTCATGCCCGGCCCCGCAACGCGACAGGTGCCAGCGACGCGGGCGCGGTGAAGTCAAAGGGGCGAAAGTGGGCGCGAATCGTGGACATTGCAGAGGTTGATGTTACTCCGATTTATTTTAGCCGAATAATAAATTTTGCCCGGCTCGGACGCCTGTTGCCACGCGACGGGGCGTGTCGGAAATGGATGGCTGGCAAAATGGTTGCATTGCCGGCTGGGCTGCGGAGGGTCACGCAGCCCAGGCGGAGTGATCGCTTTAAAGGTAGTACTCAATTAGGCGGCCTAAATATAAGTAATCATTACGAAAACGTAATCTGTGTGTTCAGTTTCGGTTCATCCTTCCGGCTCTATTCCGTAGGCATCGACAACCAAGGAGTACCCGCCATGAAACGCATCGTTCTTTCCGCCATTGCCTTCTCGATGCTGGCTGCAACCACCTTGCAGGGCCAGGCTGCACCTCTGAACACACCAAACGCGCCGCAGTCGAACTACAGCCAGGTCGACTGGCAAAAGCCCGGCAGGCATGTCGAGGTGAACAAGCATGTCGACGTGAACAAGCGCGTCATAGTGAAGAAGAAGGTCGTGGTGAAGCGCAGCCATTGGCGCAACGGCCAGAGATATTCGAGCTGGAAACGTCACCAGCCGATCCGCGACTATCGCCACTATGGCCTGCGCCGTCCGGGTCCCGGCCAGGAATGGATACGGGTCGGCAACGACTATCTGCTGGTCAGCGTTCTCTCCGGGCTGATCTTCGGCGCCATCGCCGCGCAGTGAGCCCGGAACGGCTGACGGGCGCTGCGTCGGGCTTAGATCGAGACGGCGGCCCGCGGGCCGCCTTCTCTTTTTGGCCTGTGAAAACCGGGTATGTTCACCATTAGGAGTCGTCGGGCTTCGCCCGTGTGATTATATGGAAGCCAAACGAGCTGTCCCCCCATGCGCTTTCCGCCTGCTTTCCTTGACGAGATCCGCGACCGCGTACCGATTTCTTCGGTGATCGGCCAGCGCGTCGCGTGGGACAGGAAGAAGACCAACGCGCCGCGCGGCGATTATTGGGCGTGCTGTCCGTTCCACGGCGAGAAGAGCCCGTCCTTCCATTGCGAGGACAAGAAGGGCCGCTACCACTGTTTCGGCTGCTCGGTTTCGGGCGACCATTTCAAGTTCTTGACCGAACTCGATGGGATGAGCTTTCCCGAGGCCGTCGAGAAGATCGCCGACATGGCCGGCGTGCCGATGCCGGTTCGCGACGCCGATGAGGAGCGGCGCGAAAAGGAACGCGCCAGCCTGACCGACGTCATGGAGATGGCGACGGTGTTCTTCCAGGAACGGCTGCAGGGACCGGAAGGGGCAAAGGCCCGCGCCTATCTGCGCGACCGGGGGCTGACACCGACGACGCAGCAGTCTTTTCGCCTCGGCTATGCCCCCGACAGCCGCAATGCGCTGAAGGAGCATCTTGCCGCCAAGGGTGTCCCCAAGGCCGACATCGAGGCGTGCGGGCTGGTGCGCCATGGCGACGACGTCCCGGTTTCCTACGATTGGTTCCGCGACCGCATCATGTTCCCGATCCCGGATTCCAGGGGCAAGATCATCGCCTTCGGCGGGCGGGCACTGGCGCCGGATGCGCTGGCCAAATACATGAACTCGCCCGATACGGAGCTCTTCCACAAGGGCAACGTTCTCTACAATTTCGCCCGTGCGCGCCAAACGCTCGGAAAGGGGGCGCTGGGAAAGGGCGGCACGGTCATTGCTGTCGAAGGTTATATGGATGTGATCGCGCTGGCGCAGGCCGGCTTCGAAAACGTGGTGGCGCCGCTCGGCACCGCATTGACTGAAAACCAGCTCGAACTTCTATGGCGCATGGCTGGCGAGCCGGTGCTGTGCTTCGACGGCGACCAGGCCGGGTTGAAGGCAGCGTGGCGCGCCGCCGACATGGCGCTGCCGGCGGTCCAGGCGGGCCGCTCCGTGCGCTTCGCCCTGCTGCCGGAGGGCAAGGATCCCGACGATCTGGTCAAGGGTGACGGACCGGATGCGTTCCGCGCCGTGCTTTCCGAGGCGCGGCCGCTGGCCGACCTCTTGTGGATGCGCGAGACGGCCGGCGGCATCTTCGACACGCCGGAACGGCGGGCGGAACTCGAAAAGACGCTGCGCGAACTGACCAGCCGCATCCGCGACGAGAGCCTTCGCTATCACTACCAACAGGAAATGCGCGAGCGGGTACAGAGCTTCTTCGGGACCCAGCGCGGACGCCAGGGACGTCAGGACGGACGGTCCGGGGAGCGCTTCCCGGGCAGGGTCTCAGCACCCGGCGGACAGTTTGCACGTGGCGGCGGTGCCGGTGGGCGCACCGCGATCACCGAAAGCCTCGGCCGCTCGGCGCTGGTCAAACGCGGCGGCGAGGGCATGTCGGTGCGCGAGGCGACGATCATTGCGGCCCTCGTCAACCATCCCGTGCTGATCGACGAGAATTTCGCCCATGTCGAGTTCCTCGATCTCGCCAACTCCGATCTGAAGCGGCTGCATGCGGCCATCCTCGACGCCATGGCGCACGATATGGCCAACAACCGCGAGGCTGTAATCGCGACGATCGAGCGGGCCGGCTGCGGTGAGATCTGGCAGCGCGCGGTGGCGCTGATCAAACGTGCGCGGCAATGGCCGGCGCTGGAAACGGCAGCACTCGACGATGCTCGCGATGCGTTCAGCCAGGCTCTCCACTTGCAGCGCAGCGCGCGCACCTTACATAAGGAGCTGAAGCAGGCGGAAGCAGCGCTCGCCAGCGATCCCACGGACGAGAACTACCGGCACCTGGTCGAAATCCAGGCGCAATTTCGTGATGTGCAGGCAACGGAAGCGCTGATCGAAGGGTTTGGCGTATCATCGGGCAGGGCTGGGCGCGTCTAGATCGAAGCCTCCAGAAGACTGAAATGTAAGGACGTGCTTGCACGTTGAATCAAGCGTGCGGTGCTCTAAGTCGGGTAATTGATTCGCTTTTTTCATGCGAATCATGCGAGAGGCGCTTGACCTTCCGGCAGAATGGCGGAATCAGGTCGATTCGAAACGTTAACCCGCCCCGGCATCGACGGGAATGCAGCGATGTAAGGTACTGATCACTGGACAGGCAGTCAGCTTGCCACAGATATCAGGGTTAATCTGGACTTAACGAGAGATGCAGTTACTGGCCCGGTAAAGCGCGTTCTGGAAGGAGCGCATCCAATTTGACCGGACCGGCAGCGTACGCGGCTTTGATACTCAGCCGCTTGGAGAAAATAAAGACTATGGCGACAAAAGAAAAGGAAGAAGTCGAGACCGAACGCGAGGCCGCGACCGATGGCCCTCTGCTCGACCTTTCCGACGATGCTGTCAAGAAGATGATCAAGGCCGCCAAGAAGCGCGGTTATGTCACCATGGACGAGCTGAATTCGGTGCTGCCCTCGGAGGAAGTGACCTCCGAGCAGATCGAGGACACGATGGCCATGCTTTCCGACATGGGCATCAATGTGGTCGAGGACGACGAGCAGGGCGAGGAGCCCGAAGCCGCCGATACCGCCGCTGATGCCGAGGAAGATGCCAACGAGCTGGCCGAGCAGACCGGCACCGCCGTCGCCGCCACCACGACCAAGAAAGAGCCGACCGACCGCACCGACGATCCGGTCCGCATGTATCTTCGCGAGATGGGCTCGGTCGAGCTTCTGTCGCGCGAGGGCGAAATCGCGATCGCCAAGCGCATCGAGGCCGGCCGCGAGACGATGATCGCGGGCCTGTGCGAAAGCCCGCTGACTTTCCAGGCCATCATCATCTGGCGTGACGAGCTCAACGAATCGAAGATCCTGCTGCGCGAGATCATCGACCTCGAGGCGACCTATGCCGGGCCGGAGGCCAAGCAGGCGCCGGTTGTCGAGCGTATCGAGGAAGCCAAGACCGAGGAAAAGTCGCGCCGTTCGCGCGAGGACGAGGACGACATCACCAATGTCGGCGGCGACACCCGTGGCCTGGTGGACGACGACGAGGAGGACGATGACGAGGCGAGCCTGTCGCTGGCGGCGATGGAAGCGGAACTGCGCCCGCAGGTGATGGAGACGCTCGACGTCATTGCCGACACCTACAAGAAACTGCGCAAGCTGCAGGACCAGCAGGTCGAGAACCGGCTGGCTGCCGCCGGCACGCTGTCGCCCAGCCAGGATCGCCGGCTCAAGGAGCTGAAGGACCAGTTGATCAAGGCGGTGAAGTCGCTGTCCTTGAACACGGCGCGCATCGAGGCGCTGGTCGAGCAGCTCTACGACATCAACAAGCGCCTGGTGCAGAACGAAGGCAAGCTGCTCAGGCTGGCCGAAAGCTATGGCGTGCGCCGCGAGGAATTCCTCAGGGAATATCAGGGCTCGGAGCTCGATCCGAACTGGACTCGCTCGATCGGCAATTTGACCTCGCGCGGCTGGAAGGAATTCACCAAGAACGAGAAGGACGCCATCCGCGACCTGCGCGCCGAGATCCAGAACCTCGCCACCGAGACGGCGATTTCGATCCAGGAATTCCGGAAGATCGTCAACCAGGTGCAGAAGGGCGAGCGCGAAGCCGCGATCGCCAAGAAGGAAATGGTCGAGGCCAATCTGCGCCTCGTCATCTCCATCGCCAAGAAATACACAAATCGCGGCCTGCAGTTCCTCGACTTGATCCAGGAAGGCAATATCGGCCTGATGAAGGCGGTCGACAAATTCGAATACCGCCGCGGCTACAAGTTCTCGACCTACGCGACATGGTGGATCCGGCAGGCGATCACCCGTTCGATCGCCGACCAGGCGCGCACCATCCGCATTCCGGTGCACATGATCGAAACGATCAACAAGATCGTGCGCACCTCGCGCCAGATGCTGCATGAGATCGGCCGTGAGCCGACGCCGGAAGAACTGGCGGAAAAGCTCGCCATGCCGCTGGAAAAAGTGCGCAAGGTGCTGAAGATCGCCAAGGAGCCGATCTCGCTCGAAACGCCGGTCGGCGACGAGGAGGATTCGCATCTGGGCGACTTCATCGAGGACAAGATGGCGATCCTGCCGATCGACGCGGCGATCCAGGCCAATTTGCGCGAGACGACGACGCGCGTATTGGCCTCGCTGACGCCGCGCGAAGAGCGCGTGCTCAGAATGCGCTTCGGCATCGGCATGAACACCGACCACACGCTGGAGGAAGTCGGCCAGCAGTTCTCGGTCACCCGCGAGCGCATCCGCCAGATCGAAGCCAAGGCGCTGCGCAAGCTCAAGCACCCGAGCCGGTCGCGCAAGCTCAGAAGCTTCCTCGACAGCTGAGGCCGGGTGACGGATAAGCAGTTTAAGGGGCGCCGGTGGCGCCCTTTTCCGTTTTGGCACAGGCGATCACGATTGGACATGCCGCTCTTGCGGGTCGTGCCCTACGAGAGGATAATTCCGCGACGGACGCATTCTCTGGGCGATAAACCCGGATGCCCGCCCCGGCGGTTGGACGCCGTGCTCCGTGGCACCGGAGGGAGGTGTGGCATGACAACTTACATCGTGCTGATCAACTGGACGGAGCAAGGCGCAAAAAATGTGCGCGAGTCGCCGAAGCGGCTCGATGCCGCCAAGAAGCTGCTGGGCGACATGGGCGGGTCCTTCAAGGCATTTTATCTCACCATGGGGGATTGCGACATGGTGGCCGTGCTCGAAGCGCCCGACGATGCCGTCCTGGCCCGCTTCTCGCTGATGCTGGCGGCGGGCGGAAACGTCAGGACGCGGACGCTCAAGGCTTTCCCGGAGGATGCCTATCGCGAGATCATCACCTCGCTCGGGTGAGTTGCGCTCCAGGCTTGGCCGGCCATTTCGCGGGTGAAGTGTTGCGTTGCGGCGTAATGGCGTTTGCCGGATAGTCCGTGCGCGTCCCTCTGGTGCCGTTTCGAAACATGAGCAAGCCGCTGCTGACCGTCTGGTATAATACGCGCTGTCCGGTCTGCGATGCCGGCATCAGCCGGCAGAAGCGGCGGCTGATCGAGGCGGTCAAGGCCGGGCGGATCGAATTTCGCGACATCAATGCCGAACCGACGGCGCTGGCCCGCTACGGCATAAGGCTGGAGGATATCCGCCGCCGGCTGCATGCGACCGACGCCGGTGGCAAATTGCTGGTCGGCGCCGATGTTGCCGTTGCGGTGTGGCTGATAACGCCGGGCGAGGGCTGGTTGGCGACGCTGTTCGGCAATCCCGCCGCACTGCCTTTGACGCGCTATGCCTATGATCGTTTCGCCGATCTGCTCTACGCCTGGAATCGGCGCAAAGGCCGCTGGTGACGGGTCCGTTCACTTGGCAAAGGCCCGGAGATTGTTTCCGGGCCTTCGCATGGGCCGGCTATCGGGCCACAGGCTCGCAAAGCCAGCCAACGATGCGGCGCACCGCCGGCAGCACCAGCAGCAGCGTCCGAAACGCTACCAGCCAGGACAGGGCCCAGGCCGTCAGCCAGGTGGCAGGCATGTCGGGCTGGAAGCCAAGGCTTTTCAGTGTCGAGATAAACGATACGATGAACGTCATCAGCAACGACAGCACTAGCGGGCTGACGATGGCGGCATAGTGCGCTGGCAGCTTTCTGCGCGAGGTTTTCACGATCATCTGGGATTTTCCCTGAAGCATCCGGTCCGTCGCCGTGGCATCCATTCGCCGGTCTTTTCGGCGTCACTGCCCGGAACGACCGGGGTGGATGCGTTGCTTCACGTCAGACGCTTACGGAGCGGTCTTCGACCCTCACGCGCTTCCTAGCTGCGTTCTCCGCCGAAATCAATCCTGCTGGCGCCATTTCAGATACATCGTAAGATATATCTTGACTCGGTCGCTGTAGATATCTAATTGAGATATATCGTAAGACATAACTCAAGGAGCGGACAATGCACAAAGGCAATCATTTCGGGCATCATCGTTTTGGCGAACACGCCGAACGTGTTTTCATGCATATGGCCGGCAAGTTCGGTGGGCGCGGCGGCTTCGGCCCGTTCGGGCATGGCATGAGAGGCGGCGGACGCGGCGGACCGGGCGACATGTTCCGCGCCGGGCGCATGCTGGCCGACGGCGACCTCAAGCTGATCACGCTGTCGCTGTTGGCCGAGGCGCCGCGGCACGGCTACGATATCATCAAGGCGCTGGAGGAGCGCACCAGCGGCGTCTACAGCCCGAGCCCCGGCGTGGTCTACCCGACGCTGACCTTCCTGGAAGAGGCCGGCTATGCCGTTTCTGCGGCGGAAGGCAACAAGAAGGTGTTTTCGATCACCGAGGCAGGGCAGGCGCACCTCAACGAAAATCGCGAGATGATCGACCACGTGCTCGACCATCTCGAGCGCTTCGGCCGCAAGATGGCTAAGGCGCGCGACTGGTTCGGCTGGAACGATGACGGCGACGGTGGCCGGCGCGGCCGCGGCCGCTCGGAAAAGCGCGACGAGTTTCGCGCCGTGCGCCACCGGCTGCGCGCCGCGCTCGGCGAAATCGTCGATGCGCCTGAAGCAAAGCAGGCCGAGGCAATCAGCATATTGGAAGCTGCCGCGGAGGCCTTGGAAGCGTTGTCGCGCGACTGACCTCTGAGTGCCAAGCCAGCTGCGGCCCTTGCCCGCTCGGCCAAGGACCGGTACTGAAAATCATCCTGCACCGCGCTATGTGGTGCAGGATGATTGCCGTTGGAGGATACCCCCATGTCTTTTCTGAAGCGTCTTTTCGGCGGAGGCAACGAAGCCGCCGAGCCAAAGACAGCGGCGCCGGCAAAGCAGATCGAGCACAAGGGATTTTTGATCAGCGCCACTCCCTACAAGGCGGAGGGCCAGTACCAGACCTGCGGCGTGGTTTCTAAGGAGATCGACGGCGTGATGAAGGAGCACAAATTCATCCGCGCCGACCGTTTCGCCGGACTTGATGACGCTGTCGACATCTCGATCAAAAAGGGCATCCAGCTGGTCGATGAGCAAGGCGAGAAGATCTTCGGGTAGATCGGCTACTACAGCCTTGGGTCGATTGGCTCGCTTTCCAACGCCAGCACGGCGAAGACACACTCGTGAACCCGGCGAAGCGGCTGCCTGGCGACAAATCGCGTTAGCGCTTCGTGACCAAGCGCGAACTCTCTGAGCGCCAGGCTGCGCTTGCCGGCCAGGCCGCGTTCTCGGAGGCGGACGAGATTGTCGGGCGCGTCATATTCGGGACCATAGATGATGCGCAAATACTCCGGGCCGCGGACCTTCAGGGCCGGCTGGATGAGCCCCTTCTTGCCACGGCTGACGAAGTCGCGTGGTTTGACCACCATGCCTTCGCCGCCCGAGCCAGTCAGCGCCTCCCACCAGGCGACGGCCTCGGCACACGCGCTGCCGTCGGCCAGATCAACCATACGCCATCGAGTCGGCGTGACCACGCCGCCACGGGCAGCCAGACGGTCCGCGAGCGACATGTGCCAGACATGGTCCTGGTCAAACCAGACACGTCCTTCGCTGGCCAGCAGGTGGAAAGGCGCGGCCTTAAGGTCCTCGACGCCCGAAACTGGCCATACGTAGGGCGCCCAGGCGGTGGCGTATTTGGCTGCGCGGGCGGCACGGTCTTCAAGGCGTGCGTTCAGGCCGGCTGCATCGACGCCGCGCGCCATCGCACGGGCCAGCGCCTCACGGCTGGCTTTGAATCCGGCGGCAGAAGATATCGCCACCGGCGCATATTGGCTTTCGATCAGACTGCCGGCCTTGGCCGACCAAGGCATTATCTCGGCGTCCAGCAGCAGCCAGTCGCTGTTCAATTCTTTCCACAGGTCCGCCGCGTCGACCTCGGTGCGAAGACGGGCGAGCAGGTCCTCCGTCATGGCACTGTCGTTGAAAAAGGACCGTCCGGTGCGGGTCCAGATTGCGCCGGTTTCGTCGCCCGGGATCCCGAAGCGGCTGCGTGCCGCCTGCGCGTTCCGGCAGAGCGCGATCACTGCCCGCGAACCCATGTGCTTCTCCTCGCACACGATCTGGGCAACGCCGCGCTCGCGGAAATAAGCGAAGGCATCCTCCGGACGTTCCAGCCAGCCGTCCTGGCTGCTGGTCTCGGACGGCGACATGGTCGGCGGCAGATAGACCAGCCATTGCGGCGAGAGCGCGAAGCGGCTCATCACCTCCAGTGCTGCCGACGCGTTCTCCTCGGCCACGACAATCCGGCCCCTCAGTCCGGTCTCGATCCAACGGCGCCCGGAAACGTCTTGATAATCGAGCACGCCGTCGGCGTCGGCCTGCGCCGATTTGTCCTGACCGGGCCCGCCCAGCGGACGTATCGGCTCCGACCAGGTCTGGATTGCCGGCACCTCGACCAGTTCGCGTTCCGGCCAGCGCAAGGCCGTCAGCTTGCCGCCGAATACGCAACCGGTGTCGATGCACAGGGTGTTGTTGACCCATTCGGCCGATAGCGTGGGCGTATGTCCATAGATAATGGCCGTCTTGCCACGATAGGCCGCAGCCCAGTCGGCACGGACGGGCAGCCCGAACTCGTCGGTCTCGCCTGTGGTCTCGCCGTACAGAGCGAACTCGCGCACAGCGCCGGAACCGCGTCCGATCATCTCTTCCTTGAGGCCGGCATGGGCGACGGCGAGGCCTCCGCCATCGAGCCAGACATGGCTGCGCAGGCCGTCGAGAAAGGCGGGCAGCGCCTCGCGCAGGCCTCGGTCCTGTGCACCTAGCTGATCGATAGTCTGCTGGAGGCCGTGGGCGACCGTGACCTTGCGGCCTTCTAGCCAGCGGCTGAGCTTGCGTTCATGGTTGCCCTGGACACAGTAAGCCGTTCCAGCCGCGACCATGCTCATGGCGATGCGCAGTACGTCGGGCGAGTTGGGGCCGCGATCGACGAGGTCGCCGACAAAGACGATCTTGCGGCCCTCTGGTGGAACCACCGTGACCGTTCGGTCGCCCAGATGCTCAGACCAGACGATGCCGTAGCCCAATCGAGCGAGCAGGGTATGAAGCTCATCCGAACAGCCGTGGATGTCGCCAATGATATCGAACGGGCCATGATCGTCGCGCTTATCGGTCCACAGCGGCTGTCGCGACACCTCGGCCGCGTCGATGCTGGCCTCGCTGGTAAGCTTCCAGACCTGGCGGAAGCCCTCGCGTTGCAGGCCGCCAAGACCTTTGCGGATCTCGGTTGTCATGCGCTGGGCGACCCCGGCGCCAAACGGCCGGTCGGCTCGCACCGCATTGCGGGCGACGCACACCTCGACGCCTGGATCGAGGACCACGGCGACGGGCAAAGCGTGCCACTTGCGCGCCAGCTCAATCCAGGCCTTGCGGTCGGCGGCTCGCACATTGGTGGCGTCGATGACGGCCAGCCTGCGGCGTTTAAGCCGCTTGCCGGCTATCTCGCGAACCAGATCGAAGGCATCCGCAGAAACGTCCTGATCGGTTTCGTCGTCGGAGATCAGCGCCCGGCACTGGTCCGAGGAGATGATCTCGGTCGCCAGGAAATGCTTGGCGGCGAAAGTCGACTTGCCCGATCCGGTCGAGCCGATCAGCACGACGAGGGCGAAGTCAGGAATGGTGAGGTTGGTCTTGTTGGGTTCTCTCATCGAGTGAACACCGCCATCTGTGTGGGGGCGCCGAGGGTCGGGTCCTCGGCTCCGATACCGCTGAAGGTGGCCGAATAGCCATAGATCTCGCCGATTTTGGCCGCCCAGGCTTGGAACTGAGCCCGGCTCCATTCGAAACGGTGATCGGGATGGCGGAATGCGCCGGCGGCCAGTCTTGGAAACAGAGCGTTGTAGTCCGCATTCGGAGTGGTCACGATAACGGATTTGGGCGCCGTCTCACCGAAAACGATGCGTTCGACCAGGGGCAGCCTGTCCTCGTCGAGATGCTCGATGACCTCGACCAGAACGGCGACGTCGGCTGCGGCCCAACGGCTGTCCCGGTAGGTCAGCGATCCATGCAGCAGCGTGACCCGGCCCTCGGGTGGCCCGCCTAATTCGTTCAGCTTGAGACGCTTTGCAGCCCATTCCAGTTCGCGTGCCGCCGGATCCAGCCCGAACAGCTTATGCACCCATCGCTCGCGCACGAGCCGACCGAGCAGCTTGCCTTCGCCGCATCCCAAATCTGCAATCGAGGTTGACCCCGTCGCCTGAATGGCCTGGACCACAGCTTCCATGCGCAGATCGTTGAGCCGGATCGGCGTCTCCAGCACTTCCTCGGGTGTAACGCGCAGCTCGGCAGGTTGTGCCTCGCCAGCCGTCTCGGGAGCCAGCCGCTCCAGGGCGATGCGGGCCAAAGCCCTGCGATTGCCAAGATAGCGACGCACGATCAGGTCTTTGGCCGGATGGTTTTCCAGCCACCCCTCTCCCTTGGACAGCAGCTTGTCGATCTCAGCTTCGCCGACCCAGTAGTGCTTGGCATCGTCCATCACCGGGATCAGCACATAGAGGTGATTCAACAAGGCGCTGAGCCGGCCGGTGCCGGTCAGCTTCAGATGGCCATATCGGGGCTCGCCTGCAGCCCCCCCGACTCCTTCGATTGGCGTCAGATCGACTGTCCAGCCCAAGGATTCGAACAAACTTCGAACCAGAACCTCACCGCCGCGCATTGGCAATGGCGTAACCACGGCTTCCAGCGGCAGTTCGCTGTCGGCTAGTTCCTGGCGCTCCTTCGATATACCGGTCATCGTCGTCCGCAGCATCTTGTTCAGCGCCACCGACAGGAAGGATGATGCAGCGTAAGGCCGGTCGTTCACATATTGGTCGAGCAAGCCTTCTGCCTGGCCTTTGCCTCGCACCAGTCCCACCGGGTCGACGTCGAGCAGGAGTGCAGCCTCGCAACGCTCTTCGGTTGCCTCGGGATAGAACAGCCACGCCTTGCCGAAAGACAGGTCGGTCTCGTGCAGACGATCCGGATGCTTGTGCAGCAAGAAACCGAGATCGGTGGCCGGACGGTGCGTTGTGGCAACAGACAGGAACATCCGCGACCGATAGCGCAGACAAGCGGAATAACCAATGGCGGTTGTGTGGCCCACCACAAGCTGTCGCTAACGAAAAACAAGGGCAGGCGCCGGGCGCCTGCCCTTGTACAATTCAGACGATGCTGACGCTTTACGCCGCGGTGGCAACGCGCTCGGCATCACCGGTCGCGGCCACAATGGCGTCGACCTTGGCCGAGGCCTTGGCCAGCGCTGCTGCCACCGCATCGGCGCCCATCCCGACTCCTTCGATGCGGATGACCTCGACATCGGTCATGCCGAGGAAGCCGAGCACGCTGCGCAGGTAGGGAATGGCGTGATCGAACTGCACGGCCGCACCTTCGGAATAGATGCCGCCCGAAGCCAGCACGACATAGACCTTTTTGCCGGTGACGAGGCCCTTAGGGCCGCTCTCGCCATAGGCAAAGCTCCTGCCGGAACGGGCGACGTGATCGACCCAGGACTTCAGCGTCGAGGAGATGTTGAAGTTGATGAAGCCGGTGGCGAGAATCACCGTATCGGCGGCGAACAGTTCATCCAGCACGACATCGGAAACGCCAACGACTTCAGCTTGGCGCTGGGTGCGCGCTTCGGCCGGCGTGTAGATGCCAGTCGCATAATCGGCATCGATGTGCGGCAGCGGATTGGCGACGAGGTCGCGCACGACAAGCGTGTTCGACGGATCGGCGGCAACAAGCTTTTCAGCGAATTCAGTAGCAATACGGGTCGAGTGTGAGGCAGCGCCGCGCGGGCTGGATGTGACAAGAAGGATGGACATAATGGGGTCTCCAGGTTGGATCAAAATCTCCCGACAAATATGTGCGCGCAGACCCATTTGAAAAACTGGTATATTTTGTATATTATCCATCTAAATTGTGGATTGAACGATGCAACCGAACCCGACGCTTGACCAACTGCAGATATTGGTTGCGGTGGCCGAGACCGGCAGCTTCTCGGCCGCCGGGCGCAAATTGAACCGCGCGCAATCGGTGATCAGCTACGCCATCGCCAACCTCGAAGCGCAGCTCGGGCTGAAGCTGTTCGAGCGCGAGGGCACGCGTGAACCGCAACTGACCGATGTCGGCAAGGCGACGCTGGAAGATGCGCGGCGTATGGTCGGCGTGCTGCAACGCATCCGGTCGCGTGTCGACGGATACCGGCAGGGATTGGAGGCCGAAGTTACGCTGTCGGTCGACGTGACGCTACCGTCGCCGGTGCTGGTTCGGGTGCTAAAGGCATTCGAGGCGCAGTTCCCGGCCGTGACGCTGCGTCTGCATATCGGCTCGCTTGGCCTTATCCTCGATCATGTTGTCGGCGGACAGGCCGATCTCGGCATCGGGGGGCTTCTGGGTGAGACGGACGTTAATCTGCTTCGCATCGGCTTCATCTCCCTGGTGCCAGCCGCAGCGCCTGATCACCCGCTCGCGCTGCTGCCGAGACCAGTGGCGCTAGAGGATGTCCGCGAACATATCCAACTGGTCGTCTCGGATCAGTCCGAGCGTACGCGCGGGCGTGACTATGGCGTCTTCGCCTACCGCACCTGGCGGTTGACGGATGTGCGCACCAAGCACGTGCTGATGCGCGAGGGGCTGGGCTGGGGCGGGCTGCCGCGATGGCTGATTGCCGATGATCTGGCGAACGGCCGGCTCGTCGAACTCGATCTTGAGCCTTATAGCGAAGTTCGCGCGCCGCTCTATGCCATGCACCGCGCCGATCGCAGCCCGAAACCGGCGGCCGCCTGGCTGATCGACCAGTTCAAGCGCCAGCTAGGCTGTTTCAACGAATTCGAACCGGGTGAGGTGCCTGAGGATGAGCCGGAGACAGGCCGTCGATCAGCGCCATGAGAACGGCGCGATAGTCCTCGATCGATGCTCCAGCTTCGATGGCGAGCGCTGCGCGGTCGAAGGCAGCGGCGAGCAAAGCGGTCAGTGCTTCTACAGGCAGTCTCGTCATAGAGTGCGAGCGCATCGCGGCAACAAGGCCCTCGCGCAGCGAACGGTTGCCGTGGCGATCGTCGATCGCATCCATGGCGGCGCGGCCGAGCACGGCCGGGCCATCAAGCAGCAAGAGCCGCGTGCGGCCAGGGGCACGCATGGCAGCCAGATAGGCATCCGAGCCGGCAATCAGCGCATCGCGGGCAAATAGCGAAGGCGGCGACGCCCGTTCGATCTCTTCCGAGACGGCTTGCGCCTCCTGTTCGACCACAGCGGCAAACAACGCCTGCTTGTCGGCAAAGTGATGATAGAGCGCGCCGCGCGTGACCCCGGCAGCGGCGACGATCTCGGGTGTGCCGGTCTCGGCATAGGACTTTTCGGTGAACAGTTTTCGCGCCGCGGCGATGAGCTCGGCGCGTGTCGCCTCGGTGCGATCACGGTTGGAGCGACGAGCGAGCCCTTGTTGCATACATGCAGCCTGTATGTTAAATGCATTTACATGCAGACTGTATGTTATTCGCCGGGAGAAGGAAAGATGAGGACGACGAGCTATTATCCGGTGCTGATGACGAGCGACGTCGCCGGCACGGCAGCCTTTTATGTTGCGCATTTCGGCTTCAAGCCGCTGTTTGAGGCCGACTGGTACGTACAGCTGCGCTCAGCCGTAGACCGCAGCGTCAACCTCGGCATCGTCCAGGGCGATCATGAGACGATCCCGGAGGAAGGGCGGGGCCGCACATCTGGCCTGCTGATCAATTTCGAGGTCAGGGATCCGGATGCCGTCTATGAACGGATCACCGCCGCTGGCCTGCCGATCCTGCGAACGCTGCGCGACGAACCCTTCGGCCAGCGCCATTTCATCACCAGGGATCCCAACGGCGTGCTGATCGACGTGATCAGGCCGATCCCGCCGAGCTCAGAATTCCTGGCGCAATATGCGCAGGGTGCTGCGGCGCGCTAACTCGCCCGCGCCAACGGCATCACCGTGACCTGCGTAATGCCGGAGCGGCGCACCACGGTGCACAGTGTCTCGCGGCCAATGCGCTCGGCGTCGAGCATGCGCACCAGATCGTCGACGCCGGTGACCGGGCGGCCGTCGATGGCGGCAATAATGTCGCCTTCCCTGAGGCCGGCTTTGGCTGCCGGGCTGTTCTTTTCGACGGTGCGCAGGCGCACCGCCGTGCTGCTCGATACTTGCGACAAAAGGGCTGCGCGGCGCGGCAGGTTGGTAGTGTCGGCGGAAACGCCGATGAAGGCACGGCGCACGCGGCCGAAACGGATGATTTCCGAGATGACGAAATTGGCCGTGTTGGAGGCAACCGCGAAAGCGATGCCTTGCGCACCATGGATCATCGCGGTGTTAACGCCGATCACCTCGCCGGCCGAGGACACCAGCGGTCCGCCGGAATTGCCAGGGTTGAGCGCGGCGTCGGTCTGGATGACGTCGTCGATGAGCCGGCCGGTGGAGGCACGCATCGAGCGGCCGAGTGCCGAGACGACGCCAGTGGTGACGGTCCATTCGAAGCCGAGCGGATTGCCGATGGCAATTGCAATCTGGCCGCGCCTCAAACGCTTGGAATCGCCAAGCGGCGCAACGTCGGCAAAGTTGCCGTCGGCGCGCACCAGCGCAATGTCGGTGTCGGGATCGCGGCCCAGCACGCGGCCTTCCCTGGAGGCGCCGTCCGGCATTGACACGCGCACGCTGCGCGCATCGCCGACGACGTGGAAGTTGGTGACGACCAGCCCGTCCTGCGCGATGACGAAGCCGGAGCCATGGCCGCCCGGGCCACCGATGCGCTCGATGCGGCAGACGGCGGGCCCGATGCGGTCGACGGCATCGGCGACCGTCGCCGAATAGGCATCGAGAAGGCTATCGTCATATTGCAATTGCTGGGCGGGCAGGGCCATCTGAGGGCTCCGTTTTGAACAAGATGAACAATGCCTATATGTGCGGAGCTGCCGGACCGGCCGCGACCTGACCAGATGGCCAGTCAAATGCCCAACTAGCCGTCAGGCGAGTATCCGCCAACGCCCTGCCGGGCGATATCTGGGTCACGAAGAACCCAGGAGACAAATCATGAGCGATTTCAATCTGAGCACGTTTTCCGACGCCATTGCCGACATCGCGGCAGCCACGGCACCAGCGACGGCCAGCTTCGCGACGCACCACCGGACGTCAACTGCTTTCCACTGGCGGGACGGCTATTTCGTCACTGCCGAGGAGGCGGTCGAGGCCGGCGAGGAGATCGAGCTGACGTTTTCTTCGGGCGAAGTCGTCAAGGCGGAACTGGTCGGCCGCGACCCGTCCACCGGCACGGCCGTTTTGAAACCGGCCGGCGCGCCGAGCGCCCCGTCACTGGTAAAGGCGGATGCGGTGCGGCCGGGCAATCTGGCAGTCGTAGCGGGCAATAGCGACGGCACCTCGCTCGCTACCTTCGGCACGGTCGGCGAGGTCGGCCCGGCTTGGCGTTCGATGCGCGGCGGCACCATCGACCGGCGCATCAATCTTGCCGTCAATGCCGGCGGCCGTTTCGAGGGCGGCCCTGTACTCGACGCCAAGGGCGGACTGATCGGCATGCTGCTGTTCGGGCCGCGCCGGCGGGCGCTGGTCATGCCTTACGAAACGATCGAACGGGCAGTCACGACGCTGCGCGAGAAGGGTCATGTGGCGCGCGGCTATCTTGGCGCCGGCCTGCATCCGGTGCGCAATGGTGATACACAGGGCGCCATGGTGATGAGCCTCGACGATAACGGGCCGGCGAAAGCAGCCGGTCTCAGCCTCGGCGACATCATCGTGTCGTGGAACGCAGAGACGGTGCATGGCCCGCGCGAGCTGATCCGCAAGCTCGGACCGGACAGCGCCGGTGCCTTGGTGACACTCGGCGTGGTGCGCGGCGGCGAGAATCGCGAGGTTTCCCTGACCATCGGTGAAAAGCCACTGAGCTGAGGGATAGATGGTAAGCGGTGAGGTCGCTGGCAGACGGCTGACAGTGCTGATCGCGCTCGGTGACGCCGAGCGCGCACGAAGTCTGTCCGCGGCTCTCGCCGCGACCGATGATCTGCGGCCGGTTCTGGCGGGCGAAGTCGACGGGCGTGAGGCGGCGGATGTCGCCATCGTCGATGATCATGGGGTACAAGACAGTCTCTTCGACGCGGCTATGCCTCGGGTGCTGCTATCGTCGCGAGCGGCCCGGGAGCTGCCGGCCGATACAGTGTTTGCCGTGCTGCCGGTGCAAGCGGACGAGTTGCTGATCGCCGCGGCCGCGCGGCTGGCGGCGGCGGGCTACCGGATTTCGCGCGACAGCCATGCTCTATCCGAACGGCATCACGATTTGACCTTCCATGACAGCGACCGGTTCGAAGACGAACCGACCGACGAGCAAATCGTTCGGCCGACGCTTTCGCCGCGCGAAAGCGAGGTGCTGGCGCTGCTGACAGAAGGCGCGCCCAACAAGGTTATTGCGCGCCGGCTGAACATCTCCGTGCACACGGCGAAGTTCCACGTCGCTGCGATCCTGACGAAGCTCGGTGCCGCCAACCGCACCGATGCGATCGCCATCGCCATGCGGCAGGGCTTGGTGCTGGTTTAGCTCGGATTGTCTCAAGGCCGACGCAGCGTAACCCGCATCCGGTGTGTTGGGCCTTGCGCGGCGGTTCTCAGCCGCGCAAGGATCGTGTTTTTCATGTTGCAGGGAGGCGCAAGGATGTCGCTCAAGGGAAAGACGCTTTTCATCTCCGGCGGGTCGCGCGGCATCGGGCTGGCGATTGCGCTGCGCGCCGCGCGCGACGGCGCCAATGTGACGATCGCGGCCAAGACCGCCGAGCCGCATCCGAAGCTGCCCGGGACGATATACACGGCGGCGCAAGAGATCGAGCAGGCCGGCGGCAAGGCGCTGCCGGTGTTGTGTGACATCCGGGATGAAGCACAGGTCGCCGAAGCCGTCGCCAAGACCGTGGAGAGGTTCGGCGGCATCGATATCTGCATCAACAACGCCAGCGCCATCCAACTCACCGGCACGCTGGAGACTGATATGAAGCGCTACGATCTGATGCACCAGATCAACACGCGCGGCACTTTTCTCGTCTCCAAAGTGTGCATTCCGCACTTGAGGTTGGCGGAAAATCCTCACATCTTGAATCTGGCACCGCCGCTCGACATGAAGGCCAAATGGTTCAAGAACCATGTCGCCTATACGATGGCTAAGTTCGGCATGTCGATGTGCACGCTGGGGATGAGCGCCGAGTTTGCCAGGGATGGCATCGCGGTCAATTCGCTATGGCCGATCTCAACCATCGACACGGCGGCGGTGCGCAACCTCCTGGGCGGAGCGACGGTGGCGGCGATGAGCCGTTCGCCCGACATCATGGCCGATGCCGCACACGCTATCCTGGTCAGGCCCTCGCGCGAGGCAACCGGCAATTTCTACATCGACGAAGAAGTGCTGCGTGCGGAGGGCGTCAGCGATTTCTCGGCTTATGCGCCGGGTGCGACAGGCCCGCTCGCCGGTGACTTTTTTGTGCCGGACGAGGTGTTCGGCCGGACGGATACCGAAATCAAAGCTATCTACTGACGGAAAGCATCTAGCTACAGAAGTATGTCTCAAAAGACCGGCACAGACGCGTGCTTATTCCTCGGCTTTCTTGGCTTTGCCAAGACCCATCAGCCGGTCGATATAGGCAAGCATCAGTGCCGAGAGAACGAAGGCCAGATGAATGACGGTCAGCCACATCAGCTGGTCGGTCGTGTAGGAGACCGAGTTCAAGAACACCTGCAAGAGGTGGATCGAGGAGATTGCGACGATTGTCGAGGCGACCTTGACCTTCAGCGAGCCGACATCGATCGTGCCCAGCCAATGCACCTTGCCGTCATTTTCATCGAAGCGGCTGACGAAGTTTTCGTAGCCCGAGATGATCACCATCACCACCAGTGAGGCGACCAGCGCGGCATCGATGAGGCCGAGCATTTTCAGGATGGTGTCGGTGTCATCGAGCGTGAAAGCGACGGGAACGAACTCGAACAGCTTCTTGCCGAATGACACGGCATAGATGGCAAGCGCTGCACCCAGTCCGAGATAGAAGGCGACCAGCAGCCAGCGCGAGGCGAGAATGATCGATTCGATGGCAAGTTCGAGGCGCTTCATGCGGTTCGGGCTCCGTTGTCGGAGTGCCGTATTTCGGGCAGGCTGCGGCGGTTTGCAAGGCTCCAAAAAAACGAAACCCCGCCGGGGAGGGGAACCGGCGGGGCTCGTGTGTCCCGCTGGAGTCGGGACAGGGCAGGGAACGCCCTGTCCAGAATCTGGGATGGGTAACCACACGTTTCAAGATTGATGACCGCGCGATTCAATAGTTGATCAAATCGCGCGGTTCACATTCCGGTTTATTGGGCGCTGGCCACCGGCGCCACCAGCGGGGTAATCCGGCGGATGGCGACGCGGCGGTTCTCGCGGTTGGGTCCCGACGTGTTGACCTTGAGATACTCCTCGCCATAGCCCTGCGTCGTCAGGTTCTCCGGCGGGATGCCAAACGCGTTGGTCAAGGCTTCGGCGACCGCCTCGGCGCGGCGGTCGGACAGAGCAAGGTTCGCTTCCGGTGTGCCGACAGCGTCGGTATGGCCCTCGATCAGGAAGCTCTCGGCCGGGTTTTTCTTCAGCAGCTTGTCCATGGCGTTGGCAACACCCTCCAGCTTCTGGACTTCGGTGTCGGAAATCGAGGCCGAACCGAATTCGAAGTTGAGCGTGTCGAGGTCGATGCGGCGGGCGATGTCGCGCACGCGGGCCGAGCGCTTGACCTCGTCGATCGAATAGAGGCGCTGGACCCTCTCGACCGGCGGCCGTTCGAGGAAGGTGTAGTAGTCGTCCGGATCCTCGACCTCCTCGGAATCCAGAATGTATTCCTCCTGCGGGATGGTAAGGCGCATCGGCGGCAGGTCGTCGCCCGGGTCGCGCCAGTCTGCATCATAGTCATAGTTCCGCTCGTCGACATAGCTCAGCACATATTCGCGGCCGTCGGGCGCGATGCGTGAACGCTGGATAACGTCGCCGTAACGGTTGCGGATAGTGACGATCCGGACACCATTGTCACGCTCGACGATTTCCCGGGTGCGATCGCCCGACAGGTCCTCATAATAGATATTCCTGGCGCCACGATGCATGCGCGGGGCATCGCTGCTTTCGACGAACGTCTGGTTGTTGAACTGGAGGATGACGCGGTCGCCGAATTCCCTGACGACGTTGGCACCCTGGGGACGCGGACGGCGGCGAACATCCTCGATGTCGGGCGCACGCTCGACACGCTTGCCCTTTTCCTCCGTCACCGGAACGATCTTTTCAGGCTTGATCGCCTGCTGGGCCGCCTTGTCGTCGGTAGGTGGCGGTCCCTCCTCGACCGGAGCCGGCTTCGGGGCTTCCACCTGGTTTTCGCCCTGCTGGGCGGGCTGGTTGCCCTGCTGCTTACCGGCATTTTGGCCGCGCTCCTTGCCACCCTTGCGCTTGCGCAAGACATCCTTCTGGCTGTCCAGAACAGGTGCCTCGTTCGGATTGGCCTGGGCTTCACCCTGGACCGGATTTTCACCCTGGACCGGCGCGGCCTGGCCAGTCGAAGGCTGTTCGCCGGTTGAGGGCTGTTGCTCTCCTGTCACCGGCTGTTCGCCGACAGGCCTCTTGCCACGTTTCTTGATCTTGTCCTGGGGCTGTTCGCCCTGGACGGGAGCGGCCTGCTGCTCGGTCGGAGCCGGTTGGGCCTGTGGGGTCGCTTCCTTATTGGTCGGCGCCGGCTGGCCTTCCGGCTCCGTGGCGGGTCCGGTCAATTCAGCAGGCTTCTTGCGCTTGCCCGGCTTTTGTCCCGGCTCGACAGTCGGAGCCTGTTCTGCCGGGGCGGCCTCGATCTGCTGGTTCTGTTTTTGCTTCTTCTTGCGCGGATTGACGTTGGGCTGGTTGTCGTTTGCCGGCGCTGCCTGCTCGGCCGGTTGTTCCGATGGGGCCGCTTCGATCAGCTGCTGATTGCGCCGCTTCTTGCGGGGCTGTTCGGTCTCGGCCGGAGCGATCTGCTCGGTGGGAGCAGATTCCGTTTGCTGCTGTTGGTTGCGCCGCTTCTTGCGGGGTTGCTCGGTCTCGGCCGGAGCGATCTCGGCCGGAGCAGATTCCGTTTGCTGCTGTTGGTTGCGCCGCTTCTTGCGGGGTTGCTCGGTCTCGGCCGGAGCGATCTGCTCGGCCGGAGCGGATTCTGTTTGCTGCTGCTGATTGCGCCGCTTCTTGCGGGGCTGCTCCGACTCGGCTGGAGCCGCCTGCTCGGCCGGAGCGGATTCCGTTTGCTGCTGGTCGCGCTTCTTCTTTCTGGGCTGCTCTGCCTGCTGGCTTTGCGCGCAGGCCTCCGCCGACTCGCTCTCGGCGCAACTCGATTGCACTGGGATGAGCGGCGCTGCGGTGCGTTGCACGGGGCTGAATGCGGCAGTGCCTTGCAGCGGGAACGCGCCCAACGGCGCGGACGCCATCAACAGGCCAAGCGCCGTGCCTGCCAGAATCCGTGGTTGGCGTTTCATCATAAACACTCCTTGTGGCGTCCCATCCCTGCCCAAACTTTCAGCAACCATGTTTGGTTCCTGTTTGTAGGTTCTAGCTGTGGCACAGGGCGATTGACCGGCGTTTTGAAGGCGACTTCATGTCATTCGTATGGTCCTGGCATATATTCCGGCGTATGGTCCCGGCGTATCGTTCGGACGAGGGTGCACGGTTGCCGTGCTTGACCTTGAAGCGTCCGAGGGCCACATGCCGACGATGGAAAAGCCGTTCTGGAAAACCAAGACGCTCGAGGCGATGACCCCGGCCGAGTGGGAATCACTCTGCGACGGCTGCGGCAAATGCTGCCTGTCCAAACTCGAAGACGAGGACACCGGAGAGATCTATTGGACCAGCGTCGGCTGCCGGCTGTTCGACGCTGGAAGCTGCCGCTGCTCCGACTATGTCAACCGGCTGGCGCGTGTTCCGGATTGCGTCGGGCTGACGCCGCAGAATGTGCGCACCATCAGCTGGCTGCCCAAGACCTGCGCTTACCGGCTGGTTGCCGAGGGCCGCGATCTCTATTGGTGGCACAGGCTGGTGTCGGGAAGCGACGAGACCGTGCACGAGGCCGGCATCTCGATGCGCGGCCGGGTCAGCGCCAGCGAGACCGACCTTGCCGAGCCGGACGACTATTTCGACCATATGCTCGCGGACGAGCCTTAGGATTTCCTCTGGTAACGAAGACCGGGACCATGGCAAACGGTACGCTCCCCATTTGCCCTGCATAGAACGGTTCCAGAAACGCAGAGACTAAACGGCTGGCCCATTCTTGCCGCATGAACGGCGGATGAATGGCCGGTTGGCAAAAAATTCAGACAGGCAGGTGCATTCTCCTCCCATCGGTTCGACGAAAACGGGTGGAAACCCTCAACAAGGAGAGAAGACAATGTTCAACACCATCAAGACTGCGGCTCTTTCGGCTGTTGTCGGCCTTGGCACGCTTGCTGCCATTCCCGCTCATGCTGACAGCATCTATCTCGGCTTCGGCAACAACCAGGATCCGCGCGTCGGCGTCTATACCGGCGACGAGGATGATGGTTACTATCGCGAACACCGCCGTCATGGCGGCTGGCGCCGGTCCTGCTCGCCGGAGCGTGCCATCGACAAGGCCGAACGCATGGGCCTGCACCGCGCCCGCATCATCGACATCAACCGCCGCACGGTCAAGGTTGCCGGCCGCCAGTATGGCGATCGCGTCGTGATCGTATTCGCCAACGAGCGCGGCTGTCCGATCATCTATCGCTAAGCCCGTCGGAGCTTTGCGGCCGGCGATCTTTCAGCCGGTAGAGTAGCGGAGTCCCTTTCCGCCAGAACGGAAGGGCGCGGCTCGAAAACCCCGGAGGATCGATCCTCCGGGGTTTTTCATGCGATCGACGGCTACTTCAGTTCGAAAGTCACCGTCACCTGCGCGGTGTAGGAATTTTCGCCCGCCTGTACGGGGACCGATGCGCCGGCGGCATCGAAAGCCTTGGCATTGATCGGCATCGGTGGCGGTGCGAAATTCTGGTCGGTGATTTCCAGGACCCGGCCGATGCCGACGCCCGCCGCTTCGGCCAGCGTCTTGGCCTTGGCCATCGCATTGGCGACGGCCTTCTTGCGGGCCTCGGTGACGGCTGCCGCCGGATCGTCGTTGGAGAAGGAAATGCCGCCGCCCTGGTTGACGCCGAGCGACACCGCCTTGTCGAGAATGTCGCCGGTCTTGTCGATGTCGCGGATGCGCACCGACAGCGTGTTGGTCACCTGATAGGCGACAAGCTCGGCCTCCTGGCTGCCGTCGGGCTTGTTGGTGTAGTTATACCGCGGGTTGATCTGGATGCCCGCGGTCTGCAGGTCGCGCTCCTTGATGCCGGACGATTTCATCGCAGCGATCACCGCGGCCATGGCGTCGTTATTGGCATCGAGCGCCGCACGTGCCGTTTTGGCTTCGCGCATGACGCTGAGCGTCAGCAGAGCCAGATCGGGTGCTATCGCCGCCTCGCCTTCACCGGTGACGACGATACGCGGCGGCGGTGGCGCATCGGCGGCGGCCGCGATCGCCGGAAATGCGATTGCGGCGGCAATCGCCAGGGGCAAAAAACGTCTGGTCATGAAATCTCCTCGATCTGCGATCCCAAGACAACCGAGTGTTGGCCGGCGTCCAATGGGCGACGTGCAATAGGTTATCAATATGGGCTGATTTGGGCGATCTCTGCCAGCCCCTTGGAACGTCTGCTCGGAAAGCCCCAGGGAAAGCCTTGTGCGGTTCAGGGAAAAACACTAATCCAGCGCCGTGGGGCCTGTAGCTCAATGGTTAGAGCCGGCGGCTCATAACCGCTTGGTTGGGGGTTCGAGTCCCTCCGGGCCCACCATTGTCATTATTTATCAACGACTTAGAAAAATTTTACCTCGGTTAGCCATGTCATAACTGGCGAACCTTCATCCATGGAATTGATTTTGTTGATTTATGGTGGGCTACCGAGGACTCGCTGCAACCGAAGTGGAATGGACCGTAGGCGCCAAGAGGCGCGTTGAGATCAAAAGCTCGATCGCGATGGGTCTGAAGCTTCTCTTGGCGCTGAACGCTAGTGGCGCTATTGCGCCGCTTCCGCGAGCTGTCGGCAATACTGTGTAAGCCGACGCGTATCCAAGTTGGTCACGCCGAGCAGGAGCCCCTGCCACGGGGGTGATCGGACGCACCATTGAGAGAGGGGCGACGGAGCCAAGCCGAACGAGCGGGCGCGGCGGGCGATCTCCACGCCCGACAGAGAGGCGGTTATCGAGACAATAACGGCCAAGCCAGCGGTGGCTTCGACTTTCAGCGACTCCGACCCGACCTGCGCGAGGCCCTCAAGCAGGGCTTGCCGCCGAGACGCGTAGAGGCGCTTCATGCGCCGCAGATGCCGAATATAGTGCCCCTCGCGCACGAACTCGGCCACCGCGCCTTGGAGCGCCAGGGCCGGAGCCGGCGCCAGGCAGGCGCATACGTCACCGAACCGGCCAGTCAGTTCGATGGGCGCAACGACAAACCCGAGGCGCAGAACCGGGCTGATCGTCTTGCTGAAGTTGCCAATATGCACGACCCGTCCACCGTGATCGAGCGAAGCGAGCGCTGGAGCCGCCCGGCCGGTCAGCTGCAGCTCGCTCAGATAATCGTCCTCGATGATCCAGGCGTCGCTCCGCCGAGCCCAAGCGAGCAACGCAAGCCTGCGGGGCAGCGACATCGTCATCCCGAGCGGCGCATGTTGCCCTGGCGTGACGATCGCCAGCGCTGCGTCCTGAGCGCTCCGGACGCCGGAAGCGACATCCAGGCCTTCGGGGTCGACCGGAACGGCCGTCACGGTGATGCCGGCCAGGTCGAGCGCTTTGCGTGTGATCGGGAAGCTCGGGTCCTCGATCAAGGCTCGCGATCCCTCGACCTGCAGAGCGCGCACCGCCAGACCGATCGCCCCGGAATAGCCTGCCGCGATGAACACCTGGGCGGGACTGCACCGAAGACCCCGCGCGATCCCGACATAGGCCGCGATCTCCTTTCGCAGCTGCGGATCGCCCCGGGGATCGGGATAGCTGAGCGGCGCGGCCGCCGCCCGCCGCGCCGCTCGCGCGAAGACGCGCGACCACAGCTTGAAACGGAAAGGCGTCTTGCGAGGGCACGCCCATCTGGAAGGGCAGGGGCGGCGTTCCATAAGTATGGAACAGCTCCGGCAGGGGCGGCACGTCTGGCGACCACAAGGGCGCCGACCAAGGCGACGGGCTCTCGGCGACGCGGGTGCCCGCCGCGCCGGCGCCGACCGCGAACTGCTCGTCGATGAGGCGCTGGTAGGCGACGCGTACGGTGCCGCGCGAGACGCCGAGCTGAGCGGCCATGTCACGCCAGGAAGGAAGCTTTGCTCCCGCGTCTAGCCGCCCCGTCTCGATGGCGTCCCGGACCGCCCGGTAGATCTGCGTCGCCAGCGGCGTCCTTGCGGCGCGGTCGAGATGGATGGGCACAGCAGCCATGGCGCAATGGTACCATCATTCCCGCTAATCTTGGTCCTGTTTCACGACCAGAGCCGGACATATCTACCGGCCATCGCCACGTGACAAATGACCGAGGAGACAATTCCGATGAAGGCAATCGTTGTGACGGATCAGGCCGCGGGAACGGCCGGGATGAAGCTGGCCGAGCGGCCCGAGCCGCAGGCAGCGATAAACGACGTCGTCGTTCAGGTTCATGCGTCAGGATTCGTCCCGACTGAGTTGGCGTGGCCATCGACCTGGACCGATCGCCTCGACCGTGACCGGACGCCATCGATCCCCGGGCACGAGCTGGCCGGCGTGATCACCGCCCTCGGCTACGGGACGACGGGACTGTCCGTGGGCCAGCGGGTATTCGGCCTCGCCGATTGGTATCGCGACGGCACCCTGGCGGAGTATGTAGCCATGGAGGCACGTAACCTCGCGCCACTGCCGGGCGACGTCGACTTCACGGTAGGCGCCAGTTTGCCGATCTCGGGCCTGACTGCGTGGCAGGGTCTGTTCGACCATGGCCGCCTTCAGGCCGGGCAGAGCGTCCTCGCGCATGGTGCGGCCGGCGCAGTCGGGTCGATGGTGACGCAACTCGCACGAGAGGCCGGCGCCTATGTCATTGGCACTGGACGCGCTGCCGACCGTCAGAAGGCGCTCGACTTCGGCGCGAACGAGTTCGTCGACCTCGAGAACGACGCCCTGGAAGATGTCGGCGGCGTCGATCTGGTGTTCGATGTCATCGGCGGCGACATACAGAAGCGATCCGCAGGCCTGGTTCGAGCCGGAGGAACACTGGTGACCGTCGTCGGGCCGCCCGACGCGCAGCCCGCCAATGGCCTGGCAGTCGACTTCGTTGTCGAGTCCGATCGTGCTCAACTGAGTGAAATCGTCCAGCGGGTGCGGGACGGACGGCTCCGGACGAACATCGGCAACATCTCGACCCTCGATGATGCCGTTTCCGCCTTCAACCCGACCGAGCGACGCTCGGGGAAGACGATCATCCGAGTTCGTCCGTGAGCGACACGCGCGTATCGATGCACGCGGCCGACCGGCGCTGTCCAGATCGGCCGGCTGCGTCCTAGTCGCGACCCGCGGCGGACCGCTCAGTACGCGCGAGGCGTACGGCAAGCTGCATAGCCTCAGTCCCCGGATGCGATCAGAGTCGCTCAGACCGGGTCTTCAGGATCTGGTACAGCATGTTTCGGATGCGCAGCCAGACGGTCAGACGCTTGATCATGCCTTCGCTTCCTGTTCATCGCAGATACCTGCGGGTCAGATGATCTGTGCCGCCAACGCCATACCGACCACCGACGTGCCGACTCCTGCCGTGCGGATGGCGCCCGGCCAGCGCCGAAGTGTCAGGGCGGCCAACGCGCCGGTCGCGTGAAGAGCCGAAGTAGCGACCACGAAGCCAACCGCGTAAGCGATGCCGCTGGTCGTCTCGGGAATTTCGAGGCCATGGACATTGCCGTGGAAGAGGGCGAAAAGGGCAGTCAGCGACGCAGCCACAGCGAGCGGAAACGGCTTGGCAAGCATCATCATGGCGCCGAAGACTACCAGCGATAGCGCTATGCCCGCTTCCAGTGAGGGCAGGCCGATGCCGGCGATTCCGAGCAGGGCGCCAGCGACCATCGCCGAGACAAAGCACGACGGGACGATGATGATCCCATTGCCACCGGCGCGAGCGGCAATGATGCCTACAGCCATCATGGCAAGCAGGTGGTCCATACCGGCCAGCGGGTGCTGAAGGCCGTCTACAAACCCATGAGCATGAAAACCGCCGCTGTGGGCGAAGGCCAATGAGGGGATGAAAGTTGTGGCGGCTGCCAAGGCGAGTCTGCCGAAGAATGAATGCGTTTTGTTCATGGTTCCTGACCTGTTTGATAGAGGTGCGATCGGTTCAAGGCCGGTGCTCATTGTCCGGCCCCTGGCATGGTGAATTGTGCGGCGCCGGACCTGTCGGCTAGAAGCCGCGCCTCGCCGAAGTCGAGGGGCGTTTGTGCCTTGCCGTTGTGGTAGACGAAGGCCAGGCGGCGCCGACGCGACGTCAGTTTCGCGGGCAGCGGGTGATAGGTGACGCCGGCGCCGCCGATCAGCGGCATGACGGCGCCGACATCGACCATGTCCTGCGTCTCGACGCGCAGAAGATGCAGCCGTACGCCGTCGGCGGTCTCGCCGACGAACGGAATCCCGGCGAGGCGCAGGAAACTGGAGGGGTCTGGCGCCCGCGAAAACCCTTCGAGAAACGCGATCTCGACGAGATCGAGATCCGTCGCCCGCGTGTCGGCGGGTTCGGGCGCATGGTGGTGCGGCAGATGCGGTGTCTGCCATTGCAACGGCTTGCCGGCCGGCCCGTTGTGGCCGACGGGGTGCGGATGGTGATGATGACCGTTCGGCCCGTCATGGTGACCGTCGCCATGGTTATGGTCGTGGTGATGATGATCATCGTGCATGGTCAAAAGCTCGTCGGCTTGTCGATGATGGATTTGTGCTTGCCGAGATTGCCGTGCGCGACCATCGAGCCGAGCGCCTCGACGACCACCCGCACGCCAAACAGCGCCGTGATGTCTGACGTGTCGTAGGGCGGCGACACCTCGACCACTTCCAGTCCGCAGATGCCGGGCGCCGACACCAGCCCGAGCAGCTTCAGTGCCTCGCGCGGCAGGAAGCCGCCGGGCTCCGGCCAGCCCGTACCCGGCACGAAACCGCAATCGATGCTGTCGACATCGAAGGAGATGTATACGGCGTCGGTGTCCTTCCATGCGAGCTCGAGCGCGATCTCCGCCGCCTTCTCCAGCCCCATCTGTTCGATATCGGAAATCGTCAGCACGTTGGTGCCGCGCTTCCGCGCCTCTGCGACGGCGTAGCGGGGCACCTGCCAGCCGCCGATGCCGAGTTGCACCAGATTGGTGGCCGAGACGTTCGGCAGGTTGGTTGCCCAGTACCAGGGCGTCGTGTGCATACGTTCGTCGAGATCCTTTTCCTGAATGTCGATGTGGCGGTCGAAATGGATGATGCCGATGCGCTTGGAGGTCACGTCGGCGATGCCGCGCACGCACGGAAACCCGATCGAATGGTCGCCACCGAGCATGATCGGCAGCGCGCCGGACGAGGCGACATGGCTGACGCCCTTGGTGATCTGGTCGAAGCTCTTTTCGAGATTGGCGGGAATGGTGAAGACGTCGCCGGCATCGCAAAGCGTCATCTGCTCGCGCAGGTCGACACCGAGCTCGTAATTGTAAGGCGTGTAGAGCGCCGAGATGCGGCGCATGCCTTGCGGCCCGAAGCGGGTTCCGGGCCGATAGGTGGTGCCGCTGTCGAAAGGAATGCCCATGACGGCAGCGTCATATCTGCCGACATCGCGGACGTTCTCGACATAGGGCGCCTTGAGGAAGGTGTTGATGCCGGCGAAATGCGGCAACTCGCCTCGCGCGAATGTCGGGATCGACTTGTCGATGATCGAATCCGATCCGGGCAGGCCCATGTCGAGTGCCCATTTCTGTTCCTTGCGCCAGCCATCCTCGGGCAGCTTTCCTTCCGCCTCGATCGACTTCCAGCCCTGCATGTCGCGGATCTCGAAGTTCGGATGATGGAAGCGTTGGCGCGGCTGGCGGTCGGTGAGCCCGGCGCGGCGATGCCGACGTTCTGGACTATCTCTGTGCATGAAAACCTCCTTCACGACGCCGTCGTCGCGATTGCGCTATCCAGTCGGGTCGTCCCAACCATCGCGGCCACTTCGGCCACGTCTCGTGTGGAAGCCCGGTGCTTGCGGTCGAGCTTCAGATCGTAGGTGATCGTCGCGCCATAGGCGGACGGGAACTGGGGGTCGTGGCGCACCTTGTCGAAGACCAGCACGCGGGTGCCGAGCTTGAATGCCTCGCCGATATCGTGGGTGACCATGACCACGGTCATGCCGTGCTCGGTCCATAGCTCGGTGAGCAGCTCATGCATCTCGGCACGGATGCCGGGATCGAGCGCGCCGAACGGCTCGTCGAGAAGCAGGATCCGCGGCCGCCCGAGCAAGGTCTGCGCGATCGCCAGCCGTTGCTGCATGCCACCCGACAGCGAAGCCGGATAGAGGTCGCGCGCATGGGCAAGCCCGACCCGTTCCAGCATGGTTTCGGCTTCTTGCCTGGCGCTTTTGCGCCTGGCGCCGAAGACGCGGCCGAACGGTCCGCCCGAACGGAAGTCCTCGACCAGCAGCAAGTTCTGCAGCGCGGTCAGATGCGGAAACACGGAATAGCGCTGGAAGACGATGCCGCGCTGCGGCGTCGGCTCCGGCACGATCGGCTGGTCGCCGACGACGACCACGCCGCCGCTTTGCTGTTCCTGGCCAAGCAGGATGCGCAGGAATGTCGATTTTCCACAACCGCTGGCGCCAACCAGCGACAGGAATTCACCCGCTTCGGCGGAGACGTTGACCCGTTCCAGCACACGGGCGTCGCCGTAGCTCTTCTCCAGCCCATGGACGAGGATCCGGCTCATCTGCTCCGCACCGGATGCGCCCAGGGCGAGATGATGTGAGAGAGCCGCACGAGCAGCCAGTCGGTCATCACCGCAAGCAGCGTGATCCAGGCGACGTAAGGCAGTATGACGTCCATCGACAGGTAGCGACGAACGAGGAAGATGCGGTAGCCGAGCCCCTCGGTGGAGGCGATGGCTTCTGCCGCGATCAGGAACAGCCAGGCCGGCCCAAGCGCCAGCCGTACGCAAGTGATGAGGCGCGGCATGACCTGTGGCAGCACCAGCCTGAGCACCATGGTCCAGCTGTTGCCGCCGAGCGTCTGTGCCTTGGCGACGAGCTCCGGCGGCAATTCCATCACCCGGTTGGCGATGTCGCGCACCATGACCGGTGCGACGCCGAGAGCGATCAAGGTGATCTTGGCCGTTTCGCCGAGGCCGAGCGCAATGAACAGGATCGGGAGCAGCGCCAGTGGCGGGATGACGCAGACAACTGTGACCAAGGGCAGCACAAAGGCCCTGACGCGAGGGATGAAACCTATGGCGACGCCGAGGCTGAGCGCCACCAGCGTGGCCACGCCGACGCCGGCGAACAGCCTAATCAGGCTGGCATAGGTGTCGGCCCATAGGATCAGGTCGCCGGAGCGCTTGTCCGGCACTGTCGCCAGGTCTGAAAAGGCCGACCACATCTGTGCAGGGGAGGGCAGCAGCTTGTCGCTGGGATTGACCGCCAGCCTTCGCGCGGAAGCGAAGAGATAGGCAATCGCCACGGCGGCAAACGGCAGCGTCCCAAGCAGCAACGCTCCGCCGCGCGAGACCGTCGCGTTGATGAGGCGAAGCCGCGCTTTCGGCCTGCTAAGTTGCAGGCGCGCGACCTCGGGGCCTATTGCGGCCTGCACGATGCCGGTTCCTCTGGCTAGCATGTCGCGCTCCCGTGTCAGAGCGTTCCGCCCGCCGCCTCTGCCATAAAGGCCGGATCGAAGCGCAGCTTGACGTTGTTGACGTCACCCAGCGTCGAGCCATCGGGGAAGCTCATGCCGATCACGTCGACGCTCGGCGCGTTGGTACCAAGAATGCCGTGGCTGAACAGGAAGTTACGCACCAGATCCATGGTCTTCGGCAGTTCGGCGCCGTTGGTGAATGCGACCGCCTTGGCCGGCTCGAAGAACATCGCCGTTGATCCTAGCTGAGCGTCGAAACCGGTAAGATCCGTCCCCGACGCCTTGGCCATCTCTTCCTTGGCCGCCTTGCCTTCGGGCGTGCCCGAGGTCATCAGCGCCATGGCTTCATACCATGCACCGACAAGCGCCTTGCCCAAGGCCGGATTGTCCTTCAGCGTCGCGGTGTTGACGACCATCATGTCGATGATCTCGCCGGGAATCTCAGTCGAATCGAATACCTTGTGGGCGCCCGGCATGGCGGCGATTTCCGAGACCAGCGGATTCCAGGTGACGACGGAGGTGACATCGCTGGTGCCGTAGGCGGCGACCATGTCGGCATCGGAGGTGTTGACCACAGTGATGTCCTTCTCGGCGAGCCCGACCGTCTCCAGTGCGCGCGCCAGCAGATAATGCGAGACGGAGAGCTCGACGAGATTGACCTTCTGGCCGGCAATATCCTTGAGCGCGGCCTTGTTCTTGAGGATGACGGCGTCGTTGCCGTTGGAGAAATCGCCGACGATCAGGGCCGTGGTGTCGACACCGCCGCCGGCCGGAATCGAAAGCGCATCCATGTTGGTCATCGAACAGCCGTCAAAGCCGCCGGCGGTGTACTGGTTGATGCTCTCGACGTAGTCGTTGATGCGGGTGATTTCGACATTGATGCCGTATTTGTCGGCCCACTTCTTCATGATGCCGCTGTCGGAAAGATAGCCCCACGGCATCCATCCGACATAGATCGACCAGCAAATCTTGAAGTCTTTCTTGGGCGCCGCTTCCGCGGCCGATATGGAGGGAAGGCTGAGTGATGCGGCTAGGATGATTGCAGCCAGTTTGCGAAGCATTGCGTACCCCTGTTTGCGATCCGGATTGCGTCCGGACGTCTGTTGGGGGTTCACGGAGCGCGCATCCGGGAGAGGTTCGCGCCAGCAAACCCGTGCAGGGTTCTCCCGGGATTTTGGCCCGCCGTGTTCCGCCGGATGCCTCAATGCATCTCAAGCGGTCGCGTCTCTTGGACCAGCACCGTAATCGACACGGCCGGAACCCTAGACGCTCTGCACGTGAACGACGAAGCAAGGGGCGTGCCAGTCCGGAAAGCCGTCCTGAGGCGGCCTTTCCCCGGATTTGCAGGCAATCGCGTTATGCTGATGCCACAAAAGTCATCGCAACGCCGACGGATTAGGCAAAGAAAATCTAGCGTCACCAATGTGAGCCTTGTGCCCTGGGGACCTCCGCTGGTGGCACCATCCTCTATGGTGGCCCACATACACGCCCAGTAGGGACACGTTCGGGGAGGGCGTGAGCGCGCGGCGGATCCGGATGCCAATTGGCGCCGACCCATGTGACGAGTGCGCCCGATCGTGCAAGGGCAATTCGTGAAATAAGCGCGACTGCAATGATGCTAGGCAAGCCCGATCGCGTGTCGGGAGGCAGTTGTGAAAGTTGCGATCATCGGACCAGGCTCGCTCGGGAAGGCCTTGGCGAAACGTCTTGGCCTCGCCGGGCACGAAATTCGCCTCAGCTTCAGTCGTGACGAAGGCAAGTTGCGCGCAATCGCGGCAACCCTCCATGTTGGCTTCGGTGCCCCTGACGAAGTAGCGAGATGGGCCGACGTAATTGCCCTGGCGACGCCATGGCCGGCTCTCGAGTTGGCGATGGACGCGCTTGGCGATTTGTCGGGCAAGATCGTCTGGGACAATACCAACGCAGTCGCGCCTGAGCTTTCCACGATGCTGCTAGGCACTACTACGTCGGTAGGCGAGGAGGTTCAGAGGCGCGCGCGGGGCGCGCTTGTCGTCAAGTGCATTCCGACCTTTGCCGAATTGCTTGACAGGGATGATCCGCGTCTCAACGGCGATCCGGTGACGAGCTATGTCGCCGGCAATGACGCTGATGCCAAGGCGGCGGTTTGCCGGCTTCTCGCCGATCTACCGACAATGCCGGTCGATGTCGGCGATCTCACGGCCTCGCGCCTGATCGAGCCGATGATGCTGCTATTGGTCCAGCTCGCTTATCGGCGCGGGATGGGGCCGACAATTTCCTTCAATCTCATTCGACAGGACGGAACCGGTTCATGACTGATTATCTACCCGCGCGGCGCAAGGCGATTCCAGTAGGACGTCTGCTGATCGATGGCCAATGGCGCGATGCCGTCAGTGGCGAGACTTCGACGACTTTTGATCCGACCACGGAGGCGGCGATCACCGATATTGCGAAGGCGGACGTCACCGACACGAGCGATGCCGTCGCGGCCGCGCAGCGGGCTTTCGAGCAAGGACCCTGGGCGCGGATGCATCATGAGGAGCGCGCCAAGATCCTGTTTCGCATCGCCGATCTGATGGACGAGCGGGCCGAGGATTTCGCGGTGCGCGAGGCGATGGACATGGGTATGCCCTATCGCGATTTCCGCGATATCATCATGCCGCACTGCTCAGGACTGTTCCGCTTTCATGGCGGGCTCGCCATGAGCGCGATGGACGGCGCCTATCGTACAAGCTACGAACCAAATATCAGGATCCTGACGCGACGCGAGCCGCTTGGCGTGGTCGCTGCGATCACCCCGTTCAATTTTCCCCTCGCGCTGTCCTGTTCGAAGATCGCGCCGGCACTCGCGGCGGGTAACACGGTCGTTCACAAGCCTGCGACCGACACGCCCCTGACGGCCCTCGCCTTGGCGCAAGTCATCCTCGACGCGGGCGTCCCGCCGGGCGTCTACAATCTCATCACCGGCCCGGGCGGCACCATCGGCGACGCGCTGGTCAACGATGCCCGCGTCGACAAGATCGCCTTTACCGGGTCGACCGCCGTCGGCCAGGGCATCATGCGCAACGGTGCCGGGACGATGAAACACCTGACCATGGAGCTCGGCGGCAAGAGTCCCAATATCGTTTTCGCCGATGCCGATATCGATGCCGCGATACAGGCAGCCTTCTGGGGCATCTTCTGGAACAAGGGCGAAGTCTGCGTCGCCGGATCGCGCCTGCTGGTCGAACGCGCCTGCTATGACGAGGTCGTCGAGAAGCTGAGCGCCATGGCCAAGTCGGCGACGCTCGGCGATCCGCTGGACCCTGCGACGATGATCGGGCCGATCGCGGCGCGCGGCGAGTATGACAAGGTCTTGAGCTATGTCGAAGAGGGCAAGCGCACCGCGCGACTGACGGCGGGCGGCGGCACCTGCCAGATCAACGGCAAGGGCCTCTTCATCGAGCCGACCATCTTCGCCGATGCGACCAACGACCTAAGGATATCGCGCGAAGAGATTTTCGGCCCCGTCCTGCCGGTGATTCCATTCGACAGCGAGGAGGACGCGATCCGGATCGCAAACGACACGAGCTACGGGCTCGCCTCGGGCATCCAGACCGGCGATCTTGGCCGCGCCTTGCGGCTCGCCGACCGGATCAAGGCAGGCACGGTGTGGCTGAACTGCTGGCACAAATACCATCCTAATGCGCCGTTCGGAGGCTTCAAGATGAGCGGCTATGGCCGCGAGCAGGGCCGCGAGGCGTGGGAAAGCTACACCCAATACAAGACGATTTGGGCAAATCTTGGCGAACCAGTCGAGATGGCGCGATGAGCGTACGCGATCCCAACCCGCTCGACCCGCTGCATCCCAAACGCGTCGCGATGGTCCTTTCAAACCCGGCTGTGTCAACCACCACAGGCTGGCCGGTCGGGTTTTGGTGGAGCGAGTTAACTCATCCCTGGCTCGCCTTCACGGAGCGCGGATACGAAGTCGCGATCTTCTCGCCTGAGGGCGGCAAATGCGAGGCGGATGTGTTGAGCGACCCACGCGATCCGTCCGGCTATTCGGATACGGATCTGATCTCGCTCGGTTTCCTGTCGACGCCGAAACTGGCGGCGCTGGTGGAGACGACCCGGCCCATCGCAGAGCTGTCGGTCGACGCGTTCGACGCGATCGTCGTCGCTGGCGGCCAGGCGCCGATGTTCACCTTCGAAGGCGCAACTGAGTTGCAGCGGCTGTTCGTCGCCTTTTTCGCGGCCGACAAGGTCGCGGCCGCCTTGTGTCACGGCGTCGCGCTGCTGCGCTACGCGCGCCTCTCAACCGGCGAGCTGCTGGCCAAAGGCCGCACTGTTACGGGGTTCGCCAATGTCGAGGAGGACTTCGCCGACAATGCCGTCTGGGAGATGGGCGCGCTGCCGCACGGTACGCATTTGATGCCATGGCGGATCGAGGATGAGATGCGTGCGCTCGGCGCGAACTATATTCAGGCCGGGCTGTGGCGCGATTTTGCCGTGCGCGACGGCAATTTGATCACCGGCCAGCAGAACTTCTCCGGAGCGGCGACCGCCCGTCTTGTCATCGAGGCGCTCGGTGGCTGAGGACCAAAGACCGCTCCTGTCGGTGAAGTTCGGGAGTCAAACTCGCCGTCAGGACGGCGATGCCAAACGACATCGGCCCAGTAGGAGCCGGGGTCGTCCAAGAACTTCATTTCAAACAACCACAATCAGCAGCGAGGATGAACCATGGCCGTGGTGACGACACTTGATATTGCCGGCCTGACGGCCGAAGATTATAGCCGCATCCTCGCTCGGATCGGCGTGGAGAAACGGCCCGCTGGCGGCATCTACCAGCACCTCGCGCATGCCACCGACGATGGCTATCGCATCATCGAGATATGGGACGACAAGGCAGGCCTGGAACTCTTCTTGCAGCACACATTGTTTCCCGCCGCACAGGAACTGCAAATTCAGCGTGAAATGACCATTATGACCCAGACACTGCACAACATCTTTGTGCCCCGGATTGGTGAACTGACCGCCTTGGCAAGTGATGCGCCTGGTGGGCCGGCCAAACGGGCAAAAGTGTAGGCGTCAAGGATCGAGGATGCGGCGATCGATCATCGAAGTCCTGGAGGAACTTGCGTCCGGACGCCCGGTACAACGATGGTGACCGCCGCAAGTGCAAAGAGATTGTTCTTTCCTGCCGGCGACTATCGCCATGCGCCGGCCGGAGTCGTTCAGCTGCGTGTGATCCGCAGTGGTTCATCCTATGCAGAGATCGATCTTGGCCGCGGGCTGCGGCGCGTCTTCACCCGCCCCGGCGACCTGCTGCTCAGCCTTCCCGAGCGTGCCACGCGGTTCAAGATCGAGGAGCCGCGAGAGCTGACGATGATCACCGTTGACTCCGCGCTGGCTTCAAGGCTCCTGGTATCCGCAGCCGGGACCCTCGACGATCTGGTGATCCTGACCGATCGACCGATACGCGATTCGCTGGTGGCCGAGTTGTGCCGACGCCTCGAAGGCGACGCGCCAGCCAACGCCATCGTCCGCGAATGGACGCTGGGCCTGGTTTTCGCGAACCTGCTCCGTCTCGGGCATGCACGTCAGCGGCGGCAGAAATCTCCGGTCCTAACCTCGCAGCGGTTCGACCGGGTCCTCGCTACGATTGACGGCGATCTGGAAAAGGGGGTGTCGATCGACCATCTTGCCGGAATCGCGGGAATGCCACGACGCGCCTTCACCGCCGCCTTTCGCGAGGCGACGCAATTGCCGGTACATCAATTCATTTTACGCCGCCGCGTTGATCGCGCGGTCGAGCTTTTGGAAAATAGCGATCTGCCGCTGGCCGAGATTGCTCAGCACGCGGGTTTCACTCACCAGGCCCATATGAATCGCGTCGTGACCCGATTTAAAGGGCTGTCGCCAGGCCGGCTGCGGTCTCGCAGGCGAGACGGCTGACTTGTGATCTATTCCAGCATCGCGATTCGAATGGCGGAGCGTGAGTTGCTGAAACGTCCGTTGGCTAAAATGCCCGACAGTTTGCGTGCAGAGCTCGAGGCCGCAAATCTGATGCATGCTTTCAAGCAACGGCCTCCCTATCAGCGCAATGATTACTTGCATTGGATCGCGCGCGCCCGTCACCCGGAAACACGCCGAAAGCGCATAAATCAGATGATTGACGAGCTTACGAAGGGAGGAATCTACATGGGCATGCAATAAGAGCTGGCATCGTCGCGAAGCTAGCAGATCCGTCAACGATCATCTTCCGATAGCCTATCGAGATCGGGTGCTTTCCGCATTGATCTTCATCGATTTCCCCACGCTTTTGCGCAGAGGATGCAGAGAGCCAATAGTGACAATCGAACCTATCCTCCATTTTCGTTTGCGGCAGGTGGCCTTATGATCGTGACATCGCAAAGCAGCAACGTGCTCGGCAGCACGTCGGGAAGGTGGCGCGTCTGGTCGCTCTCGGACGGTTACATCGAGATGCCGGCGGACCTTCTGCGGGACACGCAGGATAATCCGGTGCCGCAAGCTGCGCAGGCAGGGGCGCTTCGCCTGTCTGTCAATTGCTTCGCGCTCGCAGGTCCAGGCGTTGACGGCGTTCTGATCGACAGCGGAGGAGGGGGGTGGGCCCCGACAGTGGGACGTCTTGAGCAGGCCATGGCGGAGGCCAAGATCGACCCGGCTTCGATCACGGTCTTGGCGCTAACCCACGCCCATCAGGATCATGTGCACGGACTTTTGGCCCCCGACGGCCGAGTGCTCTTTCCAAACTTGAAGGCGATCGTAATTCCCGAGGCGGCTGTGCAGAGCTTTTTCGCTTACGCGCACCTTGCGCAGTTCCGGCCCCTGCTGAAGCCTGTCCAGAATGGCGACCAGGTGGGTGAGCGATTGAGGGCGGTCGCCCTGCCCGGTCATGCTGCCGGTCACACCGGCTACACGTTCGACACGGACGAGGACCGTTTCCTATTCTTCGGGGACTTCGTTCATGTGCCGGCCTTGCAGTTCAGCAATCCCGCGTTCAGTTGGGGCTATGACGACGATCAGCTGACCGCGCGCGCAACCCGCCTAAAGGTTTTCAGTGACGCGGCCGAGGCGGGGACGTGGATCGCCGGCGCGCACCTTGGCTGGCCGGGCATCGGTCGCGTGGTGCGTAAGGGCGAAGCATACGGCTATGAGCCGGCAGAAGGACGAGTGACCGGATAGGCGGCCCGGTGCTGATCGGTTATACCGCTCTCTCAGATCTCGACGAGCAGCGCGCCGCACTCCGGCGTCCTCAACGGCAGCGGCACATCGTCGGGCCCACCGAAGTATCTGATTCTTGATCCGCCGGCGGCCGATCGACGCCTGAGGCTTATCGGATCGGCGTCTCGCCGCGAAACAGCGGCTGGTGCGCCCGCATCAAGGCGGCAATCCGGTCGGCGACTTTTCGTACCGGCGGGGAGTGACGTTCCTCGTGATGGGTGACGATCCATTGGTCGGTTTCGAGTTCGGGGATAGGCTGAGCGACGCGAACCAGCCGCGGATCGCTGTCACCGACGAAGCACGGAAAGATCGAAAGGCCGGCGCCGGCGGCCACCAGTTCGCGCACCGTATGGGTGTTGTTGCCGCGTACAGCGATGCGGTCGCCGTGATGGGCTTGCAGCCAGCGCGCCGAGGCAACGTTTGCGCCTTCGCCGGTGACGCCGACGAACAAACCGGCGGCGATGCCGTTGATCAGGTGGCGTCCTGAATAAATGGCGTGGGCGACCTTGCCGCTCTGACGGCCGGCCAGCCACTGCTCGGTCGGGCGCTCGCTTCGGATGCCGATGTCGGCGGCACGGCGGCCGATGTCGACCCGGTCGGTGGTGGTGACAAGCTCTACCCTTATGCCGTCATCGACCGTCCAGATCTCGCCGATATGAGCGGAAACGAACGCCGAGGTCCATGGCCCGGCCGAGACGCGGACAATGCGGTCGGGCAGGTTTCCCTCGCGCCAGCGCGTCAGCGACTGCATTGCCGCCTCGACGTCTTCGGCGCGCCGCAGCAGTTCCTCGCCGACCGGGGTCAGCCGGTAGCCGGTCTGCTGGCGCACGAACAGAGGTTCGCCGATCTGCTTTTCGAGCGCGGTGACGCGTCGTCCAAGGGTGGCTGCGCTGAGGCGCGTGGTTCCCGTCGCTGCGCTCAAGCCACCCAGCCGCGCAACGTCGAGAAACAACCTCAGATCGTCCCAGCCGATATCCATTTTGCAGAAATGAAAAACTCCTTGCGACCGTGGCTGTAGCGCGAAGCAGGCATCACGCGCAAGTATGCAGGCGTTGGAGGCGTTGGACAATCCTGCCTGGCGGGACAGGGACAAGCGCCTCGGCTGGCCAAGAAGCGAGCGCAGCCCCGTCGATCGCGCATGCGATTGGCGCAGATGTTTTGCGCTTTCGACCAACCCAGGCGCGCGGGCATTCTGCGGGCCAAAGGAGACGATCATGTTGGATGAACTTCGATACCGTTTCGAACGCTGGATTGCCTATCGCCAGACTCTTGCGAGCCTGAGGCAGGTTCCGGACAGCACATTGGCGGATGCCGGCATTTCTCGCGAAGAGATCCGCGAGCGTGCCCGCCGTGCCTGCTTGTGTCGTTGAGGAAGCGGGCATGCAGATGATGGAGCTTTGGGATGGCCGCTCGGTACCGCGCATCGGCATCGGCACCTGGGCGGCCGGTGGTGCCGCGCGCTGGCGCGACACGGCGACAGTCTATGGCGAGGTCGACGATATCAGGTCGCAAGCCGGGCTGGCGATGGCCTATGACATCGGCGCGCGGGTGTTCGACACGGCTGCCGCCTATGGCGCCGGCAATGCCGAACTGATCCTCGGGCGGGCGTTGAAGAATAAGGACGAAGCCGTCATCGTCACCAAGGTCGGCTATTTCGGTGATCCCCAAACGCGCAAGATCGCACCCGAGGATGCCTCTGCCGCGGCGATCCGGACATCGATCGACAATTCGCGGCAGCGCCTGCAGCGCGATTGTGTCGACGTAGTGCTGCTACATATCAACGAGTATCCGATCGAGCGCGCCGGCGAGGTGTTCGATACGCTCGGCCTGTTGCGCCAGGAGGGCAAGATCGGCGGCTTCGGCTGGAGCACCGATCACCCCGAACGGCTTGCCGCCTACGCGCCGCGCGAGGGGTTCGTCGCCGTAGAGAACGACTTCAATGTGTTTACCCCGGCGAACGAGCTGATGGCCGTTGCGGCGCGCGAGAACCTCGTCTCGTTCAGCCGCCTGCCGCTGGCGATGAGGCTGCTCACTGGCAAATACACGCCGGCCATGAGGCTGCCCACCGACGACGTCCGCGGCGGGAATGCCGAATGGATGGTGTTTTTCAGGGATGGCGCCGCCAACCCGCACTATCTGTCAAGGCTCTCGGCAATCCGCGACCTGCTCACCTCGGGCGGGCGCACGCTTGCGCAGGGCGCGCTCGGCTGGATCCTTGCCAAGTCGGCAATCGCCCTGCCGGTTCCCGGCTTCACGCGGCCCGAGCAGGTCGCGGACAATCTCGGTGCGCTGGAAAAAGGGCCGCTGCCGGCAGCGGTGATGGCCGAGATCGACGCCGTGCTGAAAATTGCCGAGACCGCTTAGGGTGTGGCGGCGCCGAAATTCATTGGCGATATGCCGGCCAACTTCGATCTGTCGGATGTCAGCCGATATCGCATCTTTCCTTGATCAAGCTTCCGTGGCGCAATTGAACAAGGACGGAGCGGCGGACACGCTCGAGTTGAAGGTCCGCCGCTCTGGTTTTCAGATCAAAGAGTGATGCTGCAACGGGAG
>NZ_JBVVQK010000029.1:0-70865 GCF_055811175.1 Mesorhizobium sp. WSM4828 | reverse complement strand
TCATTGTTGCTGGACCTCTGCTACTCGCCGACACTCACCCTTACCACATCTGCTGACACTCGAGCCACGGTGACCACATGGCTGTGCTCGCGGCGCATTGGGTCAAGCCTGGTGTGAAGCTCCGCGTCAAACACCTTCGCGGCGAATTCTAGGCGGCCAGCTTACATTAGCCAGAGTGAACAGAACGTGATTACGGGCCAGGCCTTCACACCTTCGCCTTGCACCAGCCCGCCCACCTAGCATGCCCCGCCATCGCGCACGGCCCAGCACGGGCGAAAGACAAGCTCCTTCCTGGCGCTGCGCCGCGTGCAGTCGGAACAAATGGGATCGACGCCGGTTAACAATCGAAGGGACCGCAAACGAAGCGGTATGATGATGATTGATATTTTTAGCTTCGAACTGGCCAATGCCAGGCTGCGCGTTAAACGGGCCGAGCGCTCGCTGAAGCGTGCGAATGAACTGTTGTTGAACGATGGCTGTGTCGCCGTCAATCTCGCGTTGTGCGACCGCATACGGTCTGAGCAAAAACGCGTGATTGAGGCCCGGGAACGCATGACGAAGATCGATCGGAAGAATTGACCCATGATGCTCGCGACCCTCCACCTTGAAACTGCGAGATACGGCGACGAATATCGCGTCGCAAGGCTCGCGCTGTTGAGGCAGCAAATGATACGGCACATCAAGCGCACAGACGCCTCGGCGCAGAAAGTCGAACAATCGCTGGCAAGATTGGCCGAAGCAAACACGCTCGGGGACCGGCTCGCGCAACAGTAGGTCCGCGCGCTCTACCGTCGTTTGACGATGACCCCGTCGTGCTGCGTCGCCAACAACAAGGCTGCATCAACGTCGCACCTGCGCTCGCTGGGCGTCGCGCCCCAAAAGCACAAGGCAGTCGTTTCGGCGAAGATCCAAGAAGTGTCGATATTTTCACCTTCCTAGGGACGCAGGCACAACGCCAGAATGAAGGCCGCGACAAGCAGCATGGCAGGCAGAGGGGCGCGCGAAGGCTACTGAGCGGCTTTCATCTCGCCGCACCCTTGCCTCAGATCAGCCTACAACCAATCGGCCCGCGCTTCACCAGAAGCACGGGCTTTGGTCGACTCGGCACTATCGCCGCCCCGTCTAGCGCGGGACCGCTTGTATTCCCGAGACTGAGCGCTCTGTTTCGCTGGAGAAAACCACGAAGGCAAAGATCAGCACGGCGACAGCGACAATCATTGAGCCGGTGGCGACGATCGGCTCGAGCGCCGGATTTCCCTGCAGCATCAGGTAAAGCGCCGGCAGCATCACGACCAGGCCGAGATTGTAGACGCCGTAGTGGATCATCGCGCTCCTGCGGGCCGCCTTCGCCGGGTTCAGCGCATAATAGCCGCCGAATATTGCACTGGTGACCCATCCCAGCAGGTTGATGTGCGCGTGAGCCGGAAACGCGCCGTGATCGCCTGAAATTGCCATCTGCAGGCCAGCTGCAATTCCCAGAATTAGAAAGACGATGGCTGTCTTGAAAAAGAGTTCCGAAACCTTAGGCATGTCATTCTCCCAAACCCGTTTTGCCGCCGCATCATGCTGTGGTTCCAGCGATCTTTGCCAAGAGGACCGTCGGGCCTGCGGAACCAATTGTTCACCGGCCTGACAGCCCGTTGGCGGCCGGCCGCCGGGCCTGGCCGGTTGCGAGTCCAGCCGGCAAAAAATATGCACTCACGCTAATTTAATTGCAACATTACCCGCCAGGCTTCCATGTCGTTCTCACAAAGGAAGTGTCCTGCACGATCGTGGTGCTACACGCGCCAAAGGTCTGCCCGTCAGTGTTGCAGCAAGGCCTCGCCAAACTTCTCCCACAGCTGTTCGCAGTCTGTTGCTCTGAGGCTGGGGGTTCCGAGTGGGCCATATCTGATGACGGCGGCGTGAACATCATAGCCAACGATAGGTGCATTGGCGACAAAGTGGATAGCCTCGCCCAATCGGCGAGAGCCAATTGGCGCATCGGTTTTGTTGGTGATGTCGAAGACTCCACAAATATCCACTTCCTGATTTCTGGCTGCCAACGCAGCTTCCATTACCTGTTCGTGCATCATCGAAATCTCTCCTAACGGTCTAAGTCCAAGAACCGCGGCCTGTGCTGGCCAGGCAACTGACAACCGGCAAATCGAAGTGCTTTTGCAGCATCTCGATTGGCTCTTGCTGCGAGCCACTCCGCCCGCTCCCGCGGCAAGCCGATAAGGCAACTGCCAGCGAAATCCGCAGGCACGTCCACGGTCGCATCAAACACGGCCCACGTGCCAGTCGGCTCCTGAACGGGCAAAAACCTCATAACAGCGCCTGCTAATATACTATGTCGACTGTGAGGACGGGACTTTTTTCCTGCATCAACTAAACGAATGAGAGCTGGTGTCGAAGTGCCGGGCGACGCTCGTCGAAAACAAGTCGTCGGCGACATCGCCAGGATCGAAGGTGCGCCTGATCTGCGATCCGGCCGCATTCGGGGCTCGCCGACAGGGACAAGCACGAGATGCCGGAGACAAGCGCGGCCAAATGTTCATCCAGAATCGCGATTTCGTTGCGGATAGATCGTCTCGCCGCGCTTCAGCATCTCCACGAAAGCCGCGATCTTCTTCTTGCGTCCCGCTTCGGTCTTCATGTTGTGGGTGCGGAAGGCGAGCGCGAAGCGGTTTTGCCCGCTGAGCTTTGCCAGCATCTCTTTCGCCCTGGGCTCGGCGTCTATTGCCGCTTGCAGATCGTCGGGGATCTTCATCTCCTTGCCGCTCCTATAGGCGCGCGCCCAGCGGCCATCGGCCTTGGCTGCCTCGACTTGTTTCAGCCCGTGCTCGGTCATCCGGCCCTCCTCGATCAGCCGGGCGACATTGTCGACATTGATCTGGCTCCAGGTGCTCTTCTTGCCGCGCGGAGTGTAGCGCTGCAGGTAGCTTTTGCCGTCCAACGCCTTTCGCACCGCATCGATCCAGCCCCAGCACAACGCCACGTCGATGGCTTGCTTCGGCGTAATCGACGGCAGTCCCGAATCGAGCTTATGGATCTTGATCCAGACTTCGTCCTCGCTGTCGTGATGCTCGCCAAGCCAGGCATGGAAGCTTTCGGCGTCCCTGAACTCGCGCACCTTGGCGGGGTCGACCTTGACGGGCGCCATCAGCCGGTCCGCCCATGACGCGAGCGCGTCACGACGCCGAACCGCTTGCCGGTCGCGCGCGCGCTCATGTCAGCTCCGAGTCCGCAATCCGCAGGCCTGATGATTCTCACCGGCACGCATTCAGCCCGCACGATTGGGCGTGCCGAGGACATGGGATTTCGGCGGCAGCATGACGTCGTCGAATGTCTGCGTGAACATCGCCGCCGCAAAGAAAGCGACGGCGCGCAGGGTTTCGGTGCCGGTGTTGACGAGGTCGTGCCGGACCGGCGTCGGAAGTACCAGGACGCTGCCGGGCCCGACCGGGTGGGTGGTGCCGCCTTCCATATGTAGCTCGCCGGTGCCGGCGATGATGTATTGCGTCTCCTCTGTGGCGTCGCTGTGCCAGCCGAGCCGCTTGCCGGGCTCGATCTCGTAGACAATGACCGAGGACTGGGTGGTGCCGTGCCCGCCGTAAGCCGCGAAGGCGCCGGCCCATTTGACCGATGGGTCGTCCTCTGCCCAAACCGTCGAACGTTCGAGCCTGTCGGATGCGACGACTGCTGTCATGGCTTCGTTCCTCTCAGCGAATTGCGAACACGAATCTAGATGATTTTTCTGGTCTGCGTCAGCAAAACTGGCTGCCAACCGTTTCCTCGCCCATTGCGCGTGACGATTTGTTGGTCCGCGATCCAACCTATTCTACTCTCGGGCCGGCTCACTGAGCCGATTCCCCAATGCAACCAAGCCTTTACCTTTTAGCCAGTTTGGGGTTGCCCCTGCGTTGCGTTCGTGGTCCGGTACAACCAGGGCGCTCAATGCGGCATTCGGCAACGGTCGCCTCACCGACCGTCAAGGCAACACACCGTCAGGCCAACCCAGGAGGTAGCAATGGGCATTTTCGACAGTATCAAAGGTGCGATTTTTGGAAACGCGGTTGCGGCCGAAGCGCCACCGGCGCAACCGTCTCCCGCGCCTGCTTCGAGCACGGCCACCCAGCCGACGGCGCCTACCCGATCCGCCCCGGCTGCAACTCCGGCTCCGGCCGCGCCGGCCGCACCGTCCTCTGCCCCGGACATCGCTGCCATTCTCGACAAAGCGGTGGCCGCGAAGGGGCAAAAGCTCAACTGGAAGAATTCGATTGTCGATCTGATGAAGGCTCTGAATATCGACAGCAGCCTCGGCGCCCGCAAGGAGCTTGCGCACGAGCTGAACTACACCGGCGACATGAACGACACTGTAACGATGAATCTGTGGCTGCACGACGCACTGATGAAAAAGCTGGCCGAGAATGGCGGCAAGCTTCCGAGCGACCTGGCCGCCTAGAGTCACAAGACGAGGAATTCCGGGAAATGTGTGACGGTTTTCCGTCCGGAATTGTGTAAACAAAAAAGCCAGACCGGTTCGGCGTTTCCGTGGAACGACGAACCGTCCTGGTCCTGCCCGCATCGTGGTTCTTGCCGCGTTGGCTTCGGCCGCAACCGAGCAGACCACACTGCCAAGCAATCAGACTGCCAAGTAAAATTGAGACCGATCCCGGCCGCCGGGATCGGTCTTTGGCGAAGTGAACATGGCACAAAAGCGCTGCCACCTCGCGCCCGGGTTGCCTCACGCAAAACCGACGATTTCGGTCGCTGCCCACGCGCTGGTAGGACCACCATTTCGCTGGCGAAACGCGACGTTCGGCGTATCATTCTCCCGGTAGAGGGTTCATGGTGGGAGGAAGCCAATGAACGTGGTGCAGCGGGTGACGGTCGCCGACTTGACGGCCCAAGAGCTTGTTTCATCTGCGCTTTCACGGTTCGGCGCCGGCGACACCATATCGACGAGGGCGATGCTGGACATCGTTCGCAGGACGGCCCCGGCCTGCGGCGACAGTGACGACGATCTGGTCGGGCTTATCGTCATGACGGCCGTTGGTAGGACCATGGGCGTCGTGTTCGACCATCGCTCCAATTAGCAATCCGGAACGAATACCAGGCTGCGCCCAGGACTAGCGGCGGGCGGTTGGCAGCGCCGCCAAAGAGGCCAGCCTGTTTGTGCGTGAAGGTCGGCCTGGCGCCAAGCCCTTGCTTTGAGCAAAACCGCTGCTCATGCCGGGTCATGCCCGAAGGCGGTAATTGGGCGACACGCTCGAAGGAACTCGCTGAAATCTTGCCCGTTATGCTCTCGTTGAGATGAGGAGAGCTGCCATGGCCGACGACAAAACCAAGACCGACAGTCGCGACCGCTCACGAGTGGCGGGCGGCGAAGACTACGAGGTACGTCACCTCGCCGAGGAAGCGGGCATCACCCCGGATCAGGCCCGCACGCTGATCAAGCGCCACGGCACCGACCGCAAGGTGCTGAACGAAATCGCCGAGAGCATAAGAGCGTCGTAATGGCCGACAAGAAAACCGCAATGGCCGACCGCAAGACGCGCGATCCGGACGAAAAGGAGGCTCTGCGTCTGGCCGAAACCACCGACGTTTCGCCGAAGCAGGCGAAGGATCTGATGCGCAAGCACGGCAAGGACAGCCCGAAGGTCGAGAAGGAAGCCAAGAACTTCAAGGCCGAGGGCTGAACGCGCCAAGCCGGTTGGAAGCGCGGCACAGGGTTGTGGCCGCAATCTTGCGGCTTATCGGTTTTCTAACAAATTCGGCCTATCCCTTCCGCTATCGCGGCTCAGGGATGCCATATGCGCGGGATATCTGGTGAGGCGAGGCCGTCGATAGACGACATACGGCATGTGAGGCTGGTGTTTTGCCTGCTGGCGGCGGTCGTGATGGCGGCGGCGCTCCTCGCCTTTGCCACCTCCCTCCTGCAGGATCCCGATAGCTGGTGGCACATCAAGGTCGGCATGGATATGCTGGCAAGCCGCACATTCCCCACTGTCGACATCTATTCCTACACTTTTGCCGGCCAGCCATGGATTGCCAAGGAATGGCTTAGCCAGGTTCTCCTTGCAATTGCCTTTGAAGCCGGCGGCTGGAACGGCGTGGTGCTGCTGGCGACTGCAGTAATCGCGCTGACGATCTTCTTGACGTCGTGGTATCTCAGCGCGTGGTTGAAGCCGACGCTGGCGATAGGAGTGACGCTGGTTCTCGCGCTGGTGATCGGGCCGATCTACGTCGCCCGGCCGCACATCTTTACCTTGCCTATCATCGTCGTCTGGACCGCCGGTCTTTTCCAGGCCGCACGCAACGAGAAAGCGCCGCCCTTATGGCTGCTGGCGCTGCTTTGCCTGTGGGCCAATCTCCATGCCACCTTCACCTTCGGTTTCGTCATCGCCGCCTTCGCCGGCCTCGACCTCGTCATGCGCATACGCTTGTCGAACCCTCGGCTGCTGGCCAAATGGATCGCTTTCGGGCTGCTTTGTCCGCTGGTCAGCCTGCTCAATCCCTATGGCGTCAAGGCCATACTCGCCACATTCACCGTGGCCTATGGCAATGAGGCGGTGCCTTACATTGCGGAGTGGCAGCCATTCGACGCCTCGCGGCATACCCTCCAGGAGGTGGCCCTTCTGGTGGCATTTTTCGGGCTGCTCGTGTCGAGATTGCGCATTGGCTGGGCCAAGGCGCTGTTCCTTGTCTTTACGTTGCACGTCTATCTCACCCACATACGGTTCATGTATCTGTTCTTTCTTCTCGTGCCGGTGGTCCTTGCCGTCGAGGTCGCGCAACAATATCCAGCGCTTTCAGCCGAGAAATGGGCGGCGGAAAAGCGCGACGGACTTGAACAATTTTTCGCACGGCAATTTTCCAGGATTTGCGCTGGACTTGCCGTTTTGCCGGTTTTGGCGGCTGCCGCCTTCACGACCTATCCGATCGCGCCGAGCCAGAAGACCTCGGCGAGAGACGCACTGGCCTTCGCCCAAACCCATAATCTGTCGGGCAATCTGCTGAACTCCTACGATTTCGGCGGCACACTGATTTTCCACGGCATCAAGACGTTTATCGACGGCCGCGCGGATCAGCTCTTCCTGAATGGCTTTACGGAAACGGATGAGCAGACGGGGCACAGCCGGGGCAAGCCAATCCTGAAAGCCCAACTCGACAAATATGCGATAGACTGGGCATTGTTGACCGCCGACGACAGCCGCATTCCGTTCTTCGACGAACTGGGCTGGAAGCGGGCCTATACGGACGATTACGCGGTGATCTATACCCGCGCGGACTGATCCCGGCAGCTTCGCGCGCCGGTGCGCACCTCCCTCCTAAAGCTGTGGCCAGCGCCGAGGCGGCGAAATCCTTATGGGATTTTAATTTCTTTGCTCGGCGTCCCGTCTCGAACCTTTATGGCACTTTGATCCATATTCGCCGGAGCGATGTATCCGGCCGCCGATATGATGCGGCGCGCGGGCTTGGATAGTTTTGTCTAAGTTTACGGAACAAACAAATATAAGGAAATGCACGGTTGGACATAGTTGTTATCGCGACTGGAATTGCGTTCTTTGCTCTATGCTTCGGCTACATCAAAGCCTGCGACAAGCTATAATTTTAGGGGATCGTAACATGCTATTCGACTATATCCTCGGTGGCGCCGTGACCTTGTTTCTTCTCGCTTACCTGACATACGCCCTCGTTCGCCCGGAACGCTTCTGATCTCCGCTGGCAAGGAGCCAACCCCATGACAATCAACGGATGGCTGCAGATCCTCGTCTATTGCGGGATCGTCGTTTTGCTGGCCAAGCCGCTCGGCGGCTACATGCATCGCGTTTTCAGCGGCGAGCGCACATTCCTGTCGTCAATTCTGGCCCCGCTCGAGCGCGGGCTCTACCGCATATCAGGGACCAGCGAGCGCGAGGAGCAGCACTGGACCTCCTATGCGGCGGCCCTGCTGTTCTTTAACCTGGCCGGCTTCCTGGTGCTCTATTTCATGCAACGGCTGCAAGGCGGCCTGCCCTACAATCCGGCCGGCATGACCGCCGTCGAACCTGGGCTGGCCTTCAACACCGCCGCCAGCTTCATGACCAACACCAACTGGCAGAACTACGGTGGCGAAAGCACGATGTCCTACCTCGTGCAGATGGCCGGCTTGACCGTGCAGAACTTTCTGTCGGCGGCGACCGGCATCGCCATTGCGGTCGCGCTGATCCGCGGCTTTGCCAGGGCCTCAGGCAAATCCATCGGCAATTTCTGGGTCGATATGACCCGCTGCACGCTCTATCTGCTCTTGCCGTTCTGCATCGTCCTGACGCTGGTCTATGTCTATCTTGGCACGCCGCAAACGCTCGCTGCCTACGTCAACGCGACGACGCTCGAAGGTGCGCAGCAGACCATCGCAGTCGGGCCTGTCGCTTCGCAGATCGCTATCAAAATGCTTGGCACCAACGGCGGCGGCTTCTTCAACGCCAATGGAGCGCATCCCTTCGAAAATCCCGACGCGATCTCCAACCTGCTCCAGATGGTGACGATCTTCGCCCTCGGCGCGGCGTTGACCAATGTCTTCGGCCGCATGGTCGGCAACCAGCGCCAGGGCTGGGCAATTCTATCGGCGATGGGCGTGCTGTTCATCGCCGGCGTTGCCGTTTGCTACTGGGCGGAAGCCGCTGGGAATCCGCTCGTCCATGCGCTGGGCATCGATGGCGGCAACATGGAGGGCAAGGAGAGCCGTTTCGGCATCGCCCTGTCGGCACTGTTTGCCGTCATCACCACGGCCGCGTCCTGCGGCGCGGTCAATGCCATGCATGACAGCTTCACCGCACTTGGCGGCATGATCCCGATTATCAACATGCAGCTCGGCGAGGTTATTGTCGGCGGCGTCGGCGCCGGCTTCTACGGTATCCTGATGTTCATCGTCATCGCCGTCTTTGTCGCCGGGCTGATGGTCGGACGTACGCCCGAATATCTCGGCAAGAAGATCGAGGCCAAGGAGGTCAAGATGGCGATGCTGGCCGTGCTCTGCCTGCCGCTGGTAATGCTGATCTTCACCGCTATCGCGGTGGTGCTGCCGACCGGCGTTGCTTCCATCGCCAATGCCGGTCCACACGGCTTCTCCGAAGTTCTCTATGCCTACACCTCGGCCGCGGCGAACAATGGCTCCGCCTTTGGCGGTCTCAGCGGAAACACGCCCTGGTACAACATAACGCTCGGCATCGGCATGCTGATGGGCCGCTTCCTGGTCATCATTCCGGCGTTGGCGATTGCTGGCTCGCTGGTTGCGAAGAAGACCGTCCCAGCCTCCGCTGGTACCTTCCCGACCGACGGTCCGCTGTTCGTCGGGCTGCTGGTCGGTGTCATCCTGATCGTCGGTGGCCTGACCTTCTTCCCGGCCCTGGCGGTCGGACCGATCGTCGAGCACCTGGCGATGATTCACGGTCAGACATTCTGAAACGGCCATGCCTTGGTTCAACCTCATACGTCGGCACCACCGTCATCAACCCGATGACGGAAGGCCGGATGACGGGAGGGACGAGACGCCCCCTCCTTTCCCGACGCTGTCCACATTCCTCGCTATTGCGGCAGCCTTGATCATGATCTGGCTGCTGGCTTACGGGCCGCCGCACCTTCGTTCGGCACACGATCGACCGGTCAACAACATCGACACTGGAGCCACCAAATGAGCCCGTCGAAATCCGTGAGCATCATGGATACCCGCATTCTGTGGCCCGCTATCGGCGGTTCCTTCAGAAAACTGAACCCGCGCACCTTGATGCGGAACCCGGTGATGTTCGTCGTCGCCGTCGTCTCGGCGCTAACCACCGTGCTGTTCGTCAAGGACCTCATTACCAGCGGCGGCGATCTTGGCTTCACGCTGCAGATCATCATCTGGCTGTGGTTCACCGTGCTCTTCGCCAATTTCGCCGAAGCGGTGGCCGAAGGCCGCGGCAAGGCGCAAGCTGACTCGCTGCGTCGGGCGCGCACCGAGACGCAGGCCAAGCTGTTGAACGGCGGCGACCGCCGCAAGTTCAAACTGGTGCCCGGCACCAGCCTGAAGGTCGGCGACATCGTGCTTGTCGAAGCCGGCGACATCATCCCCTCGGACGGCGAGGTGGTCGAAGGCGTAGCATCGGTCAACGAGGCGGCCATCACCGGCGAATCCGCACCGGTCATCCGCGAATCCGGAGGCGATCGTTCGGCGGTGACCGGCGGCACGCAGGTCTTGTCCGACTGGATCCGCGTGCGCATCACTGCGGCTGCCGGCCATACGTTCCTCGACCGCATGATCTCCTTGGTCGAGGGCGCCGAGCGCCAGAAGACACCCAACGAGATCGCGCTCAACATCCTGCTCGTCGGCATGACGCTGATCTTCGTGCTGGCGACGGCGACGATCCCGAGCTTCGCCTCGTATTCGGGCGGCTATATCTCGGTGACGGTGCTGGTAGCCCTGTTCGTTACCCTGATTCCGACCACAATTGGCGCCCTGCTGTCGGCGATCGGCATTGCCGGCATGGACCGCCTGGTGCGCTTCAACGTGCTCGCCATGTCGGGCCGCGCTGTCGAGGCGGCCGGCGATGTCGACACGCTGCTGCTCGACAAGACCGGAACCATCACGCTGGGCAACCGCCAGGCGACGGCATTTCGTCCGGTCAAGGGCGTCACCGAACAGGAACTGGCCGACGCGGCTCAGCTTGCCTCGCTTGCCGACGAAACGCCGGAAGGCCGCTCGATCGTCGTCCTGGCGAAGGAAAAATACGCCATCCGCGCCCGCGACATGGCAAGCCTGCACGCGACGTTCGTGCCCTTCACCGCGCAAACCCGCATGAGCGGCGTCGATCTGGAAGGCTCCTCGGTCCGCAAGGGCGCAGTCGATGCGGTGCTTGCCCACGTCAACCTCTCGACCGTTGCCACAGGCAGTACGCGTCCCGGCAGCGACACCATCCGCGACCTCCAGGGGATCGCCGACGAGATCGCCAAATCCGGCGGCACCCCACTGGCCGTCGAGCGCGACGGGCGCCTGCTCGGCGTCGTCCACCTGAAGGACATCGTCAAGGGCGGCATCGCAGAACGCTTTGCCGAATTGCGCCGCATGGGGATCCGCACGGTGATGATAACCGGCGATAATCCGATGACCGCGGCGGCGATAGCGGCGGAAGCCGGCGTCGACGACTTCCTTGCCCAGGCGACGCCCGAGGACAAGCTGAAGCTGATCCGCGACGAACAGGCCAAGGGCAAGCTGGTCGCGATGTGCGGCGACGGCACCAACGATGCGCCGGCCCTTGCCCAGGCCGACGTCGGCGTTGCCATGAACACCGGCACGGTTGCGGCGCGCGAGGCCGGCAACATGGTCGACCTCGACAGCGATCCGACCAAGCTGATCGAGGTCGTCGAAATCGGCAAGGCGCTGCTGATGACGCGTGGGTCGCTGACCACCTTCTCCATCGCCAACGACGTGGCCAAGTATTTTGCCATTATCCCGGCAATATTCGCCATCTTCTACATCGCCCCGGGCCAGACTGCCGGGCCACTGCAAGCGCTCAACGTCATGCATCTGGCGACGCCGCAGAGCGCTATCCTCTCGGCCATCATCTTCAACGCGCTGATCATCATTGCGCTGATCCCGCTGTCGCTGAGGGGCGTCAAATACCGCGCGGTCGGCGCCGGTGCCCTGCTCAGCCGCAATCTCATTGTCTATGGCCTCGGCGGCGTCGTCGTCCCCTTCGTCGGCATCAAGGTGATCGACATGGCCATCACTGCTCTCGGTCTCGCATAAGGAACCACGTCGATGCTCAATCAAATCAGGCCCGCGATCGTCATGATCGTCTTCTTCACCGTTCTGACGGGTTTGGTCTATCCGATCGGCATGACCGGCATTGCCCAGGCGCTGTTTTCGCGCCAGGCCAATGGCAGCCTGATCGAGAAGGACGGCAAGCTCGTCGGTTCCGAACTGATCGGCCAGGCTTTCGCCAGCGACCATTATTTCCATGGCCGCCCGTCGGCCGCCGGCGACGGCTACAACGCCGCCGCCTCGGGCGGCTCGAATCTCGGCCCAACCAACCCGAAGCTCATCGACCGCATCAAGAGCGACGCCGAACAGTTGAGAGCAGAAAACCCGAACCAGCCGGTGCCGATGGATCTGGTCACCACGTCCGGCAGCGGGCTCGATCCGCATATCAGCCCCGATGCGGCCTATTTTCAGGTTGCCAGGGTGGCCAAGGCCAGGGGCGTCGATGAATCCAGGATCAAATCGGTTGTCGACAGCCAAGTCGAGGACCGCGAGTTGGGCTTCATCGGCGAGCCGGTGGTCAATGTGCTGGCCCTCAACCTTGCACTGGACGATGCGATGAAACAATGAAAGGCGGCGCCGGGATCGACACCGAAGCCGGCGCCGTTCATGATTGACCCTTATGCCAGACGACAGCCGCACCGCCGAAACCAGGCCGTCTCCCGACGCGCTGCTCGCGCATGCCGAGCGGGAGGAGCGCGGTCGCCTGAGGATATTTCTCGGCGCCGCCCCCGGTGTCGGCAAGACCTACGAGATGCTGATGTCGGGCCGCGCCAGGCTGGCCGACGGGGTCGACGTGGTGATCGGCATCGTCGAGACGCACGGCCGCAAGGAAACCCAGACGCTGGTCGAGGGCTACGAGGTCATTCCTCGTCTTGAGATCGACTACAAGGGGCGGGTCCTCGAGGAGATGGACCTCGACGCCATCCTCGCCCGGCGCCCGGCGCTGGTACTGGTCGACGAACTCGCCCATACCAACGCGCCAGGCAGCCGTCATCCCAAGCGCTACCTCGACGTCCAGGAAATCCTGACGCACGGCATCGATGTCTACACGACTCTCAACATCCAGCACGTCGAGAGCCTGAACGATGTCGTGGCGCAGATCACCCGCGTCAGGGTGCGGGAAACTGTCCCCGACTCCATAATCGACCAGGCCGACGACATCGAGATCGTCGACCTCACCCCCGACGACCTGATCAAGCGGCTTGAGGAAGGCAAGGTCTACATCCCCAGCACCGCCCAGCGCGCCATCGAGAACTACTTCTCGCCGGGTAACCTGACGGCGCTTAGGGAACTGGCGCTGCGCCGCACCGCCCAGCGTGTCGACGAGCAGTTGCTCAACCATATGCAGGCCCACGCCATTCCGGGACCGTGGGCGGCGGGGGAAAGGGTACTCGTCTGCGTCGATGCGCGTCCGGGCGGGGCGGCCCGTGTACGCTATGCGCGGAGGTTGGCCGACCGGCTCCGCGCCCCCTGGACGGCGCTTCATGTCGATACCCCTCGTTCAGCTGCCATGCCCGAGGAGGACAAGGATCGGCTGGCGACGCAACTGCGCCTTGCCGAGCAGCTCGGTGCCGAGGTGACGACCATTCCGGGTCAGAACGTCGCGCAAGACATCGTTCGCCACGCGACGGCGAACAACTTCACCCATATCGTGATCGGCAGGCCGACCCGATCGCGCTGGCGCGAATTGATCGAAGGCTCGCTCACCTATGATCTCATCCGCGACGCCGGCAACATCAGCGTCCATGTAATTTCGGGAACCGACAAGGGCACCGACGCACCCTCGAAAAATGTCAGCGCGGCAACCGAGCAGAAGCAGTTTCAGGTTAGGCCCTACCTGCTAGCCACAGCCTATGTCATGGGCTCCCTCGCCTTCAGCACTGTTCTCGACCAGTTTCTCGACGTTCGCAATCTGGCCATTGTCTTTCTACTGGCGGTGCTCACATCGGCTGTAACGGGCGGGCTCTGGCCAGCCTTGTACGCCTGTGTCGTCAGCGCCCTTGCATTCAATTACTTTTTCCTAGAGCCGCGCTACACACTGACGATCAGGGAGCCGGAGAGCATCGTTGCGCTTGCCGTGTTCCTTGTTGTCGCCGTTATCGCCAGCAATCTGACGGCGCGGGTGCAGCGTCAAGCGATCGCCGCCAGCTCACGGGCGCGCGCCACGGAAGACATCTATCAGTTTTCAAAGAAGCTCGCCGGCGCCGGCACCTTGGACGACGTGCTATGGGCCACTGCCTTCCAGATCGCCTTGATGCTGAAGCTGCGCGTGGTGCTGCTTTTGCCTGAGGACGGCACAATCGCGGTCAAAGCCGGCTACCCGCCCGACGACACGCTGGCCGAGGCCGATATCGCAGCAGCCCGCTGGGCGTGGGAGCATAACCGCGCCGCCGGGCGCGGCGCCGACACCCTGCCCGGAGCAAAACGCCTCTATCTGCCCTTGCGGACCGGACGCACGGCAGTGGGCGTTGTCGGTCTCGACAACGACAAGCAAGGTCCGCTGCTAACACCCGAGCAGCAGCGTCTGCTCGATGCGCTCGCCGACCAGGCGGCGGTCGCCATCGAGCGCATCCAGCTCGTTGCCGATGTTGACCGGGCCCAGCTTGCGGCCGAGGCAGATCGTCTGCGCTCGGCCTTGCTCACTTCCATTTCCCACGATTTAAAAACGCCGCTTGCCGCCATCATGGGCGCGGCCGGAACACTCAGGCACTTCGAGGCCGCACTTCCCGAGCAGGACCGGGCGGAACTGCTGTCGACCGTGCTTGATGAATCGGAAAGGCTGAACCGCTTCATCGCCAACCTGCTCGACATGACCAAAATCGAATCCGGCACGATGCAGCCGAATTATGCGTTTCACTATCTCGGCGACATTGTCGGCTCAGCTCTGCATCGGGCCCGCAAAATCGTCGGCGAGCACAAGACCGAGATCGATATTCCATCGGATCTGCCGATGTTGCGGGTCGACCCCGTTCTGTTCGAACAGGTGCTGTTCAACCTCCTCGACAACGCTGCAAAATACGCGCCGCCAGGTTCGACGATCCGCTTGCAGGGCTGGCTAGACAATGGATTCGTCATCCTGCAGATCATGGATGAGGGACCAGGCATTCCGCCAGCGGATCTAGAGCGCGTTTTCGACACTTTCTACCGTGTGCGCAAGGGCGACCAGGTGCGTGCCGGCACAGGGCTCGGCTTATCGATCTGCCGCGGCTTCATCGAAGCGATGGGCGGCACCATCTCGGCGGCAAACAGAACCGACCGCTCGGGTGCGGTTTTCACCATCAGGATGCAGGTGGTGCCGGCAGAGCTGCCCAACCTCGGCGAACCCGATGCAGGCCATCAGAATATGGACGATCTGGCATGACGAGCCTGGACGTCAGGATATTGGTGGTCGACGACGAACCGCCGATCCGAAAACTGCTTCGCGTCGGGCTCGGCAGCCAGGGCTATGCGATCAGCGAGGCGCCGAACGCCAACGTGGCGATCGAATTTATGGCGGCGGAAAAACCGGACCTGATCCTGCTCGATCTCGGCCTGCCCGGCATGAGCGGTCATGATTTGCTGCGCAAATGGCGCGACGACGGCCTCGATATTCCCGTGGTCATCCTGTCCAGCCGCACCGACGAGGCCGGCATCGTCTCGGCCCTCGAACTCGGCGCCGACGATTATATCACCAAGCCGTTCGGTATGAACGAGCTTGTGGCACGCATCCGCGTAGCGCTTCGCCACAAGTTCCAGAAGCAGGGTGAGAGACCGGTGTTCCAAACCGGCGACCTCTCCGTCGATCTGGTGAAGCGCATCGTCAAGGTCGAGGACAGGGAGATAAAGCTCTCGCCGAAGGAATACGACATTCTTCGCACCTTGGTGCAGCACGCCGGCAAGGTTCTCACCCACCAGTTCCTGCTGAAGCAGGTCTGGGGCGATTCCACCGACGTTCAATATCTCAGGGTCTACGTCCGGCAGATCAGGCAAAAGATCGAAAAAACGCCCGACCAGCCCCGCTATATCACGACCGAGACCGGCGTCGGATACCGGCTGCGCGAAGTCGATTGACGCGACGAGCATCCGAAGCCGCAATGCCTCTCCCAATCCGCTTCAAATCAGCGGCGGCCATGGCGTCGTCGGACAAAAGCCCTATATTGAGGGAAGATTGGTTTTGTGCGGGAATGATCGAATGCCACGGCTTCGCCTATTGCAGTCTTTTGGGTCGGCAATGCTGACTGCGGCGATGCTGTCGGGCGTAAATCCTGCTGCATCGGCACAGGTCGTCAGTCCGGCCGACCGCAACGTGTTGATCCAGCAAGACCAGTTGCAGATGTTGGAGAACAGGCTGCGGCGGCAGCAATACCAGCAGCAGCAACAGCAGTACCGTGCCCAGGATCGCCAAATCCCAATACCGCAACGGCAGGAGGTGCCGCAGATGAGGCCAACTTGCCAGTTGCTGCCGTCGGGGAGCGGCTTTGTCAGCACTTGTCGCTGACGACCGGTCCCTTTCATTTATTTAGCCGACTTATATACTGGGGAAACCGCTCCGCTTGCGCCCCATTGAAAGCGGGCGACTTTGCAACGCTGCCCTTGCCGTCTGGGCACCGCCTCGACTGGATTATCGAATGGCAGCCAGCAAGAAGAAGGTCGTACGCAAGGCAAGGAAGGGCGACGGGGTTCGCCAGGTTGCGGCGATTCCCTTTCGGCTGAACGAGCATGGCGATGTCGAGGTGATGCTGGTCACATCGCGAACGACGAGGCGCTTCATCGTACCGAAGGGCTGGCCGATGAAGGGCAAGAGCGGCCGCAAGGCAGCCACCATCGAAGCACAGGAAGAAGCCGGTGTTCTCGGCAAGACACTGAAACAGCCGGCCGGCACCTATCACTACTGGAAGCGGCTGACGAACCGCTTCGTTCGCGTCGATGTCGTCGTCTATTTGCTTGAGGTAACCGAGGAACTTGCCAATTGGCAGGAAGCCGAGAGACGGCAGCGGGCATGGCTGACGCCGACCGACGCGGCGTTGCTGATCGACGAGCCGGATCTTTCGACGCTGGTGAGGAACATCGGGATTCCCGAGGTGGAGCATAATCCCAAAAAGCAGAGTCCGGCGTTCGGAAAAGATCCCGCTCAATAGAAGATGGAGGCCCGCCCCGGCTGTGTCGGGATGGAATTGGTTCCAGCGCCCGCCGCCGTCTCTTGAACCGATGCCTCACTGATTGCCATCGTCTTCCTCGGGCAGAGGTCGCACCGGCGTACCGGTATAGGCCCACAGCCATTCGCGCGGCAGCGGCCCCTTGTTGCGGTCGCTTTCCTGCGACTGTTCCCATGCATGGGCGAGGATGCCGACCGAGCGCGACAGCACGAAAAGGCCTCGCGTCAAAGGCGGCGGGAAGCCGAGCTCGCCGTAGATGACGGCCGTGGCACCATCGATATTGAGCGGGATTTTTTTGCGCTTGCGCCGCGCAACCTCGGCCTCGACCCTCTCGGCGATGTCGGCGAAGCGCCCGCTGACGACGCCGCGCGCGGCAAAGTCGCGGGTCAGCTCGATGAGGCGGGGCGCCCGCGGGTCGACCGGGTGGAAGCGATGGCCGAGCCCCGGCACATAACCGTCTTCCCCAGCAAGGAAATGATCAACCCGCAGTGACACGGCCTCCGCGAGCGGCACGCCGGCGTCCAGCTGGGCGGCGATGTCGCCGTAGAAGGAAAGCGCCTGTTCGCCGGCGCCGCCATGCACATCGCCAAGCACGTTGATGGCAGAGGCCATGGCGCTGTTGATGCCGACGCCGCAGGTTATCGCCATGCGGGCGATGGCGATCGACGGCGCCTGCGGCCCATGGTCGACGGCAGCACCCAGCGCGATGCCAAGCAGCGCCGCCTGCTCCTCGCTCGGCAGTTCGCCGCGCAGCATCAGCCAGATCATTGCCGGAAAGCTGACGCGGCCGATCAGATCCTGGATTTCATAGCCGCGCAGCCGGATGACGCCGGGGCGCATCTCGATGATGCCGGTCTGCCACCATTCCTCGCCGCGCGCACGGCCAGTCTTGTTTTCCGTGTCGCTCATGCCTTCGCTCTTTTCTTGGCGCGTGGCGGCAGGCCGGCAAAGACCTCGTCCATATGCTCGCCCAGCCCCGGCGGCGGCCTGCTCGGCAAAGGTGCCTCGCCATCGACCATGAAGCCGCCGCGCACCACGGTGAGCGGCCTGTCCATCCCGGACACAGCCTGGAAGCGCGCCGTCATGCCGCGCTCGATCACCTGTTGCTCTTGCAGGACCTGCGGGATTGTCAGCACCCGGCCTGCCGGCACGCCGGCGCGATTGAACGTCTCCTCCCAGGCGGCGGCAGAGCCGTTCGCCAGGGCATCCTCGATCAGCGATTTCAATGCAATGCGGTTCTGCTTGCGCGTTTCACGCTCGGCAAAGCGGACATCCGAGGCCAGCTCCGGCCGGCCGATCAATCGGCACAGCGCGACGAACTGCTCCTGCTTGTTGGCGGCGATGTTGAGCAAGCCGTCGCCGGTGCGAAACGCGCCAGACGGTGCGGCCGTCATGTTTTCGTTGCCCATCGGCTGCGGCTCGATATCCGCCGTCAGATAATTCGACACCGGCCAGCCGAGCGCAGAAAGCGTGCATTCGAGCATCGAGACGTCGAGGAACGCGCCCTCGCCTGTCGTCTTCTGCCTGACCAGCGCGGCGGTAATGGCGAACGCCCCGACCAGCCCGCCAAGCGTATCGGCGGCGGGATAGCCGACACGCAGCGGCGCCGTCTCCGGTGTACCGGTGATGCTCATAATGCCGGAAAGACCCTGGATGATCTGGTCGTAGGCTGGATTGTCGCGCATCGACCCGGTCTGGCCGAAGCCTGTTATCGCACAATAGACAAGGCTTGGCCGGACCTCTTTCAGCCTGGCATGGCCAAGCCCCAGCCGGTCCATTACGCCCGGGCGGAAATTCTCGACCAGCGCGTCGGCCGAAGCGACCAGATCGAGGAAGCGTTCGCGGTCGGCCTCCTGCTTGAGATCGAGCGCCACCGAGCGTTTGCCGGCATTCTGCGCCAGGAACGAAGCGCCCATGCCCGCCCGGTTGAGCTCCGGAGAGGCACCGAGCTGGCGCGCCAGGTCGCCGCCTTGCGGCGTTTCGACCTTGATGACGTCGGCGCCGAGCAACGCCAGCTGGTAGGCGCAATAGGGGCCGGCCAGCACATTTGTCAGGTCAAGGATGCGGATGCCGGAAAGCAGGTCTGTCATGACGTCACGAACAGCTCAGGCATCGCCCGGCACGTGCTCCGGTCCACGCATGCGCCTGTGCTCGATGTAGGCCCAGATATGCGGTCCGACCAGCCCGATGAAGGCCAGCGTCAGCAGCGTCAGCGATAATGGATGCTTGTAGAACACCGTCCAATCGCCGTTGGAGATGGTCATCGCGCGGCGGAACTGCGTTTCGGCAAGCGGCCCGAGAATCATGCCGATGATGACCGGCGCGGTCGGGAAATCGAAACGCCGCATTAGGAAACCGGCGGCACCGAGCAGATAAAGGATGACGAGGTCGATCGGCGATTGCGAGATGCCGTAGGTGCCGACCGTGGCGAACACCAGGATGCCGGCATAGAGCTGCGGCGCCGGGATCTTCAGCAATCGCACCCAAAGCCCGATCAGCGGCAGGTTGAGGACGACGAGGATGACATTGGCGATGAACAGGCTGGCGATCAGCCCCCACACCAGGTCGGCCTGCGTTGTCAAAAGCAGCGGCCCCGGATTGATGCCGTAGCTCTGAAATGCCGACAGCATGATCGCGGCCGTCGCCGAGGTCGGCAGCCCGAGCGTCAGCATCGGCACCAGCACGCCGGCGGCGGATGCATTATTGGCCGCTTCCGGCCCGGCAACGCCCTCGATGGCGCCGACCGTGCCGAACTCCTCCTTGTGTCTGGAGAGTTTCTTCTCGATCGCATAGGACAGGAAGGTCGGGATTTCGGCGCCGCCGGCCGGCATGGCGCCGATCGGGAAGCCGATCAGGGCGCCGCGCAGCCATGGCCTCCACGAACGCGACCATTCGGCCGCGGTCATGTAGAGCGACCCTTTCAACGGCACGATGTCGTCCTTGCCGGCATAGCGGCGCGAGGCCATGTAAAGCGTCTCGCCAACGGCGAACAGGCCAACCGCGACGACGATGACGTCGACGCCGTCCAACAATTCGCTCATGCCGAAGGTGAAGCGCGGCTGCCCCGTCTGCAGATCGACGCCTATCATGCCGACGACGAAGCCGACGAACAGGCTGGTCAGGCCGCGCACCGACGACGAGCCGAGCACCGCCGAAACCGTGATGAAGGCCAGCACCATCAACGAGAAATATTCGGCCGGACCGAAAGCCAGCGCGAATTTGACGACGATGGGCGCCAGGAAGGCAACGCCGATCGTGCCCAGCGTGCCGGCGACGAAGGAGCCGATCGCCGAGGTCGCCAGGGCCGCACCGCCACGGCCGGAGCGGGCCATCCTGTTGCCTTCCAGCGCGGTGACGATGGTGGCGCTTTCGCCAGGCGTGTTGAGCAGGATCGATGTCGTCGAGCCGCCATACATGGCGCCGTAGTAGATGCCGGCAAACAGGATGAAGGATGCCTCTGGCGCCACCTGATAGGTGATCGGCAACAGCAGCGCGATGGTCAGTGCCGGCCCGAGGCCGGGCAGCACGCCGATCGCAGTCCCCAGAGTGGTGCCGACCAGGCACCATATGAGGTTGATCGGTGAGAAGGCGACGGAAAATCCGTGCGCGAGATGGCCGAGCGTTTCCATGGCGTCAGCCCCTCAGCATGGCGACGACCGAATCGACGATCGCGTTCAGCTGGTTTTCGATGAAGCCGGCGCCGATATTGACGCCGAGCGCTCTGGCGAAGCCGAAATAGGCGGCCAGCGCCAGGATCAGCCCCAGCAGCACATCACGCAGCGGACGCCGGCTGCCGAAACCGTGGCAGATAAGAACGAACATGATGACAGATGCGGCGGTAAAGCCGAGCGGCTGGATCAGCGCCAGATTGGCGATCAGTCCGAGGGCGACGATGCCCATCGCCTTCCAGTCGGTCGGCGTCTCCTTTTCGTCGTCCGGCTGCCAGCCGCCCCGCAAGGCGGCAATGATGAGCAGCAGCGACAGGATCACCATCCCGGTCATGGTGATGTAGGGAAAGACGGTCGGACCGACCTTGGAATAGAGCGGCGACACCGGGATTGCCAGCGTCTGCCAGGCAACCGCACCCGCACAGGCGAGGAGCCCGACGCCGATCAGCAGTTCGGGCACTGCAAGGCGCGGCGGCGCCTGCTGGTCGCTGGTGCTCATCATCGTCCTCCCAATGTCGGTCCCTTGGGGCCGGTTCTCCTTGGACCGGTCTCACTCGCCGATCTCGGCGTAGTTTCACCTCCGGCGGAGCTTATGTCCATGCGGCTGGCGGAAGTCGGCAAGGGTTGGCGCAGGCCGCCCCTTGCCGAGAGCATCACGCCAGGCCGAGGTCCTTGAGGATCGTCCCGATGCGGGCCGTGTCTTCGGCGACGAATTTCGCATAATCGTCACCGGTAAGCAGGATCTGCGTCCAGTTGCGGTTCTTGCATTCGGTGGCCCAGGCGTCGCTCTTGGCCATGGTCTCGATCAGCTTGATCATTGCTGCCTTGTCAGCGTCCGAGACGCCGGGCGGTGCGAAGACGCCGCGCCAATTGAACAACTCGACATCGATGCCGGCTTCCTTCATCGTCGGCGCATCGATCCCCTCCTGGCGTTTGTCGGCGGAGATGGCCAGCAGCCGCAGCGCACCCGCCTTGATCTGTTCGGCGAACTCGCCATAGCCGGAGATGCCGGCCGCGACCTGGTTGCCGAGCAGCGCCGAAAGCGCCTCGCCGCCGCCGGCAAACGGCACATAGGAGAGATTGGTAGCCGGAACACCGACGGTCTTGGCGATGAGGCCGAACAAGATGTGGTCCGAGCCGCCGGCCGAACCGCCAGCGACCGGAACCTGCGTCGGGTCAGCCTTGAGGGCAGCGACAAAGTCCGCGGCCGTCTTGAACGGCGAGGCGGCCGGCACCACAAGCGCCTCGAACTCGCCGGTGAGGCGGGCGATCGGCGTGACTTCGGTAAGGTTGTTGGCCGCCTTGTTGGCGATGATGGCGCCAACCATGACCATGCCGGCCACCATCAGCGCATTGCCCTTGCCTTTCCACTGGTTGACGAACTGCGGCAGGCCGACAGTGCCGCCTGCACCGCCGACATTGGTGATCTGCGAGCCGGAGATCAGTTTTTCGCTGCGCAGCACCTGGTCCATGGCGCGCGCCGTCTGGTCCCAGCCGCCGCCCGGCGCCGCCGGCACGAAAATCTGCAGCTGCGGCGCGTCCTGCGCGAAGGCGGGGACAAAATGCGATGCTGCGAGTCCGGCAGCACCTGCTGCCGCGGTGCTCATCAAGAATCGGCGTCTGTTCAGCATGGGATTCCTCCAAATCGCGACACCTCCTCCGGTGCCTGCCAGAAACGTGGCCTGACTTCAGACCCGCTCGATAAAATTCATGCAGAGTTTGCGTCTTCCTGTCAAAGACAGAACACTCCGCATGCGGCACAATCGGCCTGTGCGATTTTCAGGCAGGCGAACTCGATGCCCGACGACGACGTGACAGGCAGTGCCAAACAGCATCCGTCAGGGTTGCCGCTCCAGCAGGATGGTCGGCTTGCCTTGGTAGACGGTTCGCAGCACTTCGCCATAACCGCATTTTGCCGCGACGTTCAGCGATCCGGTGTTTTCCGGATCGATGATGCAGACGGTCTTCGCAGCTGCAAACGCCTCATCGCCCCAGGCAAGCACCCGTGCGACGACTTCGCTGGCCAACCCGTGGCCATGCGCGCCCGAAACCAGAGCCCAGCCGGTCTCCGGAATGCCCTCGATCGACGGCGTCATGTCGCGTTTCAGATCGTGAAAGCCGGCCTCGCCGATGAAGCGGCCGGTCGCCTTTTCCTCGATCGCCCAGAAGCCGTAGCCCAGAAGCGACCACAGGCCGGCATGGCGCAGGAAGCGCATCCAGCTTTCCTCCCGCGTGCGCGGCTTGCCGCCGATAAAGCGGATGACGACGGGATCGGCCCACATAGCGACATAGGCGTCGAAATCGTCAAGCCGGTGCGGCCGCAGGACCGTGCGCGAGGTTTCAATCACTGGAGCGACAATTGTATGCGGACTGGCCATGGTCATGTCTCGGTTGTGTTGCCGGTGCCTAATGCAGGTCTTCCAAAAGTGGGGACAGCGACACGCACGAGAGGGGAAATCCAAATCCGTTACGAAAAACAAGAGCCAAGGCTGTGTAGATCATCTTCCAGGCTGATGTGAATCCTGCCAGGCGGTGTTAGTTTTTCTGCAGTATTGGTTCAGGCGCGTTGGGTTTCGGCGCTGCCGTCCGACAGAGGGAAAACAGCATGGACACCACCGACCTTGTGCTTGCCATCTTCCATCATCTGCTGGTGTTTTCGCTGGCAGGCGTCATCGGCGCCGAATTCGTCCTGATCCGCAGCGACTTGTCCGCCGCGACGCTGAAGCGGCTCGTCGGCATCGACCGCCACTACGGTATCATTGCCATGCTGATCATCGTCGTTGGCATCGGCCGCGTCGTCTATGGTCTGAAAGGCTGGGAATTCTACGTCTACAATTGGATGTTCTGGGCAAAGATGGCCGCGTTCGCCATTGTCGGCCTGTTGTCGATTATCCCGACCATCCGTTTCCTGTCCTGGAACAGGCAGGCGAGCGTCAGTCCCGGCTTCCAGGTGCCTGCGGCGGAGCTGGCGTCTGTTCGCATCTATGTCCGCACCGAGGCATCGATCTTTCTGTTGATCCCGGTGTTCGCGGCGGCGATGGCGCGCGGCTATGGCTACTAGAATAGGTTGGAGAAAGGGCATCGGACGGCCCAATCTTCCCACTCATTTGCGCAGAGAAACGTGGAGTTTGCCGTTTGGGCCCGATTGTCATTTGTCGGGTTGCGCTAGTTATTGCTCCATCTACAGTCGGTTTTAGAGGAACCCGCGCAGCGGTTGGCAATCATATCCTGGGAGGAAACACGATGCGAAAATTCATCGCCGCGCTGGCTGTCGCTGCGGCCGCCATGCTTTACCCGTCGGCCGCTGGCGCGCAGACCTACCCCGAACGCACTATCACCATTGTCGTGCCGTTTTCGGCGGGCGGCCCTACTGACACCGTCACGCGTCTTGTCGCGGAAGGCATGTCGAAGGACCTCGGCCAGCAGGTCATCGTCGAGAATGTCGGCGGCGCCGGCGGCACACTGGGCGCCGGCCGCGTCGCAAATGCCGAGCCTGACGGCTACACGCTGCTCCTCCATCACATCGGCATGGCGACCAGTGCGACGCTATATAGGAATCTCGCCTACGACACGCTGAACGCGTTCGAATATGTCGGCCTCGTCACCGAGGTGCCAATGACCATTGTCGCCCGCAAGGACCTCGAGCCGACCGATCTGAAGGGGCTGGTCGACTACGCCAAGGCCAACAAGGACACCGTCACCGTCGCCAATGCCGGGATAGGCGCGGCCTCGCATCTGTGCGGCATGCTGTTCATGAGCGCCATCGGCACGCCGCTGGTCACCGTGCCCTACAAGGGCACCGGCCCGGCCATGACCGATCTTCTCGGCGGCCAGGTCGATATCATGTGCGACCAGACGACCAATACCACCAAGCAGATCCAGGGCGGCACGATCAAGGCCTATGCCGTAACCTCGCCGCAACGGCTAGACGTGCTGCCGGACGTGCCGACGACGATAGAAGCCGGCCTTCCCCAGGTGCAGGTCGGCATCTGGCACGGCATCTATGCACCCAAGGGCACGCCGGCCGAGATCACCGAACGCCTGTCGAAATCTCTGCAGGTGGCGCTGAAGGACCAGAACGTCGTCGCCCGATTTGCCGAACTCGGCACCAAGCCATCGCCCGAGGCCGATGCCACGCCGGCCGCGCTCAAGGCCAAGCTGGAAAGTGAGATCGCGCGCTGGAAGCCGATCATCGAAGCGGCCGGCCAGTACGCCGACTAAAGGTTTTAACGGGGCGCCGCCAGCGCCCCGTTTTTACACCGGCATCGGCACGCCCGTGAGGCGGGCCAGAAGGACGCCATGAAACCTTTCGCAATCGACAGAACCAACGGCATATGCGCCGCGCTGTTGATCTTTATTGGCGCCTTTTTCGCGCTGCAGTCGCTGGGCCTCGAAATCGGCACCGCCTTTCGCATGGGCCCGGGCTATTTCCCGCTGGTGCTGGCGATCGTGCTGATCCTGCTTGGCGCCGCCATCCTCGTCCAAGCGGTGCGTTTCGAGAGCGAGCCGATCGGTTATATTGCGTGGCGCGGCATGCTGTTCATCCTGCCTGCTCCGATCTTCTTCGGCCTGACGGTGCGCGGCCTCGGCTTCATCCCCTCGATCTTCCTGACGTCGCTGATCGCATCTTTCGCCAGCGGCCGTATGAAGCCGCTGACTGCACTCGTGCTGTCGGCCGGCCTGACGCTGTTCGCATTTGTCGTCTTCAGCTACGCACTCGGCCTGCCGTTCCGGCGTTTCGGCCCGTGGTTGCCACTGTCGTTGTGAGGAGATGAAATGGAACTCCTCAACAACCTCGCACTCGGCTTTTCGACGGCCACATCTTTGGCAAACCTCGGTTTCTGCCTGATCGGCGTCCTGCTCGGCACGCTGATTGGCGTGCTGCCCGGCATCGGCGCCACCGCAACCATCGCCATGCTGTTGCCGATCACCTTCCAGATCGGCGACCCGGTTTCCTCTCTCATCATGCTCGCCGGTATCTATTACGGCGCGCAGTATGGCGGCTCGACCACCGCCATTCTCATCAACATGCCCGGCGAATCCTCGTCAGCCGTCACCGCAATCGACGGCTATCAGATGGCCAGGAACGGCCGCGCCGGAGCAGCCCTGGCGACTGCGGCGATAGGCTCGTTCTTTGCCGGCACGGTGTCGACCTTCCTCGTCGCCATCTTTGCCCCACCGCTGACGGCGATAGCGCTGAGATTCGGCGCGGCCGAGTATTTTTCGCTGATGATCGTCGGCCTGGTCTCGTCCGTCGCGCTCGCCCACGGCTCGATCGTCAAGGCGCTGGCCATGGTCGTGCTCGGCCTGCTGCTGGGACTTGTCGGCACCGATATCTACACCGGTACGCCCCGCTTCACGCTCGGTATCCGGGAATATGCCGACGGGCTGAATTTCGTCGCAGTGGCGGTCGGCGTCTTCGGCGTCGCCGAAATACTGCGCAACCTCGAAAACGAGCATGGGCGTTCCGTGCTGATCCGAAAGATCTCAGGCCTTATGCCGACCCGCGAAGATTTTCGGCGCATGGCGGCTCCCATCGTGCGCGGTACAATCATCGGTTCGGCGCTCGGCATCCTGCCGGGAGGCGGCGCGATCCTTGCCGCTTTTGCCTCCTACACCGTCGAAAAACGTGTCTCGAAAAATCCCGGGGAATTCGGCAAGGGCGCCATCGAAGGCGTCGCCGGGCCGGAATCGGCCAACAATGCCGGCGCCCAAACCTCCTTCATCCCGATGCTGACGCTCGGCATTCCGGCCAACCCGGTAATGGCGCTGATGATCGGCGCGATGATCATCCAGGGCATCGTGCCCGGCCCCAATGTCGCCATCGAACAGCCTGCGCTGTTTTGGGGTATCATCACCTCGATGTGGATCGGCAATCTGATGTTGATTGTCCTAAACCTGCCGCTGATCGGGCTTTGGGTGAAACTTCTTACCATCCCCTACTACGTGCTCTTCCCGATCATCATGGCGTTCTGCTCGATCGGCGTTTACAGCGTCAACACCAACGTCTACGACCTCTATGCCGTCGCCTTCTTCGGCTTGCTTGGCTACCTCCTGACCAAGCTGCGCTGCGAACCTGCGCCGCTGCTGCTCGGCTTCGTGCTCGGCCCGCTGCTCGAGGAAAATCTGCGCCGCGCCATGATCCTCTCGCGCGGCGACCCGAGCACCTTCGTGACGCGGCCGATCAGCGCCAGCCTGCTCCTCATCGCGCTTGCTGTGCTCGTCATCGTGTTTCTCCCCGCGGTCAGGAAGAAGCGCGAGGAGGTGTTCGTCGAGGAGAGCTCCTGAACGTGGACGGCGCCACATCGGAGGAACTTCAGAGTCACTTGGCTGGCACTGATTCGGTAGCCGCCTCTACTGGCCCGAGCGGCGCGATCTCGACCAGCGGTGCAGGCACGCTGGTCGTCTTTTCCTTGGCCTTGCAGATATCGGCGATGACGCAGGCCGGGCAATCCGGCTTGCGCGCCTTGCAGACATAGCGGCCGTGCAGAATCAGCCAATGATGCGCATGCCGCATATATTCATCCGGAATGATCTTCAAAAACCCTTGCTCGACCTGTTCCGGCGTCTTGCCCGGCGCCAGGCCGAGCCTGTTACCAATGCGGAAGATGTGCGTGTCGACCGCCATCGTATGCTGGCCGAATGCCACGTTGAGCACGACGTTGGCGGTCTTGCGCCCGACACCCGGCAGCTCGACCAGCTGATCGCGATCCTCGGGTACCTCGCCGCCATGGTCGCGGATCAGCGCCTCGGACAGCGCGATGACGTTCTTGGCTTTGTTGCGCCACAGCCCGATCGTGCGGATATGGTCGCCGAGCCTGGCCTCGCCCAGCGCCAGCATCTTTTGCGGCGTGTCGGCAATTTTGAACAGCGCCCCCGTCGCCTTGTTGACGCCGGCATCCGTCGCCTGAGCCGAAAGCACCACCGCCACCAACAGCGTGAAGGCGTTGATATGTTCGAGTTCGCCCCTCGGTTCGGGCCGCTGAACGGAAAAACGCCGGAAAATCTCATGCACCTCGGCCGCGCTGTAAAGCGCCCGGGATCTTGCGGGCCGCGGACTCGGCTTGGCGTTCGAACCATCGCGGCGGCCGGGCAACAGGTCTTTTTTTAGCGCAGAAGAGTTTTTGGGCTTGGGGCTTGTCATTGCCTTCCTATAATATTCTGCAATGAGCGACACAAACGCCTCATTTCAGGCCGACGAGCCATTCTTCCAGGCGCTGCTGACACCGCACCGGTCGCTGGGCAAGACCGGCTTTGCCATACTGATGGGCGCCCTGCTGTTCGGGTGGCTGGTGACCGGAGCGTTTTTTCTGTCGCGCGGCGCCTGGCCGGTGTTCGGCTTCTTCGGCCTCGACGTGATCGCCGTCTACATCGCCTTCCGCGCCAATTATCGTGCCGCCCGGGCTCGCGAGGAGGTATCGGTGTCGCGCACCAGCCTCGACATCCGCAAGACTGCCCCGTCAGGCAAATCGGAAGCACACCGCTTCAATCCGTTCTGGGCGCGCTTTTCGATCGCCCGCCATGCCGAGATCGGCATCACCAGAATGGCGGTCGAGGCGCAAGGAAAAACCGTCTCGATCGGCGGCTTTCTCAACCCCGACGACCGCGAAAGTTTTGCCAACGCATTTTCGCGCGCTCTGGCAACCGCCAAGGCGCGCTGAGCCAGCGTTTCAGAACCGATAGCGCAACAGCCTGCCGATCTTGCGCAATGCCGGAATGTATTTCCAAAGGCGAACAAACAGTTTCGCGAACCAGCGCATGCGGGCGGCATGTTCCGGCTTATAGGCAGGGATGTCCTCGACGAACCGCAGCTTTGGAACGGCTCGCTCCAATTCATGCGGGTTCTCGATGCTCCAATGGACCTCGGCGCCAGTGGCGCGGAAGGAGGAATTGAGGCGAATGATCTTCAGGCCCAGGCGACTATAGGCATCGAAAACCAGTTCGCCGCTCGAGAGATGTCCCACCAAACGAGAAAACAGTTGCCGCCCCTCCTCGGCGCCCAGGTAGGGAGTGAGGCCTTCCGCCACGACTATGGCCGGGCGATCCCGAGGTACTTCGTTCAGCCATCCCGGTTCGGTGACCGACGAAGCGATCAGGTGATAGTGATCGCGCACGGGATAGAGCTTGCGCCTGAGCTCGATGACTTCGGGATAGTCGACGTCGAACCAGTCCACGCCGGCTGGCGGGTCGATACGGAATATGCGCGTATCGAGCCCACACCCCAGATGCAGTACGATGGCGTCAGGATTTCGGGCGACAAAGTCCTGAACGCAGACGTCCAGCGTCTTTGCCCTGATTGCTAGACCGATGCCGAGATTGTTGTCGACCTTGAGCCGCGAGAAATCATAATCGATGTTGCGCACCGCCTCGTCGGCAAAGTAGTCCCTGAGCAGCGAATTGGGCAGCCGGCTCTCCAGCGCCTTGCCGTAAAGTGTCAAAAGCAAAGTCTCCTTTGCCCCGGTCAGGTTTACCTTTTCACCAGCCACGACCGTCCTCCCCATTCAAAGCCAGCTCTATCTGGGTACATGCCGCGGGAAAGCAAGTTTCGGGTGGTGATCGGCGCCGCGAAGGACGATATTCGCACGCAAGGAGATACTGCCATGAACGCCCAAATGCCTCTCAAAACGACAGCAATCCTTCAGAAAGACATCACGCCTGAAGGCGGCGACTACGAAATCGTCCGTCGTGCCATCGAAAAGATCAGCCTCGACTATCGCGACCAGCCTTCGTTGGAAGTGCTGGCCGAGGAGGTCGGCGAGACGCCGACCGGCCTGCAGAAGCTGTTCACCCGCTGGGCCGGCCTGTCGCCCAAGGCCTTTCTGCAGGCCGTTACCCTCGATCATGCGCGCAAACTGCTCGATGCCGGCATGCCGCTGCTTGAAACCTCGTTCGAGCTTGGCATGTCCGGCCCAGGCCGGCTGCACGATCTGTTCGTCACCCACGAAGCGATGTCGCCGGGCGATTACAAGACCCGCGGCGCAGGGCTCACCATCCGCTACGGCTATCATATCTCGCCTTTCGGCATCGCGCTGATCATGGTGACGGACCGCGGCCTTGCCGGCCTCGCCTTCAACGACCCCGGCGGCGAGCGTGCGGCCTTTGCCGACATGTCCAGCCGCTGGCCGAATGCGACCTATGTCGAGGACATGGCGGCGACGGCGCCCTATGCCGCGCGCATCTTCGATCCGTCGCTGTGGCGCGCCGACCAGCCGCTGCGCGTCGTCATGATCGGCACAGACTTCCAGGTCCGTGTCTGGGAGGCCTTGCTGCGCATTCCGATGGGCCAGGCATGCACCTATTCCTCGATCGCCGCGCGCATCGGCGCACCGAGCGCTAGCCGGGCTGTCGGTGCCGCGGTCGGCGCCAACCCGATGTCCTTCGTCGTGCCGTGCCACCGGGCTCTCGGCAAGTCCGGCGCGCTCACTGGCTACCATTGGGGTCTGACCCGCAAACGCGCGATCCTCGGCTGGGAGGCGGGACAGGTCTCTTGAAGCGATGCAAGGACCGCTAGGGTGACAAGCAGCGATGTTACGGAGTAGCTTCCCGCGCAATTAGAGTGATATGCGCTAGCGGGAGGCACTTCTTGATCGTCGTCATCGGCTCCATCAATCTCGACCTCATCGCCAGTGTCGACCGCTTGCCCGGTCCCGGCGAGACCGTGCGCGGCTCCGGTTTCGCCACGGCCCCCGGCGGCAAAGGCGCCAACCAGGCGCTGGCCGCCGCCCGCGCCGGCGCCAAGGTGCGCATGGTCGGCGCCGTCGGCAAGGACAGCTTCGCCAGCGACGCTCTGGCGCTGCTGCGCGACGGCAAGATCGACCTGTCCGGCGTTGGCGAGACCTTTGCCTCGACCGGTACCGCGTTGATCATGGTCGGCGCCGACGGCGAGAACGTGATCGCCGTTGTGCCGGGCGCCAACGATTCGGTCGTGCCGGGTGACCTTTCCAAGGCTTTCCTGAAAAACGGCGATGTCGTGCTGTTGCAACTGGAGATCCCGCTGCAAACCGTCGAGACGGCGCTTGACGCGGCAAGGACGGCCGGTGCGGTCACCGTGCTCAACACCGCCCCTTTCCATAGCGACGCGGCCGGCTTCCTCGGCAAGGCCGACTATCTCGTCGCCAACGAAACCGAGTTCGACCTCTATGGCGAGGCGCTGTCGTTGAGCGGCCGCGACCGCCCGGCACGGATGCGCGACTATGCCGCGAGAACCGGCCGCACCATCGTCGTCACGCTTGGCCCGGACGGCGTTCTGGCGGCAACACCGGACGATCTCCTGATGGTTCCGGCGCTGCAAATCACCCCGCTCGATACGGTCGGCGCCGGCGACACGTTCTGCGGCTATTTCGCCGCCGGGCTGGCAGCCGGCCTGCCGCTCGACCAGGCGCTTGCCCGCGCTGCCGCAGCCGGTTCGCTGGCCTGCCTGAAAGCCGGTGCACAGCCGGCCATCCCGCTGGCCAGGGACGTCGATGCCGCCTTGCAGAAATCCGCAGGCTAAAGCGGGATGACAGCCGTGCGCCCGACCACGAATCATGCGGTGCCGCCCGCCGGCGACATCTGCCGCCTGTCTGCCGTGGAGCTTGCCGAGAAGATCAGGCGCCGGCAGCTTTCGGTGCGCGAAGTGGTCGCGGCATTTCTCGACAGGATCGAGGTAGTGAACCCGCTGGTCAACGCTATCGTTTCATTGCGTGAGCGTGCCGACATCCTGCGCGAGGCCGACAGCGCTGACGCCCATCTGGCGCGAGGAGGAGATACCGGATCGCTGTTCGGCCTGCCGATCGCGATTAAGGATCTTGCGCTGACAAAAGGCCTGAGAACCACCTTCGGCTCGCCGATCTTCGTCGATTTCGTGCCTGAGGAAGACGATTTCTTCGTCGAGCGCGTCCGCAAGGCCGGCGCGATCATCATCGGCAAGACCAACGTTCCCGAATTCGGGCTCGGCTCCAACACCTACAACACCGTGTTCGGACAGACGCTCAACGCATTCGACCCGGCGCTGACCGCCGGCGGCTCGAGCGGCGGTGCGGCGGTCGCGCTGGCGCTCGACATGGTTCCCGTTGCCGATGGCAGCGATTTTGGCGGCTCGCTGCGCAATCCCGCTGCCTACAACAATGTCTTTGGCTTCCGCCCGTCGCAGGGATTGGTGCCGGCTGGCCCTGACCTTGATGTGTTTCATACGCAGATGGGCGTCGAAGGGCCGATGGCGCGTAACGTGCGCGACATGGCGCTGCTGCTCGACGTCCAGGCCGGCTATCATCCTCGCGCGCCGCTGTCGCATGATAAGCCAGGCTCGTTTCTCGAAGGGGTGGAAACGCCGGCGGCCGGCGGGCGTATCGCCTGGCTCGGCGATCTCGGCGGCCATCTGCCGGTTGAAGCAGGCATTCTACAGCTTTGCGAGGCAGCACTCGGCCGGTTCGCGGATGTATCCTTCGAGGCCGAGCCGCTGATGCCGGAATTCGACTTCGAAGCGCTGTGGCAAGCCTTTGTAACGCTTCGCCAGGCGAGCAGTGGTTGTGCGCTCAAGGCGCATTACGATGATCCCTTGAAACGCAGTCTGCTGAAGCCGGAGGCTGTTTGGGAGGTGGAACAAGCGATGCGCCTCACCGCGCCGCAGATCCATGCCGCCACGGTGAGGCGCTCGTCCTGGCACGGAATGCTGCTATCGCTCTTCGAGCGTTTCGACCTGATTGCGCTGCCAGCCGCACAGGTCTTTCCCTTCGATGTCCTCACCCACTGGCCAAGGGAAGTGGCTGGGCGTGCCATGGACAGCTATCACCGCTGGATGCAGGTCTCAGCGCTCGCCACGCTGGGCGGCTGCCCGGCGGTCAACGTACCGGCGGGCTTCGACGCCAGGGACAGGCCAATGGGCATGCAATTGATCGGGCGACCGCGCGGTGACCTCTCCGTGCTGAGGGCGGCTGCCGCCTATGAGGCAAGGCTGCCATGGCAGGCAGGCGCCTGCTGAAATCAGCTCCGCATTGTCGGCGCCTCGCCGACTTGCTCGCAACTCATCGCCATGCATTGATCGCGACAGCGCGCCGCACGAGCGGCATTCTGCGGAGGGAAAAATGTCGCTGGAACTCTACGCCACCTACGTCGTCGCCTGCATCGTCATCATCCTGGTGCCGGGGCCGACGGTGACGCTGATCATCGCCAACAGCATTCGCCACGGCTCGCGCGCCGGGCTCGCCAATGTCGCCGGCACCCAGGCCGGGCTAGCCATCATGATCGCCATTGTCGGCATCGGGCTGACATCGCTGATCGCCGGCATGGGCCACTGGTTCGAATGGGTCCGGCTGATCGGCGCCGCTTACCTGATCTGGATGGGCGTGCAAATGTTCCGCTCGAAAGGCAAGCTTAACGCCGACGGATCGGCAAAAAAGCCGCGTGGCGGCTTCTTCTTGCAGGGGCTGCTGGTGGCGATCAGCAATCCGAAGACGCTGGTGTTCTTCGGCGCCTTCTTTCCGCAGTTCATCGCGCCTGAAGGCAATTACGCATTACAGATCGGCGTCATGGGTCTCACCGCCATGATCTTCGCCGCAGTGTCGGATTCGACCTACGCGCTGGCCGCCGGCCGCGCCGGGCGCCTGCTGTCGGCCGGCCGCGTCAAGCTGCTGTCGCGGATCAGCGGCAGCTTCCTCGTGGGCGGCGGACTGTGGCTGGCGTTTTCCAAGGCGAAGTAACAGCCGCGAGCCCGGCGGCCAACAGCAACATCCTGGAATAGGAAGGCCGATTGAAAGTTGGCCTTCAGGCTACCACATGGATCAATAGTCGGGGATTCATGTCTATGCCGTGGACTTACGCGGATTTGAAAAGGAACGCGTTTGGCGTCATCCTGTTCATTGCTTTCTTCGCGGCGATGGTTCCGTCGGCTCTGAACAAATGGGCGAATGACGCAAGCCCGATCCGGTCGGTCGACCCGGTCGATGCAACGATCAAAAGTGGACACGGCAAAGGGCAGAATATCCAATATCTGTTGGTCCTTCAGAACGGTTCGACGGTTCTGGTTTACGACGACCTTCCGCATCTGATCGGCTCCCGCGTCGGCATCGAGCGTGTCACGCGCGACAATGGCTTCGTCTTTTACCGGTTTGCAAACTGAACGGCGATCGATCAATAAGCTGTTTTCGAAGGTGAAACGAGTGACAGGGCTTTTTCGGGGAATCGCTCTTGAACAAAGCCCCTACGCTACTCAACTATAAGGTATGGGACCGACAAATCTTTCTCTTAGAACCCGCATTCTTCTGCTTCGGGAAGAGTTTCACGACAGAGTTGTTGGCGTCACAATCTTGTGCTCGCTCGCTCTCGCGATCGCTGTGCCGATTGTAACAAGGCAGAACAGCCCGATCACGGGCATACAACTCGTAGGAGGTACCGTCGAAGATGTTGCGACGATGCCTCTAAATCCGAAAGGTTCCGTCGGCCATGGACTTTATTATAGATATGAAGTTCGCCTCAATGACGGCAACGCTCGGATATTTGTCGATGGTGAGGTGGAAACACCCCACATGATCGGATCGGAAGTCTCGGTCGAAGAACAGCAACGCCAGGACGGCACCACCACCTATCGCCTCCTCGACGACTGAACGACGGCGCTAAAGCCGCCCCAGCCTTTCCAGCAACAGCGCGAAAAACGCATCATGGTCGATGTCACGCATCACCATCGCGTTCTTCGGCCGCTTGGTCACTCCCCACCAGTCGATAACCGTCATCCCCATGGTGAGCTCCGAGGCGGTTTCCACGCTGACATTGCAGTTGCGGCCCTTGAACAGCTTCGGCTTCAACAGATAGGCGATGACGCAAGGATCGTGCAGCGGGCCGCCATCGGTGCCGTATTTCTCCTCGTCGAAACGTTCGAAGAATTCCAGCATGTCCGCTGTGGCCGTGCCGACCCTGGTGCCGAGCTTGCGGAAGGCCTTCGTGCGCTTGGCGGTGGTCAGTGCCTTGTGGGTGACATCGAGCGGCATCATCACGATCGGAATGCCGGATTTGAACACGACATCGGCGGCATGCGGGTCGACATAGATGTTGAATTCGGCGGTCGGCGTGACATTGCCGCCCTCGAAGAAGCCGCCGCCCATCAGCACGATCTCCTTGATGCGCGGCGCGATTTTCGGCTCGCGGATCAGCGCCAGCGCAATGTTGGTGAGCGGCCCGAGCGCGCACAGCGTGATTGTGCCGCTCTCCTCTCTCATCAGCGTCTCGACGATGAAATCGACCGCATACTCGTCCTGCAGCTTCATCTTTGGTTCGGGCAGTTGCGGTCCGTTGAGGCCGGTCTTGCCATGCACTTCTTCGGCGGTGACCAGTTCGCGCGCCAGCGGCCGGATGGCGCCTGCATAGACCTTGACGTCCGGCCGGCTGGCCAACTCGCAGATCTTGCGGGCGTTTTTTTCGGTAAGTTTCAACGGCACGTTGCCGGCCACCGCGGTGATGCCGACGATCTCCAGCTCGGTGCTGCCGAGCGCCAGCAATATGGCGACGGCATCGTCCTGGCCGGGGTCAGTGTCGATGATGATCCTGCGGGATTGGGGCATTTCAATTCCTTGTTTTGGCAAGTCTTTTTGGGCGGGACGAGTGACGGCTTGAAGTCTGCCGGGCGACGGACCATATCAAGACCATCGGGAAAAATGCCATCCGGGTTTTTCCACTTTATGTCGCTCTTGAGAGGACACTGTAACATGAGCCGAATGACGCCTTTTTCCAGCCCGCTTCTCCTCGGTTTCGATTCCATGGAAAAGACGCTGGAGCGCTTGGCAAAGTCCGGTGACAGCTATCCCCCCTACAACATCGAGCGCCTCAGCGGTGCCGACGGCAAAACCGAAAGGCTGCGTATCACGCTCGCCGTCGCCGGTTTCGCGGAGAGCGATCTCGATGTCACAACGGAGGAGAACCAGTTGGTCGTGCGCGGCCGTCAGAACGACGACACCGAGCGCGAATTTCTCCACCGCGGCATCGCCGCGCGCCAGTTCCAGCGCTGTTTCGTGCTGGCCGACGGCATGCGGGTGATTGCGGCGGAATTGAAGAACGGCCTTCTGTCGATCGATCTCGATCGGCCGGAATCCGAACGGCTGGTACGAAAAATAAACATATCGGTGAAAGACTGATTTTTGCCGATAGCTCTCATGCGGGATGGCCTTGAGCGGCGTCTCGCGGCAAGGAGGCTTGAAATGACCAGAACTAACGAAAATATCATCATGACCAGCGGCGAATTCGCCCATCTCGGCGAAGGTTCGGTCGCCTATCTCAGGAAAGTGTCGAGCGACGATCTGCGCGGCCGTTTCCCGGGTCTCGGCGAAATCGCCCCCGGGCTGGAACTGTGGGCCCTGTTTGCCGCCAATGGCCAGCCGATCCTGCTTTCGGACGCTCGCGACCGGGCACTGGCTGGCGCACTGGAAAACGATCTGACCCCGGTCGCTATCCACTAACGTCGCTATCCACTGACAAATACGGCGCAGCGATCTGGTTGGAAACGAACAGGGCCGCTCACGGCGGCCCGTCAACGGATTTAATCAAAACCTCAGGCGGCGTGCGAGGCCTGCGTGTCCGACAGCAGTGCATGGATGGCCACGGCGTCGCGCGTGCCCCTGATCTTGGCAACCGTGTCGGCGTCGCGCAGCACCCGCGCGATGCGCGACAGCGCCTTGAGGTGGTCGGCGCCGGCACCTTCGGGGGCCAAAAGCAGAAACACCAAGTCGACCGGCTGATCATCGAGGGCTTCGAAGTCCACCGGTGTCTCCAGCCGGGCAAAAACGCCGGCGATCCGCTTCACCCCGGCCAGCTTGCCGTGCGGAATGGCGATGCCGTTGCCGACGCCGGTCGAGCCGAGGCGCTCGCGTTGCAGGATGGTATCGAACACCTCTCGCTCCGGAATGCCGGAAATCGCCGCCGCCCTTTCGGACAGCAGTTGCAGCAGCTGCTTTTTGGAGTTCGCCTTCAACGCCGGCATGATTGCCGGAACGCTGACGAGATCGCTCAGATCCATGCTTGAAATCCCTTGTTCGCCTGCCGTCGCCAGTCCCCACGCTCGCGTGCGGCTGGTCTTTACCCCTGCGCGACCTTGGCCGTGGACGGGTCGATCCAGCCGATATTCCCGTCCGGCCGGCGATAGACGATGTTGAGATGGTCGTTTCCGGCATTGCGGAAGACCAGGACCGGGGTGTCCTTGGTGTCGAGTTCGATCACCGCTGACGCCACCGACATGGTCCGCAGCGTCATGGTCGATTCGGCGACGATGGCCGGCGCGAAATTCTCCGGTATGTCCTCCTCGTCGTCGGCAAGCGGCGCCATCACCGTATAGGCGACGTCGGTGAGCTCGCCGTTGCTATTGCCTGAATTGTGCGACTTCAGCCGGCGCTTGTAGCGCCTGAGGCGCGTTTCCAGACGGTCTGCCGCGGTATCGAAGGCAAGCGTTGGATCCTGGGCATCGCCGGTCGCCTGCAGCGAAGCACCGGAGTCCAGCCGGATCATGCAATCGGCCGTGTAGCGCGACCCCGATTTGACGACTACGATTTGCCCTGAAAAGCCCCGATCGAAATATTTCCCGATCACTTCCCCGACACGGTCGTTGATGCGCGTACGGAACGCATCGCCGATATCCATGTGTTTTCCCGATATGCGCAGTGTCATCTGAAAACTGACCTTCCTTGCTCAGGCTTCAAACTGTCCCGAGTTTATACTCGTGGTCCGCGCGCACAAGCTTTTGCGGCGTCACTTGCGCCGATTTTAGATCCGAACTTTCCGGTTGATCACAAGCCGCCTTCTTGGCCGTCCCGTGGCCTACGTCGTGACGGACCATCTCTCGTGCGGGCATCAGCGAACTCAAATCCAGTCGCCAGCCCGTCTCATGCGGGCGGGCTTCTAGCCACTTCGTTGCCGCTTGTCAATGAAGGGCGAAAGCTGTGGAAATTCCGCCGGAGATCAACGGCCGGCGCTGGCCAAAGCGCGTTTTTCGCGCCGCCGCTGCACCGACGAGGGTATGTTCATGCCTTCCCGGTACTTGGCCACCGTGCGCCTAGCGATGTCGACGCCGCTTTCCCGCAGCATGTCCACGATAGCATCGTCGGAAAGCACATCGACGGCTTTCTCCTCGTCGATCAGCTGCTTTATGCGGTCGCGCACCGCTTCCGACGAATGCGCATCGCCGCCACCTGACGAAGCGATCGAGGCGGTGAAGAAATAGCGCAGTTCGAACACACCGCGCGGCGTCAGCATGTATTTGTTTGCCGTGACCCGGCTGACCGTTGATTCGTGCATGCCGATGGCGTCCGCCACCGTGCGCAGGTTGAGCGGCTTCAGGTGCCGCACGCCGTGGACGAGAAAAGCGTCCTGCTGGCGCACGATCTCGGAGGCCACCTTGAGAATGGTCTTCGCCCGCTGGTCTAGGCTGCGTGTGAGCCAGTTGGCGTTCTGCAGGCATTCGGCGAGGAAATCCTTTTCCGCCTGGTTTTTCGCATGTGGCGTGACCTGGGCGAAATAGATGTGATCGACCAGCACGCGCGGCAGCGTCTCGGCATTGAGCTCGACCGTCCAGCTGCCGTCATTGGCTGCGCGCACCTCGACGTCGGCCACGATCGCATCGCTGGCACCGCGCGAAAACGCCATTCCCGGCCGCGGGTCGAGCGCCCGGATCTCGGCCAGCATGTCGAGCAGATCCTCCTCGTCGACGCCGCAAATCCGCTTCAGCGTCTGGAAATCGCGCCGTGCCAGGAGTTCGAGATTGGCGATCAGCGCCTTCATCGCCGGATCGAGCCGGTCGCGCACGGCAAGCTGCAGCAACAGGCATTCGGCGAGGTCGCGGGCGAACATGCCGGCGGGCTCAAATGTCTGGCAGACCGCCAGGACCTTTGCCACCGCCGTGGCGTCCGTGCCGAGGCGGGCCGCGATCTCGGCCATGTCGGCACGCATGTAGCCGGCCTCGTCGAGGCCGTCGGCAAGCTCGCCGGCGATCAGGCGCGCCGCCGGATCGGCAAACGCGAGCGCCACCTGCTCGCCGACATGGTCGCGCAGCGTGATGGCAGCCGCCGCCATATCCGCGACGTCGAAGCCGTCGGAGGAAGAGGTGGAACCGTTGCCGGACGCCGATTTCCATTGTGCCGTCAGGTCGGGCCCGAGCCGCTCGCTCGTACCCGGATCGTCAGGAAACAGGTTTTCCAGCGACGTATCGAGCTTTTCCGAGATCGCCTCGGCGCTCCACGCCGTCTCCGCCTCGAACCAGTCGCCGTCGGCGGCTGGTTCCGGTGCGGCGTCGCCCTTCTGCGCCTGGTCGCTGGCGGCGTCCTCCTGCGGTTCGGCGCGTTCCAGCAGGGGATTGCGTTCGATCTCGTCGTCGATGAAGCGTTCCAGCTCGAGATGGGTGAACTGGAGCAGGCGGATCGACTGCATCAGCTGCGGCGTCATCACCAGCGACTGCGACTGTCGTAGCTGTAGTTTTGCCGCCAACGCCATGGTTCGGTTTCAAACGCTCCGTCTACGCACCCGCACTGCTGGAAGGAATTTTCCAGGCCAGCATAGAAACTGGCCCGGCTTTTGCTTGTCAAGGCGAGGAGCGGTAAAACTCGCCTGCCTGCGCGTTTTCAGGCAGAAAATTGAAGAAAAAGCTGCTGGACTACGCCGGAAATCCCGCTCGAACCGGAATTTCGCATTTAGAGCGTAAATCCCTCGCCGAGATAAAGCCGCCGCACATCGGCATTTGCGACCACCTCGTCGGCCCGGCCATGGGTCAGCACCTGGCCGGCATGGATGATGTAGGCGCGGTCGATCAGGCCAAGTGTCTCGCGCACATTATGGTCGGTGATCAGCACGCCGATGCCACGTGCCGTCAGGTGGCGCACGAGCTGCTGGATGTCGGCGACGGCGATCGGGTCGATGCCGGCGAAAGGTTCGTCGAGCAGCATGTAGGCGGGGCGGGTTGCCAACGCACGGGCAATTTCGAGGCGTCGCCGCTCACCGCCGGAGAGCGACAGCGACGGAGCCTTGCGCAGATGGCTGATATGGAATTCCTCGAGCAATTCGTCGAGCAGGCGCTCACGTTCCTTGCGGCTCTTTTCGACCACTTCGAGCACGGCCCGGATGTTTTGCTCGACATTCAGGCCGCGAAAAATCGAGGCTTCCTGCGGTAGATAGCCGATGCCGAGACGGGCGCGGCGATACATCGGCATCGACGTGACGTCGAAACCGTCGATTTCGATGGTGCCTTCATCGACCGGCACCAGGCCGGTTACCATGTAGAAACAGGTCGTCTTGCCGGCGCCGTTGGGGCCAAGCAGCCCAACCGCCTCGCCGGCGCGCACGCCTAGCGTCACGCCACTGACGACTTTGCGGCCCTTGTAGCTTTTGGTCAGCCCCTTGGCGATCAAAGTTCCCTTGAACTTTGCCGCTTCGACGGTGACCCTGGCCGGTGCCGCAAGTTTGCTGGCGGCGCGCCCTGGAAGACGCGCCAGCAACGACGATATGCCGGTCATCAGGGTTTCGCTGCTCCGGACTTCGCCGGCGGCGTGATCGACATCATGACGCGGCCGCCGCAAGCGTCGACCTGGGCAAGGCCGCTCTTCATCTGCACGGTAAGCTTGCAGCCGACAAGCACGTTGTCGCCTTGCGAGAGCACGACCTTGCTGCCCGAAAGCACCAGCACTTCGGTCTTCATGTCGAAGGTGCCGCGGTCGCCGGTGGCAACCTGATTGTCCGATTTGATGTAGACCTTATCGTCGACCTCGAGATGGTCGATGTTGGCGGATCCGGTCATTGCCGCGGCACCCGCAGGCTGGGCGCCTTTGGCGGCGCCTGCATCCCTGACGTAATAGACCGTCATTTTGCCGGCCTTGAGCACGGTTGGACCCTGGACGACGTTGACGTTGCCGGTGAAGACGGCGACGCTTTCCGCCTGGCGCACCTCGAGCTTGTCGCTTTCGATCTGGATAGGCTTGTCGCCCGACAGCCTGAGGCCGGACATTTGGCTGGTGGCACTGGATTGCGCCAGCGACGGCGCCGTCCCGAAAGTCAGCCCCAAGGGCAACCCAAGCGTCAACGCCGAAATCGCGGCGAGGCGCCGTGCCGAACTACTGAACCGCATTGGTCTCTCCGCTCTTTGCCTCTGCCGCCTTCAAACTGGCGGGATCGATGTCGACGCGCACCTTGTTCTCGAAAACCAGGACCTTGCCATTATCCTGGACCGACATCGAATCCGCCCTGATCCGCGACCCGCCGCGGCTGACATCGACGGGCTCGCTTGTCTTCATAGTGCCTTCGCCCATGTCGAGATAGACTGATTTGAATTTTGCCACCACACCATCCGTGGTCGACACGGTCACGTCGCTGGTCAGGCTGAGCGTGTTGCCGTCGCGATCGTAGGTGCCGTGCGTGGCATCGATGGCGGCCGTGTTGTCGGCCGCAATCGGCAGCTTGGCCTTGATGCCTTCCAGATCGATGATGCCTTGTTTGCTGACGTCCTGTATGGCGCGCAGGGCCGTCATCGAATAGGGCAGGTCCTGCTTGGTGAAGCCGTTGAGCTTGGGATTGGCCATCACCAGCTTGCCATTGGCAAAGGCGCCGCCATCAGCCTGCACCTCGATTGCAGCGGGAGCCATGAGATAGGAATAGACCGGAAACGCGACCGCGATCACGGCAGCGACCAGCGGCACGGCCAGCTTGAGGATCCGGACCCGGCGCGAATGACGCTGCGCAATGTCAAACGCGTCGACCCGCGCCCGGCCTGCGGCCTTGGGAGCCAACTCCGTCTCGGTGTTGGTCGGTTCGATTGGTCCCGCTAACATGACTGCTTCTTCTAAACCCCTGCCCGCCAGGCCGCCCTATAGGTGGGGTGCCGGCGCCCTCAAGCAAGCACAAGCCGAGGAAAACCGCAAAAATGTGACAGCCGCCCCTGTACAATGAAAATGGCCCCAGCGCAGCCTGTACCTCATACCAGATATGGGCGCACAGTGTTAGAGCCCGTGGAACGTGACAGGTTGAGGCCTGCCACGAATGTCTGACGGCCTTTGGCGCAAGGTCGTCAGGAAACGGTAGCCGGGCGCGAATGGTTGCTTTAAAAGCATCTGCTCCCACCGACTACGAGGCTGACCATGGCATTGAAAGCCGACGACCTGATCGACCGCCGCCGCTTGCGCCGCAAGCTGACATTCTGGCGTGTTGCGGCGATTATCGTCGCCGCAGCCGGGCTGATCGCCTTTTCGGCGTGGATCTATGGTGACGACTTCACCGGCGCGGCTGTCGACCACATCGCCAAGGTCAAGATCGAAGGCACCATCACCGAAGACGAAGAACTGATCAAGCGGCTGGAGGCCATCCGTCAGTCGCCGCGCGTCAAGGCTGTGATCCTGTCGATCGATTCACCCGGCGGCACCACGGTCGGTGGCGAGTCGATCTATGAGGCAGTGCGCAAGCTCGCCGCCGACAAGCCGGTGGTGGCCGAGGTCGGCACGCTCGCGGCTTCGGCCGGCTACATGATCGCCACTGCGGCCGACCATATTGTCGCACGCAAATCCTCGATCGTCGGCTCGATCGGCGTGCTGATCCAGTACCCGGACGTCAGCGGCCTCATGGACAAGCTCGGCGTCAAGCTGGAGGAGGTGAAATCCTCGCCCTTGAAGGCCTCGCCTTCTCCCTTCAAGCCGACCAATGACGATGAGCGCGCCATGGTCCGCAAGCTCATCCTCGACAGCTACGACTGGTTCGTCGGCATCGTCGCCGAGCGCCGCAATATGACCAAGCCGGAGGCGCTGGCGCTCGCAGACGGGTCGATCTTCACCGGCCGGCAGGCGGTCACCAACAAATTGATCGACGCGGTCGGCGGCGAGGCCGAAGCGATCGACTGGCTTGCAGGCAAGGGTGTCGATGCCAAGCTCAAGGTGGTGGAATGGAAGGACACGGAAAAACACGGGGGTTTCCTGTTCTCCAAGGCGATGGCGCAGACCGTCGGTGCTGCGCTTGGCCTGCCCGGCCATGGCGGCGACGTCCTTCACGAAATTGGAGCGGACCGCTTGTTTCTTGACGGTCTCGTTTCCGTCTGGCACCCTTGAGGAACCGCTTGGGACGAGTGAAAAACCAAATAAAATCATTCTGATAATTTCGGCGGCACTGCTTTTACGGGGACCTTTTCATGATCAAATCCGAACTTGTGCAGATCATCGCCACGCGTAATCCGCATCTTTTCCTGCGCGACGTCGAAAACATTGTCAGCGCCATCTTCGATGAAATCACCGACGCGCTTGCCGAGGGCAACCGGGTCGAGTTGCGCGGCTTCGGCGCGTTTTCGGTGAAAAACCGCCCTGCCCGCACCGGCCGCAACCCGCGCACCGGCGAATCCGTAGAGGTCGAGGAGAAATGGGTACCGTTCTTCAAGACCGGCAAGGAATTGCGTGAAAGGCTGAACGGAGGCAAATAGGCGCGGCGCCCGCCACCGCTCCTGCCTTTTCTTCCGAACGGAAAAACATGTTCAATCGCTTCATTCTCATCGTGGTTTTCGTGCCGCTGGCCGTCATCCTGATTGCGCTGGCCGTCGCCAACCGCGAACCGGTGGCCTTCACACTCGATCCGTTCAATCCCGGCAATCCGGCGCTGACGCTGACCGTGCCGCTCTTCATTTTCCTGTTCCTGGCGCTGGCCATCGGCATGATCGTCGGCAGCCTGGCGACCTGGATCAAGCAGGGCCGCTACCGCAAGCTGGCGCGCCAGCGCGGCGCCGAGGCCGAGAACCTGCGCCAGGCGGTCAGCCGCGCGCCCACCGCGTCGCAGGGCCCAGCCTTGCCGAAGCCGACGAACTGAGCCGCGGCTCGGGCCTGAAGCACAACCGGCCTAGTTCTCCACGGAGCCTTTCATGCTGACCATTTCCGCCGCCGAGGTCGATCGCGCGCTGACCTTTTCCGGGCTGGTCGAGACGTTGCGTGCCGCTTTTCGCGATGGCGCCGTGCAGCCGGTAAGGCACCATCACACGGTCGAGCGGCCCGATGGCGCCGCCTCGACGCTGCTCTTGATGCCGGCCTGGACCGACTTCAACGCAGCCGGCACCTCGGCCGATGGCCATATCGGCGTCAAGATCGTCACCGTGTCGCCCGACAACAATGCCGTCGGCAAGCCGGCGGTGATGGGGCTTTACCTCTTGCTCGACGGCGCCACCGGCGAGCCGCAGGCCTTGATCGATGGCCAGAGGCTGACACAGTGGCGCACTGCCTGTGCCTCGGCGCTGGCCGCCTCCTATCTGGCCCGCGAGGACGCATCGCGGCTGCTGGTGGTGGGCGCCGGCGCGCTGTCGCCATTCCTTGCAAAGGCGCATTCGGCGGTGCGTCCGATCAGGAACATCCGCATCTGGAACCGCACGCCAGCCAATGCCGAAAAGGTCGCGGCAAAATTGCGTGCCGAGGGTTTTGCGGCCGAAGCAGCAGGCGACCTCGACACCGAACTCGGAAAGGCCGATATCGTATCGTCGGCGACCATCACCACCACGCCACTGATCACGGGGGCACTGTTGAAGCCCGGCGCCCATGTCGATCTGGTCGGCGGCTTCACACCGGCGATGCGCGAAAGCGACGACGACGCGATTGCACGCGCCCGCGTCTATGTCGACACCCGCGCCGGTGCCACCAAGGAAGCAGGCGATATCGTCCAGCCGCTGGCCTCCGGCGTTCTGAAGCCGGAAGCCATCGTCGCCGACCTCTATGAACTGGCGCGCGGCCAGAAAGAAGGTCGGCAGAGCGACGACGAGATCACGCTGTTCAAGTCGGTCGGCGCGGCCCTCGAGGACCTCGCCGCCGGCATTGCCGTGTATCGGGCAAGTGTAGGGCAGTAGGGCAGTAGGGCAGTAGGGCAGTAGGAAATCGTGCTAATCGTGCGGCGCCGCGCCTAGTGCTACTTTGCTCTCGCCTACTGCCCTATTGCCCTACTGCCCTACTCCCTTACTCCCTTACTCCCTTTGCCAATAAACCCGCAGCCGGTGGTTGTCCGGATCGAGCGCGACAAACGTGCGCCCGAAATCCATGTCGGTCGGGCTCTGCAGGATGGTCAGACCCCGTCCGGACCAGTCGGCGTGAGTAGCATCGACCTCGTCAGGCGTGTCCAGCGCAAAGACGATCTCGGCGCCGCCGCCTGCTGCCGCGGCGGCCGGCTCCACGGTGTGACGCGACCAGAGGCCGAGCTTAAAGCCGCTGTCGAGCACGAACAGCACGAAGGTCGGTGAGGTCTCGACCGGCTGCCGCCCAAGCAGCGCGCTGTAGAAGGCGCCGCTTTGCTCAGGCTTGTCGACATAGAGGATGACGAAATTGGGCGGTGTCATGAATTGCTCTCCAGATGGTTTCGATTGGCGGAGCATAGCGTACGCCACTGCCAGATTCTGGCAGCAGTCTTAAGTGAGCAGCAGCCTCAGTTTGGCGTGTCGAGCGTCGCCCGCCATTCTTTGAGCAGTACCTGACGGCGGCGCGGATAGCGCATCTCGGTGGCGTTGAGGCCGGATATCCGATCGGCGCGAAAGTGCCTGAAATCCTGGCGCATCTCGCACCAGGCCGCGACGACGCGCACCTTGTCGAAGAAGCCGAGTGCGAACGGCCAGACGGTGCGCTCGGAGGCAGCACCGCCGGCGTCGCGATAGACAAAGCTCAGCTTGCGCTCCTCCCGGATGGCCTGCCGCACCACGCCGAGATCGATGCCTTCGGTGACCTCGGTGCGCGACCCGACCAGCAGCGTCGAGGCGTCGAGCTCTTCGCGCAAATCGTCCGGCAGCACCGCCGCGATCTTGGCCAGTGCGTCGGTGGCGGCGTTCGCAAGCCGCCAGTCCGGCTGCTTGGCCACCCAGCGCGAACCGAGAACGATCGCCTCGATCTCCTCATCGGTGAACATCAAGGGCGGCAGCATGAAACCGGGCCTGAGCACGTAACCCAGCCCCGCCTCGCCCTCGATCGGCGCGCCCTGCCCCTGCAGCGTGGCGATATCGCGATAGAGCGTGCGGATCGACACGCCCATTTCGCCGGCAAGGCTGCGGCCGCTGACCGGCCGGCGGTGCCGGCGCAGGATCTGGATCAGGTCGAGCAGGCGTTCAGCACGGGACATGAATCATGACCTGGTTTCAATCACGATAGAGCCCCAGCACTTTCGGCGGCAAGCGACATGGTGGCGGACGGGAACGTCTGCGCCCTGACGCCGTTGTCTGGCCATTATGGATATACGCGGTTTTCTGTTGTTCTGGTCGGTTTTGACCGCCACCATCGCTGCGCTCAGCCTCGGACCTTCCTTCGCCCATGTGCTGGAATCGGTGCCGCGGCTGACCAGATGGCCGCCTTCTCTCTGGCGTGACACCAGTGTCTTCAACGCTCAGTTCCAATTCTTCGCGATTATCGGCGCACCGCTGGACGTGGCGGCGATCGTCTGTCCGGGCCTCCTCGCCTGGATACTGCGCAGCGATCGCCCGGCATTCTGGTGGGTTTTGGCCGCCACCGTGCTTTATCTGATGGCCCTCGTGGCGTGGTTTACGCTGGTCAAACCGGCAAACGATGTCCTGGCCACCTGGGTGCCTGGACCGATCCCGGATAATTTCGAAACGATCCGGATCCGCTGGGAAACCGGCCATATGGTCGTCACCGGCTTCAAGGCCGTCGGTTTCATAGCGCTCGCAATCGGCCTGCTAGCGATCAGGCGCGGCTGATCCGGTTGCACACGTCGGCAGCCCTTTTGTTGCGCCGGTCAATACGCTGTGGCAGAAGCGGCCAAGCCGCCGTCCGGAGATGCGCCTTCTTGAAACCTTTTCGCGACAAACGCCGCGACAGCCGCCCGCCCGCGAAGGGCGGGGCGGAGCAGCCGCGGCGGCGCGATGCCGGCCTGACCGCCGGCGCGGAGCCTAGACCGCAGGACCGGTCCGAGCCGAAAGCCGCGCCGCGCCCTCTATCCCGCCGCGATGGCGCGCTGCCTGCCGAACATCTGCCGCTGATCCTCGAGGTCGGCCCCAATCAGGACTACGCGCTGCTCGACAGCGGCGCCGGAGAAAAACTCGAGCAATACGGCCCCTACCGCATCGTTCGGCCGGAGGGCCAGGCGATCTGGCAAAAGGCTTTGCCGGCCAGGGACTGGGAGCGCGCCGACGCCGTTTTCACCGGCGATACCGACGAGGAAGGCATCGGCCGCTGGCGCTTCCCCAAGACGCCGCTCGGCGAGACCTGGCCGATGAAGCACGACGGCATCGACTATCTCGGCCGCTTCACGTCGTTTCGCCATGTCGGCGTCTTTCCCGAGCAGGCCTCGCATTGGGACCACATGGCCGAACTGATCGCGGCGGCAAAACGGCCGGTGAAGGTGTTGAACCTGTTCGGTTACACCGGCCTTGCCTCGCTGGCGGCGGCGCGTGCCGGCGCCGAGGTCACCCATGTCGATGCTTCCAAGAAGGCGATCGGCTGGGCGCGCGAAAACCAGGAGATGGCGGGCCTGTCGCAAAAGCCGATCCGCTGGATCGTCGACGATGCCGTGAAATTCGCCGAACGCGAGGAGCGCCGCGGCAGCCGCTACGACATCATCCTGTTCGACCCGCCGGCCTATGGCCGCGGACCGAAAGGCGAGGTCTGGCAGCTGTTTGAGGACCTGCCGGCGCTGACCGACATCTGCCGCGCGATCCTGACGCCGAAGCCGCTCGCCGTGGTGCTGACCGCCTATTCGATCCGCGCCTCCTTCTTCGCCATCCATGCCCTGATGCGCGACACCTTCGCCGGCATGGGTGGCACGGTCGAATCGGGCGAATTGATCATCCGCGAGAAATCTGCCGGTCGGGCGCTTTCGACATCGTTGTTCTCACGCTGGGTGGCTTGAATGAGTGCGTACGAACGGCACGCGGGCGCGCCAGGGCAGGTGAAGGAAGTCACCAGCCTCGCCAACCCGCTGGTCAAGGACATCAAGGCGCTCGCGTTGAAGAAATTCCGTGACCAGCAGAATGCCTTCATTGCCGAAGGCCTGAAGCTGGTCATCGACGCGCTCGATCTTGGCTGGTCGATCAGGACATTGGTCTTCGCCAAGGCCGGACGTGGCAATGCGGCAGTCGAAAAGGTCGCGGCGCGCACGGTCGCAGCCGGCGGCACCGTACTTGAAGTCTCGGAAAAGGTGCTGGTCGCCATCACCCGTCGCGACAATCCGCAAATGGTCGTCGGCGTGTTCTCGCAGAAATTCTTGCCGCTGAAGGACATCCGCGCCCGTGACGGCGACATCTGGGTGGCGCTCGATCGTGTGCGCGACCCCGGCAATCTCGGCACCGTCATCCGCACCGTCGACGCTGTCGGAGCCAGGGGCGTTATTCTGGTCGGCGAGACCACCGATCCCTTTTCGGTCGAAACGGTGCGCGCCACCATGGGCTCGATCTTCGCCGTGCCGGTCGCCAAGGCGACGCCCGAGGCTTTTCTCGCCTGGCGAAAGAGCTTCCCCGGCCTTGTCGCCGGCACCCATCTGAAGGGTGCGGTCGACTACCGCTCTGTCGATTTTTCAAAAGGCCCGGTGCTTTTGATGATGGGCAACGAGCAGCAAGGCCTGCCTGACGAGCTTGCCGCAAGCTGCGACAAGCTGCTGCGGATACCGCAGGCCGGCCGCGCCGATTCGCTCAACCTTGCGGTGGCCACCGGCGTCATGCTGTTCGAGATCCGGCGCGGCGCACTGAAGCTCGGCCCTGAGGACGCCGGATCATGACATCCCAAGCCGTGAAACTGCAAACCATGAAATCCTGGAGCCCCTACGCTTTTCTGGTGGTTGCCGCGATAGCGCTCGACCAGTGGCTGAAATATCTGGTCGAAACCGGCCTTGCCTTTCAGGAACGGCTCGAGTTGCTGCCGTTCCTGGCGCTGTACCGCACCTACAACACCGGCATCGCGTTCTCGCTGTTTTCGTCCTTCGGCGACACCGGCCTGGTGGTCGTCGCGGTTCTGGTGGTCGCCTTCGTGCTCTATCTTGCGGCCCGCACGCCGCCCGGCCACCTGCTCGCCCGCATCGGTTTCGCGCTGATCGTCGGCGGCGCACTCGGCAACCTGATCGACCGCGCTGCCTATGGTCATGTCATCGACTATGTCCTGTTCCATACGCCGGTCTGGTCCTTCGCCGTCTTCAACCTGGCCGACGCCTTCATTTCGGTCGGTGCCGTGCTGGTCGTCTTCGACGAACTCATTGGCTGGCGGCGCGGAACGTCGGGCGATTGACCTCACTCGCCTGGCGCCGCATTCTGATCTGCAAGCCCGAGGAGAAAAAATGCCCGAAACCTTCAAAGCCATCCTCGTTTCGCGCGACGCCGAGAAAAACCAGTCGGTCGCGGTGACCGAGCTTACCGAAGCAGACCTGATGGAAGGCGATGTCACCGTCGCGGTCGAGGCGACGACGGTGAACTACAAGGACGGCCTTGCAATCACCGGCAAGGCGCCGGTGATCCGCCGCTGGCCGCTGGTGCCGGGCGTCGATTTCGCCGGCACCGTCATCTCGTCTTCCAGTCCCGACTGGCGCAAGGGTGACAAGGTCATATTGAACGGCTGGGGTGTCGGCGAGACGCATTTCGGCGCCTTTGCCGGACGCGCCCGCGTCAAGGGCGACTGGCTGGTGCCGCTGCCGGACGGCATGAGTTCGCATGATGCGATGGCGGTCGGCACCGCCGGCTACACCGCAATGCTTTGCGTCATCGCGCTGGAGCGCCACGGCATCGTGCCCGACCGCGGCCCGGTGGTGGTGACCGGCGCTGCCGGTGGCGTCGGCTCGGTCGCGGTCTCGATCCTGTCCAGCCTCGGCTATCACGTCATTGCCTCGACCGGCCGCGCTGCCGAAAGCCCGTATCTGATAGACCTTGGCGCCGCGGAAGTAATTTCACGCGACGAGCTTGCCCAGCCTGCAAAACCGCTCGCCAAGGAACGCTGGGCCGGCGGCGTCGATGCGGTCGGCAGCCACACGCTGGCCAACGTTCTGTCGATGACTTCCTATGGCGGCGCCGTCGCCGCTTGCGGCCTTGCCGGCGGCATGGACCTGCCGGCAAGCGTCGCCCCCTTCATCCTGCGCGGCGTCTCGCTACTCGGCATCGATTCGGTGATGGCGCCCAAGGCGGTCCGCCTCGAGGCCTGGCGCCGCATCGGCACCGATCTCGACCACACAAAGCTTGCCAGCCTGTCGACGAGCATCGGCTTCGACGGCATCATCGGCGCCGCGCATGACATCGTCGAGGGCAAGATCCGCGGCCGCGTGGTGGTGGATATGTGAGCCCCAAAGGGACAAAAAAGAGCGCGACCGCTAAAATTCGAACGATCAACCACAACCTTCGATAAGCTCTGTCTGGCAGGAGTTCCGTATGATTGCGGAACCCGGCATCAGAGAGGCGGAACCAGCCGAACGGGCCGACGGGACGGCCCCCGAGGCGCCAGGACGGCAGCTTGTCGCCGCGCCGCCGCTGGCGCCGGAACTGCCGGCCTCCAACCGCGAAGGCCTGCCCTTCCTGACGCTCGTCGCCATCGTCGTGCTGGCGGGCCTTTCGCATCTGACCGGAGCGCCGATCTTCATCACCATCGGCCTTTTGGCGACAGCCATCGCCGGGCTCGCCATGCATCTGCGCAACAGGCGCACCGAGCGCCGCGCGGTGGCCCTGCTCGATGCCACGACCGCCCGCAGCCGCGCCGAAATCGAGACGCTTGCCGACCGCATGTGGGAGATGCAGGAGAGCGAGGAGCGCTTTCGCGGTCTGATCGATGCACTCGGCGATCTCGTCGTCCACCGCGACCGCGACGGCCACATCGTCTACGCCAACAAGGTCTTCGCCGACCTTGTCGAAACCGACCAGCGCGACCTTGCCGGCAAGACCCTGGCCGAACTGGGCATCGATGTCGGCATCGTCCCCGACGCCGCGTTTTCCGACCATGAATGCCTGAGTTCCACCGACGTCGCCATTCGCACGCCGGACGGCCCACGCTGGTTCTCTTGGATCGAGCTGTCGGTGCGCGACAAGGACAGCGGCGCCGTCTCGCATCGCGCCATCGCCCGCGACATCACTGCCCGCAAGCGCGCCGAATCCTCGCTGATCACCGCCCGCGAGCGGGCCGAATATGCGAGCCAGGCCAAATCGCGCTTCCTCGCCACAGTCAGCCACGAGATCCGCACGCCGATGAACGGCATCATGGGCATGGCCCGGCTTCTCGCCGACACCAGCCTTTCGCCCGAGCAGCGGACCTATGTCGGCGCCATCTCGACCTCGGCCAGCGCGCTGCTGGCGCTGATCGAGGACCTGCTCGACTACTCCAAGATCGAGGCCGGCCGCTTCGATCCCGAACCGCAGCCGACGTCGGTGCGCGAGATCGCCGACAATGTCGTCGAGCTTTTGGCGGCGCGGGCTTTTGCCAAGGATATCGGCCTCGGCTGTCATGTCGAACCCGACGTGCCGCAGTTGATCACCGCCGACCCCGGCAGGGTCAGGCAGGTGCTGCTCAACCTCATCGGCAACGCCGTCAAGTTCACCGACAGCGGCGGTGTCCTGGCAAGCATCGCCCGCGTCCGCACCGAAACCACCGACCGCATCCGCTTCACCATCTCAGACACCGGCCCCGGTCTGCGCGAGCAGGACATGGAGCGCATCTTCGAGGACTTCGAACAGGCTGACGGCACCTCGACCCGTGCGCATGGCGGTGCCGGCCTCGGTCTTGCCATTTCCAAGCGCCTGGTGACCGCCATGGGCGGCACCATCTCCGTGTCGAGCCGGCTTGGCCAGGGGTCCGAGTTCGTCTTCGATATTCCCGCTATTTCCGCCGTCGAGGCGGCGCAGATCCGGCAGGACCCGCTGTCGGGCCGGCATGCGGTGATCGTGTCGAAGAACCTGGTCGAGGCCGAAGCCATTGCCCGCACCATTCGCGCCAATGGCGGCACGGTCGATCTGGCCACCGCCGCCGCCCAGGCCACCCCTTTCGCCGAGGGCTGCGACGTGCTTCTGATCGATGCTGCCATGGAGCAAAGCGACGGCAGGCTGCTCAGGCGCCTGCGCCAGAGCGGATTTGCCGATTGCGAGGCAGTGACGCTGATCGCGCCCACCGACCGCGGCATGCTTGGCGAGTTCCGTGCCAACGGTTATGCCACCTTCCTGGCGAGGCCGGTGCGCGGCGAGACACTGCTGCGCGTGCTTTTGACCAGCCATGCGCCGGTCATCGCCGAGCCGCAATTGCAAAAGCGCGGCGCGCAGGCTGGGCACGCCATTGGCGGCCGCCAGCAGGGCCTGTCAGTGCTGATCGCCGAGGACAACGACATCAACGCCATGCTGGCCCGCGCCACCCTCCTGAAGGCCGGGCATCGCGTCAAAGTGGTCGGCAACGGCAAGGCCGCCGTCGAGGCGGTCATCAGCACCGGCCACAAGCACCGCTACGACGTGGTGCTGATGGACTTGCACATGCCTGTCATGGACGGTCTGGACGCCATCGCCGCCATCCGCCGCCATGAGGAGGAGACCGCGGTGCCGCCGGTGCCGATCATGGTGCTGTCGGCCGACAGCCAGGAAAAGACCCGCCACGCCGTGCTCGCTCACGGTGCCAGCGGCTTCGTCACCAAGCCGCTCGACCCCGATGCCCTGGTTCATGCGGTCGAGGGCCAAGTGGCCGCCTGAGGCACAACATAGACGGTTGATAGATTACCCAGCCGACGAAGTATTGCCCGCAGAGCCGTATCACGGTACTGTCACAATCCTGTTGCACCTACACCGTATCCCCGTGCCAAGAGGGATGGCTCGAAGGAGAATCACTCGTGCATACAGTCATGCCGGAATGTGATGCTCGGCCGAACGCCAGCGGGCCTTTGCTCGTCGGCCGGAACGCCGATGCCGTCATAAAAGGCGCATCGCTCGGCCGCATCGGCAATCTCGAAGTGCGGCTCGCCCGCAACGAGGCCGAGATCGCTGCCGCGCAGGAAGTGCGCTACCGGGTGTTCTACGACGAGCTTGGCGCCAGGAAGGACCTGTTCCAGATGCAGGACCGTCGCGACGCCGATCGCTTCGATCCCCTCTGCGACCATCTGCTGGTCTTCGATACTTCGCTTTCCGGCCCCGAGCATCGCCGCATCGTCGGCACCTACCGCCTGCTGCGGCAGGAGATTGCCGCGGCGGCCGGCGGCTTCTATTCCGAAGGCGAATTCGAGCTGACCAAGCTGATCGCGCGGCATCCCGGCCAGCGCTTCCTCGAACTCGGCCGCTCCTGCGTTCTGCCGGAATACCGCTCGAAGCGCACCATCGAGGCGCTGTGGCAAGGCATCTGGGCCTATATCAACCATTACGGCATCGGCGTGATGACCGGTTGCGCGTCGTTCCACGGCACCGTGCCGGCGGCACATGCCGAGGCGCTGACCTATCTTGCCCACCACTGCCGGACGAATTCATCGTGGGACGTGCGTGCCGTCGCCGGGCGCTATTGTTCCATGGATCTGATGCCGATCGAGGCCGTCAATGCCAAGGCGGCGATCGCCGCGATGCCGCCGCTGGTCAAGGGCTATCTGCGCGTCGGCGCGCGCATCGGCGACGGCTGCGTCATCGACCGTGAATTCTCGACGGTCGACGTGTTCGTGGTGATGCCCGTCAAGGAGATCGGCGCCCGCTACGTCAATTATTATGGCGGGGAAGCGCAGCGGTTTGCGGCCTGACACCTTAATTCAGGGAATATCTTCCGGACGCCGGCCAGGCTTGCTTTTGTAGGACGGAAAGGCCCAGCCGAATTTGAGCGCGCCGCCGCGCACGCAGAAAGCCGCCATGAAACCTGCCAGGCCCGACGCAAGCGGCGGCAGTCCGGCGAAATCGCCAAGTGTGTAGAGGCCGGCGCCGGCAAGCGCTGCGGTAACGTAGATCTCCGGTCTCAGGAGCACCGAAGGCTCACCTGTCAACAGATCGCGCAGAATGCCGCCAAGGGTTCCGGTGAGCATGCCGGTGACGATCGAAACTACAGGTGAGCCGGTGATCGTCAGCCCCTTGGCCGCGCCCATCACCGAAAAGGCCGCAAGACCTATGGCATCGAGCCAGAGCAGCAATTTGTAGCGGGACTCCAAACGATGTGCGCTGAAGAAGACGACGACCGCCACCGCCGCACAGATTAGCACATAGTCGCGGTTTCCCACCCAGAACACGGGCACGTTGAGGATGACGTCGCGAACCGTGCCGCCCCCGATGCCGGCAACGCTAGCCAGAAACAGGTAACCGATAATGTCGAGCTGTTTGCGCGAGGCGGCCAGCGCACCGGTCGCCGCGAAAACGGCGACGCCGGTGTAGTCGAGAAGCTCAATGGGGTTCATGGAGTGAATAATGAAACAGTGAGTAGGGAATAGCGAGTGGCTCCCGAGAAAGCGGATTGACCCCAAATGAATTAAATGGTTGAATTGTTCATTCAATTAGGTGGACGCCTGTGTCCCCTCGCCGCTACAGCATGGGTTCCCGGACTGCCGCCTCCGCTAAGACGAGGCAGCGCATCCTCGACGCGACAATCAAGCTGCACACCCAGAACGGCATCTTCGGCACGACTTGGAAGGACATCGCTACGGAAGCCGATGTCGCCGTTGGCACCGTCTACAAGCATTTTCCTACTCTGGACGACCTAGTTCCGGCGTGCGGCGAAGTGCTGATGGAGCGCCTGCGTCCTCCGTCGCCCGAATCGGTGACGGAGATAATCGGCGGGGCGACGGACTCTAAAGAACGGTTGCACCGGGTCGCCAACGAGCTGTTCGCCTTCTACCACCGTGGCGGACGGCATCTCGAAAGCGACCTGCGCGAGCGCCAGCTTCCAGCCATGCGGGAATGGGAGGAATACCTGCGACACATGGTGGCCGGATTCGTGCGCGAGGCACTGGCGCACGACAGTCCCGGCAATGATGTCGTGCAGGCAATCAGCTTTCTATTCGACTTTCCGACGTTCAACGCGATGCGGATACGCGGCATGGCGGTGGACCTCGCCGTCGAAACGGCAACAGAAATGGCGCTCTGCTGGCTCAAAGGCCAAGGCCGAACGAGCACGTCTTGAGCGAACAGAATGCGGGAGGCGAAACAAAGGTCAGATAGCAAAGGGAGGAAGTCATGGACACGAATGTCGTTGAAATCACCGAATTTGCATTGAAGCCCGGATTCACCGAGCAGATGTTCCTGCAGACCAGGGATGAAGTGAATGACGAGGTGCGAAAGCTCAAGGGTTTCCTCAACCGTCGCCTGCTCAAATCCGAAGGCGGCTGGACGGAGATATTCCAATGGGCGGACATAGACAGCGCCAAGGCGGCTGGCGAAGTCTGGTCTACTTTGCCCGGCATCAAAAACTATTGCTCGATGGTGAACACCGCCTCGCTGAAGGTCGGCTACCACTCTGTGGCGGCCGTGGCTAGTGGCAAAGCCGGCGGGAGCACCCCTCGCGCCTTTTGCAGTCACCCCTTGGAAGGAGAGGCACGCTGGTGGCTTGGCTCGCTGGCGGTGATCAAGGCGACAGCGGCCCAGACGGCGGGCCAGTTCACGCTGATCGAAGTGCTCGAGAATGAAGGCGAGGCGCCGCTGCATGTGCACCATCGCGAGGACGAGTCATTCCAGGTGATGGAAGGCGAGATCGAGTTCGAGATCGGCGGCAGGAAGATAATGGCTGGACCCGGTTCGTTTCTCTTTGGGCCACGCGACGTGCCGCACCGCTATACGGTCAAGCGTGGGCCGGCCCGCATGCTGTTCTTCTTCACGCCTGGCGGTTTCGAGGAACTTCTGAGGGCGACCAGTGTGCCCACCGACGACAGGCGCATCCCTCCGGACGGAGAAGGAATGCCGGACATGGAGACATTCCCCGACGTGGTTCGCCGCTATGGCTGTGAACTGCTGGGCTGAGGGGCAGGAAAGCCCTGCACGGCGACCTGTTTGATCGCCCCCTCCAATCGGACAGGTTGGGGGCGGTCGATCATCCCTCACGCTTTGGTGACGGTTGCTGCAGAACGGTGCACTATTCCCAGTTCACGCATCCTTCTCGGCCTGCTCATTGACCGGCCCCGGCTCGACCGGCGCTTCGCTTGCTACATGCTTGGGGCCGCCCCTGGCGACGCCGACCATGGCCGGCCGCAACACGCGCTCGCCGATCGAATAGCCGGGCTGCACGACTTGCACGACCGTGTTGGCCGGCACGTCGGGATTGGGCACCTCGAACATCGCCTGGTGGAAATTCGGATCGAATTTCTCGCCCTCGGGTTCGAGCTTCTTCACGCCGTGACGTTCCAGCGCCGACAGCATGGCGCGCTCGGTGATCTCAACGCCGTCGATCAGCGCTTTGAACCCGGCATCGCCCGAAGCTTTGGCCTCCTCCGGGATAGCATCCAGGGCACGGCGCAGATTGTCTGACACCGAAAGCATGTCGCGGGCAAAGTTGGCGACCGCATAGGCGCGCGCATCGTGGACGTCGCGGGCGGTACGGCGGCGCAAATTCTCCATGTCGGCCGCGACGCGCAGTGCGCGATCCTTCAGCTCTTCGTTTTCCTTCAGAAGCCGCACAAGCGCTTCATAGTCGCCGTCGACGCCGCCTTCCCTTGGCTCCGCGGCAGCCTCGGTCTTCTCGGCTTCGTCGGGCGCGCGTTCGTCTTTTGCCTGGTCGCTCATCGCCGTTTCCCGTCATTTTCGAATGATGTGGATTTGCGCCCGATATCGAGGTTTAGCGACCAAAAATCAAGGGGCAAGCGCTACTGCAGCCGCTGTCGCGGCCCGATGGCGGGCCGCGCAAACCTTTCGATTTTAATTCAAACTTTACCGTGACCGCCGGCTTTGCTTGCCAGGCTACTACAATGCGGGAACCATTCCTCCCTTGGAAGAGTTTCGAAGCCGACACAGGATTTTGAGATGATGCCCCGCAGGAATGGCGAAAAACGCGACGGGCTCGCTGCCGATATCCGGCGCCAGCTCGGCACCGAGGCGACCAAGCGCTTTCTGCGCACCTTGCCGGCCTTCCGCACGGAGTCCGATATTCCCGACCGTCTGAAGGAATTGCTCGACCGCCTGGACGGCGTGGAAGCCAAGGTGGTCGCAGGCGGGCGCCGTCGGTAGACACCGCCGCCAACGACGCGACCTGCAATTGCGGCCGCAATTCCTCGCCATCGCGCGACATTTACGCGCAGTAACTTTGCGTGATCTTCGTCTTGCGGCAGCGCCCTGCTCCGCCTATGTTTCATGATGAACATGATTTCCCCCGAAGCTGTGGCAAACAGCAAGCGCGCCTGGTTGAAAATCCTGTCGCGCTATAAAAAGCCCGACAGGCGTCGCAGCGCCGTCGAACTCGCCATCACCCTCATTCCCTTCGCCACGCTGTGGGCACTGTCCTCGGCCGCCTATGCCTATGGCCATTGGTGGGGTCTGGTCCTCATCCTTCCGGCAGCCGGCTTTCTGGTGCGGATCTTCATGATCCAGCACGATTGCGGCCACGGGTCCTTCTTTGCCAACCGCTATGCCGACGACTGGATCGGCCGCGTGCTTGGCGTGCTGACGCTGACGCCCTACGATTGCTGGCGCCGCGCCCACGCAACCCATCACGCCAGCGCCGGCAATCTCGACGAGCGCGGCACCGGCGACATCAAGACACTGACCGTCGCCGAATACCGGCAACTGTCGTGGCGGGGCCGGCTCGCCTATCGCCTCTATCGCCATCCGCTGGTGATGTTCGGCCTTGGCCCGATATGGATCTTCATTTTCGAGCAGAGACTGCCGTTGGGCATGATGCGGGGTGGCCTCACCCCCTGGGTGTCGTCGATGTCGACCAATCTCGCCATCGCGGTCATCGCCGCGCTGCTCATCTGGTTCGTTGGCCCCGGCGCGTTCCTGGTCGTGCATTTGCCGATCGTCATCCTCGCCGGATCGGCCGGCATCTGGCTGTTTTATGTTCAGCACCAGTTCGAGGAGACGGAGTGGACAAAGGACTCCGAGTGGGAATTCCAGCACGCAGCCCTGCACGGTTCGTCCTATTACGACCTGCCGCCGGTGCTGAACTGGATTACCGGCAATATCGGCGTACACCACGTGCACCACCTCTCGGCCAAGGTGCCATGCTACCGGCTTCCGGAAGTGCTGAGGGACTATCCGGAATTGCGTGAGATCGGCCGCGTCACGCTTCTCGACAGCCTGCGCTGCGTCAAGCTGGCGCTGTGGGACGAGAGCCGCAGCAAGCTGGTATCATTCCGCGAAGCGCGGATGGCCGTGTAGACGCACCGCCGCACGAAGAGTGCGGCGGCTCCAAATTCCGAGCCTCAAGCCGCCCGGCGTTGGTCGCGCATCAGGATTTCGCCCTGGCGGATCTCGGTGCCCAGCACCTTCAGGCATTCGCGCATGAAGGCGGCAAGGCCCGGCCAGCCCTTGGCCGACACCAGATTGCCGTCGACATGGGCGCCGGTCGGCGCAACATCGATATAGATGCCGCCGGCCAGCGTGACTTCCGGCTCGCAATATTGCAGCGCCGCGACTTCGCGGCCGCGAACCACGCCGTCGACCGCGATCAGGATCTGCACGCCGTGGCAGATGGTGAAGATCGGTTTTCCCGTCTCATGGAAATGCCGCACCAGCGCCTGCACGCGCTTGTCGATACGGATATATTCCGGCCCGCGCCCGCCCGCCGCGTAGACGGCGTCGTATTCGGCCGGGTTGACCTCTGAAAACGTCTTGTTGAGGATGTAGTCGTGGCCGAGCTTTTCCGTATAGGTCTGGTGGCCCTCGAAGTCGTGCAGCGAGGTCTTCAGAATGTCGCCGGCCTTCTTGTCGGGACAGACGACGTGGACGGTATGGCCCACCGCGTGCATGGCCTGTTCAAAGACGAAAATCTCGTATTCCTCGCTGAACTCGCCAACGAGCATCAATATCTTCTTGCCAGCCATATCCGGTTCCTCCCTTGTGGCCACATTTATTCGGAGCGCGAAATAATAGGCCTCCTAAGGTGGAGAGGCGCAAAATAAAAGGCCGAATCGGGAATGTGGTCCGACCAGATAGGGTTTCTGGCCCTCTGGGGCGGATCAGCCGGCGCGCACCCGCCGCCAGGAATATTTCGGGCCTTTGGCCTCCGGCTTCACCGACGGCTGGTAGAACAGCGGCAGTCCGCCGGTGCGGCCTTGCTCGAGCCGCTTCAGCAGCACCGGGTGCGAGATCTCGAATTCGTCGAAGCCGAGGCGCAGCATGTGCGGCAGCTGGTCGACCAGCACTTGCCCGGTGGCGCGCATGGCGCCGGTGAAGTGGTAACGGCTGCGCAGCAATTCGCCCTTGGAGAACGAGCGGCCGTCATTGAACGCCGGGAAGGCCAGCGCCACCAGCGACAGCTGATCGAGCAGGCCGGCGATCTTTTCGAGCTGGTCGCCGGGCTGCAGCAGCACGCCGATGCGTTCCTTCGCCGACCGCCGCACCTCCGGATCGAGGCCGAGAAACGCCTGCAGCGGCAGGATGACGCGGCCATTGCCGACCAGCGCCTCGGCGCTTTCGGCATGAACCCACTCGTCCTCGCGGAACCCATCCGGTGTCCACAGCCGCGTGGCGTTTTCGGCTATCAAGTCGCTCATCAAGAAATTTCCCAAGTCCAAAATCTGAATGCCAAAAATCCTGGATCCCAATAAGACCCTAAAGCGAGGCGTCGGTCAGCGACCTTTCCAGCCCCGACAAATGGATGCCGCATTCGGTCTTGGCGTGCCCGGCCCAGCGGCCGCTGCGCGCGTCGTCGCCCGGCTGCACCGGCTGCGTGCATGGGAAGCAGCCGATCGACAGATAGCCATAGGCGACCAGCGGGTTTTCACGCAGCACATGTGCGCGCATGTAGCCGGCCTGGTCCGATGTCGTCCAGTGCGCCAGCGGATTGATACGGATGCGCGAGCCGACCGCCTCGAACACCGGGAGCGCTGCCCGGGTCGCCGCCTGGAAGCGCTTGCGGCCGGTGAACCAGGCGCGGAACGGCTCGACGCCGCGCGCCAGGGGCTCGACCTTGCGCACGTCGCAACAGGCGTCGGTATCGGTCTCGTTCAGATTGCCGGTCGGGTCGATCCTTGCCAGCGCCGCATCGTCGGGCCTGATCACCCGGATATCGGTCAGCCCGAAATCGGCGACCAGCGCGTCACGATAGCCGAGCGTTTCCTCGAAATGCTTGCCGGTGTCGAGAAAGATCACCGGCAGCGTGCGGTCGATCTCGGCGATCATGTGCAGCAGCACCGCCGAATCCGCGCCGAAGGACGAGACGGCCGCGATTTCGCCGTGAAAGAATTCCCGGGCCGACCGCTCGATGATCTCCAGCGGCTTCAGATGGCCGTAGAGCGCGTCGAGACCTGCCGCTTGGGCGGCGATGCCGGCCTCGACGTCGACGATACGGTCAAGCGGCCTTGGTTTCGCCAGCATAGAGCGCCTCCTTGAACGGCGCGGGACCGACTCGGCGGTAGGCGTCGATGAATCGTTCGTTTCTGTCCAGCCGAAGCCCGAGATAGGTCTCGACGATCTGCTCGATGGCATCGGTGATCTCTTCCGAACTGAAGCCGCGACCGATGATCTCGCCGACCGAGGTGTTCTCGTCGGCCGAGCCGCCGAGCGTCACCTGGTAGAGCTCGGCGCCTTTCTTCTCGACGCCGAGGATGCCGATATGGCCGACATGGTGATGGCCGCACGCATTGATGCAGCCGGAAATCTTCAGCTTCAATTCGCCGATCTCGCGCTGGCGCTCCAGCGACGCGAAGCGCCGCGAAATTTCCTGCGCCACGGGAATCGAGCGCGCCGTCGCCAGAGCGCAATAATCGAGGCCGGGGCAGGAGATGATGTCGCTAATCAGGTTGGAATTGGCCGTCGCCAGCCCGATATCGACAAGCGCGTCATAGACCGCCTTGAGGTCGGCACGCGCCACATGCGGCAGGATCAGGTTCTGCTCGTGACTGACGCGCAGCTCATCGAATGAATATTTTTCGGCAATGTCGGCGACCGCTTCCATCTGGCTGTCGGAGGCGTCGCCCGGCGTCTCGCCGATGCCCTTGAGCGAGATGGTCACCGCCGCGTAGTCGGGATGGCGATGGGTGACCACATTCTGGTCCAGCCATTCGGAAAAGCTCTTGGAGTCGAGGCGGGCAAGCTTGACCGCCTCGTCGCCTTCCGGCCGGTCGACAAGCGCCGGCGGCGCGAAATAGGCGTCGATGGCGCGGATGTCTTCTTCCGGCAGCCTCAGCTCGGCGTCCTTCAATTCCTGCCATTCGGCCTCGACCTGGCGGGTGATCTCCTCGACGCCGGTCTCATGGACCAGGATCTTGATGCGCGCCTTGAACTTGTTGTCGCGACGGCCGTAGAGGTTGTAAACGCGCAGGATCGCCGTGCAGTAGGACAACAGATCCGCTTCGGGCAGGAAGTCGCGGATCTTCTTGGCCACCATCGGCGTGCGGCCCTGGCCGCCGCCGACATAGACGGCGAAACCAAGCTCGCCGGCGGCGTTCTTCTTCAGATGCAGGCCGATGTCGTGCGTCTGGATGGCGGCGCGGTCGCGCTCGGCGCCGGTCACGGCGATCTTGAACTTGCGCGGCAGGAACGAGAATTCCGGATGCACCGACGACCATTGCCGCAGGATTTCGGCATAGGGGCGCGGATCGGCAACCTCGTCGGCGGCGGCGCCGGCGAAGTGGTCGGCGGTGACGTTGCGAATGCAGTTGCCACTGGTCTGGATGGCGTGCATCTCGACGCTTGCCAGGTCGCCCAGGATCGCCGGAATGTCCGACAGCGCCGGCCAGTTGAACTGGATGTTCTGGCGCGTCGTGAAATGGCCATAACCCTTGTCGTATTTGCGGGCGATATGGCCGAGCATGCGCAGCTGCTTGCTGTTCAGCGTGCCGTAGGGCACCGCGATGCGCAGCATATAGGCATGCAGCTGCAGATAGACGCCGTTCATCAGCCGAAGCGGCCGGAACTGGTCCTCGGTGATCTCGCCGGCAAGCCGCCGCGCGACCTGGTCGCTGAACTCGGCGACGCGGGCCTTGACGAAATCGTGGTCGAACTCATCGTAACGGTACATATTCAGGTCTTTCCGGGCGCGTCCGCCCGTTATTTTTTTCGTTCGAGCATGATCGGGATCATGCTTGTGTCATCTATGCCGCGCGTGCGGCTTGCGGACGGGCCTGCTTGCCCAGATCGTTGCGGGTGGTCGGGCCGGCGGCACGGATCTTTTCACGCAGCCGGACCGCCTCGACCTTGCCGTTGACCACGGTCACGTCGATCAGATTGACGTCGACCACTTCGTTGTTGGCGGAGGCCTTGGCGCCGATCGCCTCCAGCCGGTCCTCGGCCGCCTTGTCATGGGCGATGTCGGCATGGTCGATGGTCTCGGCCCAGCCGCCATTGGCGTACCAGACGGCTATGCCGTCGGCGAGGCGGTTCGCGGTCAGGACTTTCATTGGTTCACTCCTTGCGCGGCAGCACGGGCCACGCTTTCCTGCCTGTGTGCCGCCAGCGGCTCGGACCGTTCGAAATTGGCGCCGGCGACGGCGTCGCCGATGATGGTCATCACCGGGCCGCTGAGGTCGGCACGCGCCTCCAGCGACGGCAGGTCGGCCAGCGTGCCGTGGAAACGGCGGCGGTTGGGAAGGCTGGCATTCTCGACCACGGCGACGGCCGTATCCGGCGACAGGCCGGCTTCGATCAGCCGGCCGGCCACCTCGGCGGCGACCGAGCGGCCCATATAGACGGCGACTGTCGCGCCGGAAATGGCGAGCTTTGCCCAGTCGGGCAGCGAATTTCCCTTGAGGTCATGGCCGGTGGTGAACACCATCGACGACGACACGCCGCGCAGCGTCAGCGGCAGTTCGAAATCGGCGGCGGCGGCAAACGCCGCGGTGACGCCCGGAACCACCTCATAGGCGACGCCTGCATCGCGAAGGGCCGCCATCTCCTCGCCGGCCCGGCCGAACACCAGCGGGTCGCCGGACTTCAGCCGCACGACGCGCTTGCCGGCGTGACCAAGCTCGACCAGCAGCGCATTGATCTCGGCCTGGCTCTTGGAATGGCAGCCCTTGCGCTTGCCGACCGGCAGCCGCTCGGCATCGCGGCGGCCCATGGCGACGATCGCCTCCGGCACCAGCGCGTCATGAACGATCACGTCGGCTTCCATCAGCAGGCGATGGGCGCGCAGCGTCAAAAGGTCCTCGGCGCCGGGACCGGCGCCTACAAGCGCGATATGGCCCGATGCCGGTTCGTTCGAAAGCAACAGGCCGACCGCTGCATCATGCGCCTCCGAAAGCCGGCCAGCCTCCACGGCACGGGCCGGTGCGCCGCCAAAGAAATCGCTCCAGAAGCGGCGGCGGGCATTGCCTTTCGGCAGCAGTTTTTCGGCGGCGTCGCGCAACGATGCGGCAAGGGCTGCGAGCGGACCGAGCGAGGGCGCCAGCATGCGGTCTATGCGGCTGCGCAGCATCTGCGCCAGCACCGGGCCGGCGCCTTCGGTGCCGATGGCGATGGCGACCGGTGCGCGGTTGACCAGTGCCGGCGTGAAGAAATCGCAGAGCTCCGGCCGGTCGACGGCATTGACCGGAATGCCCAGCCGGCGCGCATCCCCGGCAACGCGGCGGTCGAGCGCCTCGTCGCCGCTGGCGGCAAACACCATCACCGCACCGGCGAGATGTGCTGCATCGTAGGCGTCGGCAATGTGGGTGGCCCCCGTCTCGGCGATAAAGGCCAGCAGATCGGCGCTTGCGGCATCGCTGACGATGCGCAGCACAGCGCTCGACTGCGCGAGCAGCCGCGCCTTGGCCAGCGCCTCCTCGCCGCCGCCGACGATGGCTACGGCTTCGCCCTCGACCCGCATGAAGACGGGAAACGCATTGAGCTTGGGCGTGGCTTGCGGCATGACGAGCGGAATCCTGGAACCGTTTGTCAGTTCTACGCGAGGGCGCGAAAAACCAGAAGGCACCCACTCGCGCATCGCTTGGTAGCAGGCAATCTCTTTTCTGCAAGCATGAACGCCAAGAGAAAAATATTCCACATTCAAATGCGGAGCGGATTGAAGCTGCTGTTGCGGCCCTTGATCCGCCGCCTTTTTAGCGGCTGGAGGAGCTAGGCACAAAACAGATTTTTCTAAATTCTATCAATTTAGTAGATTAAGCCGCCGGATGCCGACCGAGCCATCGACGGCAGCCCCGCACCCTTGCCGGCCCTTGTCGGAGCACCGGGTCCGAATACCGGAACATTCCCGCCTCGGCACGCGTTTGCCTTATGGGCCTAGGCTTGGCCACACCCCTGCGGCAAAGGCCCGGCGATGGGCTCGAAAAATCAAAAAAGGAGCGCCCCATGAGCAACGTCAGACTGAAACGCGGACTATGGATCGTGGTGGCAGATGGCGAAAAGGCGCTGTTCCTCGAGAACCGCGGAGACGTCCAATATCCCGACCTTCAGGTCGTGCACGAGATGGAGCAGGAAAATCCGGCAACCCGAGAACAAGGCACGGACCGCCCCGGCCGCTACAGCGACGGCCCTTCCGTCCACCGCAGTGCGGTCGAGGACACCGACTGGCACCGTCTCGGCAAGGAGCGTTTTGCCGATGAGATTGCCGACAGGCTCTACAAGCTCGCGCATCGCGGCACGTTCAAGGAGATCGTGCTGATCGCGCCGCCGGCGGTGCTGGGCGACATGCGCAGGAAGCTGCACAAGGAGGTCACCGACAAGATAACGGCGGAAATTCCAAAGACGCTGACCAACCACAGCATACCCGATATCGAGAACCTGCTGCAGGCGACCTGATCGGCATCGGCGGCGCAGCAATTCCTTATTAATCGCCACGCTGGAGCAGGCCAGGGTAATCGGCTCGGTTTGCGCTGCCCCTCACCCTTACCCATTCCGGGGCGAGCCGCTTGTCTCGCCCGTCCTTCGGACCCCCGTGAAGGACGGGGAGAGGGGGTCGCCAGCGTTGCGTCCAAGCCCCTTCTCCCCGTTCTGCACGGGGAGAAGGTCCCGGCAGGGGGTTGAGGGGCGGCGCCGAGTTTGCCAATTGGTTGCGCCTACGGAGCAAGCCGCGGCGTAGTGGCAAATCCCGCCGGCTCTCCGTCTTTTGCCGCCTTGTCATCGATTTCATGGTGACTGCGGGGTTGTCTCGCGACTGTCGCAGCCTCCATACTGCCAAGGCGGCGGCTTGTGGGCGGCGCACACTCGACATCGCAATTCCTGAAGGCGCTTCATAGACAATGCCGCATGACACGCCCCTTATCGCCACCATCGTCGCCGGTCTGGGGCTGGCTTTCGTCTTCGGCGCACTTGCCAACCGTTTTCGCGTGCCGCCGCTGGTAGGCTATCTCGTCGCCGGCGTTCTGGTTGGACCGAACACGCCGGGCTTCGTTGCCGATGCCGGCCTCGCCAATGAACTGGCCGAGATCGGCGTCATCCTGCTGATGTTCGGCGTCGGCCTGCATTTCTCGCTGAAGGACCTGCTGTCGGTTCGCGCCATCGCCGTGCCCGGCGCCATCGTGCAGATAGGCTTCGCGACAGCGCTCGGCGCCGGCCTTGCCTGGATGCTCGGCTGGTCGATGGGCGCCGGGCTGGTCTTTGGCCTGGCACTTTCCGTGGCTTCGACCGTGGTGCTGTTGCGCGCCCTGCAGGAGCGGCGGCTGATCGAGACCGAGCGCGGCCGCATCGCCGTCGGTTGGCTGATCGTCGAGGATCTCGCCATGGTGCTGGCGCTGGTGCTTTTGCCGGCATTGGCCGGCGTGCTCGGCGGCCAAGAGCAGGTGGAGGTGCACTCCAGCGGTCTGCTGTCGCTGCCGGCGAGCTACGGCGTCTGGGGCGTCGTCGGCATCACACTAGCCAAGGTCGCGGCCTTTGTCGTGGTCATGCTGGTGGTCGGCCGCCGGCTTATCCCCTGGATCCTGCACTACGTCGCCCATACCGGATCGCGCGAACTGTTCCGGCTGGCGGTGCTTGCGATAGCGCTTGGCGTCGCCTTCGGCGCGGCCAAGCTGTTCGGCGTGTCGCTGGCTCTCGGCGCTTTCTTCGCCGGCATGATCATGAGCGAATCCGAGCTCAGCCATCGCGCGGCCGAGGAATCGCTGCCGCTGCGCGACGCCTTTTCCGTGCTGTTCTTCGTTTCGGTCGGCATGCTGTTCGACCCGTTCAGCCTGATCAGCAATGGCTGGCCGATCCTGGCGACGCTGGCCATCATCGTTATCGGCAAGTCGCTGGCAGCCTTCGTCATCGTCGTCGTCTTCCGATATCCGGTCGCAACCGCATTGATGATTTCGGCAAGCCTTGCCCAGATCGGCGAATTCTCGTTCATCCTTGCCGAACTCGGCGTCGGGCTGAAGCTGCTGCCCGAACAAGGCCGCGACCTCATCCTCGCCGGCGCCATCCTGTCGATCGTCCTCAATCCGTTGATGTTTCTTGCCGTCGACCGGATGAAACCCTGGCTGGAAGCACGCGCCGGCAGGACGGCGACGTCCGGCGAAGCAAGGCCGATCGGCCCGGCGACCGAGCCCGGCCAGGTCGCTTCGGTCGCGGCGCCTGCGAAGGAGGGTGACCCGCCGCCCAGGACGAGGCTGACCGGCCACACTATCCTGATCGGCTACGGCCGGGTCGGCAGCCTCGTCGGCGCGTCGCTGAAACAGGCCGCCCTGCCCTTCCTCGTCATCGAGGATGCCGACAAGACGCTGGCGAAGGTCAAGGCTGACGGCATCGAAACCGTTGCCGGCAACGCGGCGAATGGCGACGTGTTCGCCGCATCCAATCCCGAGGGTGCGAAGCGGCTGATCCTGGCCATCCCCAACGCCTTCGAAGCCGGGCAGGTCGTGCTGCGCGCCCGCGCCGCCAACCCGGCAATCGAAATCATCGCCCGCGCCCATTCCGACGCCGAGGTCGAGCACCTCAAGGGCCTTGGCGCCGACACCGTCATCATGGGCGAACGCGAGATCGCGCGTGGGATCGTCGAGGAGGTTTTGGCAGCACCGAAGCCTTCGGCAGCCTAAGCCTGCGCTGCCCCTCACCCTTACCCTCTCCCCGCGAAGAACGGGGAGAGGGGGGCGTCAGCGTTGGAGCTTGTCCCTTCTCCCCGTCCCTATACGGGGAGAAGGTGCCGGCAGGCGGATGAGGGGCAGCGCCGACGATCGATAAAACCAACCGCTCAAACGTGCTGGCCGCCATTGATATGGATTTCCGAGCCGGTCACGTAGGACGCCTGCTGCGAGCATAGGAAGAAGATGATGTCGGCGACTTCCGCCGTGGTGCCCAACCGTCTCAGCGGAATGGTCTCGACGATTTTTTCCGTGCCCGGCGACAGGATCGCGGTGTCGATCTCGCCCGGCGCAATGGCGTTGACGCGAATGCCGTGCGGACCGAAATCATGCGCCATCTCGCGCGTCAGCGAGCCGAGTGCCGCCTTCGACGTCGCATAGGCGGTACCGGCGAAAGGATGCACTCGGGTGCCGGCGATCGAGGTGACGTTGACGATCGAGCCCTTGGCCGACGCCAGCTCCTTGAACAGGCCGCGCGCCAGCATGATCGGCGCGAAGAAATTCACCTGGAAGACGTCGCGCCAGACATGCATCGGCGTGTCGATCGAGTTCATGCGGCTATTGCCGTCCTTGAGCTTCGGCGAGATACCGGCATTGTTGACCAGCGCGTGCAGCTGTCCGCCATGCGCCTCCAGCCGGTGGCGGATTTCCGAGATGGCGATGCCGACATCCTCCTGGTCGGCGAGGTCGACCTTGATGTGGTCTTCCGGGCCGGCCGGCCAGGGGCAGTCCTCGGCAAAGGCCTGGCGCGAGCAGGTGATGACGCGCCAGCCTTCGCGTGAAAAGCGCTTGACCGTGGCATGGCCAATGCCACGGCTGGCGCCGGTCAGCACGATGGTCTTTCTGGTGTCGGTCTCTGCCATTAGCGAGTCTCCGGCGCGTGATCTAGCCGAATATGGTTGCGGTGGCGAGGGCCATTCGACGGCCGCGCGAGCATGCGCCCCGATGCCGAATAACGGACGATCTCTTCAAAAACAGGTGGGGCACTCGTAGCGCATGCTGAGGTTTGAGAGGAACATGAGTACCGCCAAAACCCCCAGGACACTTAGAAATACGGTACGGGACCTCCGGAACACGCGCCCACTGAGCCAAGCCAGACCATACGGGATGGCAAGACTGGCAATGAAGGCGCCGGTCATTCCACCTATTCTCTCATCAAGAAGGTATGCCGGCTCAGATCTGAGATTAGGTATCTGTCGGAACAAAATGGCACTTGCTGTTATGGCGATCAGCAACGCCCATTGTTCAAAGCTCAGACGGTTGAACCTACGAACAGCTTCCATCGTTCGCCTTACCCGGCAATAGTCGACCAACTGATCAACTATAGGCCGAGTTTGTCAATCCCGATCAGTCTGATGGCTTTGACGTTCAGCCGCCTGTCAGAATATCCAGGATCGAGGTCTGCCGCTTCTTGACCGGGCCGCCGACTTCGCCGGGCGGCACCGGATGCTTGATCGATCCGGTGGCGCTGTCGACGCCCGGCATGGCCAGGCCGCCGGCATCGACCGTCTCGGCAGGACGCGCGGGACGCGAAGCCGACTGGGTGGCTGCTGCGGGCGGCGTCGATTGGCCAACGGAAGCGACCGGCGCAGGCGGTGCCGTGTCGGACGGTATGTCGTCCGGGACGACGGTGTCGGGCGGCGTCGATTTCCAGGTTCCGGGCAGCGGCCGCACCGGCACGCCCTCATGGGCGGCGACCATGAACTCGTGCCAGGCCTGCGCCGGCAGTGCGCCGCCGGTGACCTTCTTCATCGCGCTGCCGTCATCGTTGCCGAACCAGACGCCGGTGGTCAGGTTGGCTGTATAGCCGATGAACCAGGCATCGCGCGAGTTCTGGCTGGTGCCGGTCTTGCCGGCCGCCGGCCAGGCGAACGCCGCCTTCCTGGCCGTGCCGATCTCGACCGTGCCGGTCATCATCGAGTTCATCATGCCGACGATGTCGGCCTTGACGACGCGCGGCGCACCGCCGCCATTGTTCTCGTAGAGCACCTTGCCGTCGCTCGTCGTGACGCGGCGGATGAAATGGATATCCGGCTTGTAACCGCCATTGGCGAAGGGAACATAGGCCGAGGTCAGTTCCAGCGGCGTCACTTCCGAGGTGCCGAGCGCGATCGAGGTGTTGGCCGTCAGCTCGGACTGGATGCCCATACGGTGCGCCGCCTCGACCACCGCATTCGGCCCGACTTCCATGGTCAGCTGCGCGGCCACCGAGTTCAGCGATTTTGCCAGCGCCGTCGCCAGCGTCACCTTGCCGAAATATTTGCCGCCGTAATTGTCGGGCGTCCAGTTGCCTATTCTGATCGGCGCGTCGTTGCGCACGCTGTCGGGCGTGCGGCCGGATTCCAGCGCCGCCATATAGACGAACGGCTTGAATGCCGAGCCCGGCTGGCGGCGCGCTTCCGAGGCGCGGTCGAACTGGCTGGTCGAATAATCATAACCGCCGACCATGGCGCGCACCGCACCGGAATTGTCGATCGACACCAGCGCGCCCTGGCTGACATTGAGCTTCTTGCCGCTCTGGTCGATCAGCCGGCGGATCGATTCCTCGGCGAGCTTCTGCAGTGTCAGATCGACGGTCGCGTCGACGACGATGTCGCGGCGCACATCGCCGATCAGATCGGGCAGTTCTTCCATGATCGTATCGGCGACATAGTTTTCCGAGCCGGTCCAGTAGGACGGCGCGCGCGTCGCCGGCGCGCTCATCGCCGTGGTCATCTCGTTGGCGCTGATCTTGCCCTCGTCGCGCATCGCGGCAAGCACCAGCTGCGAACGCTGTTCGGCGGCCTTCGGGTCGCGCGCCGGTGACAGCCGCGACGGCGCCTTGAGCAGGCCGGCGAGAAGTGCCGCCTCCGACAGCGTGACATCGCGCGCGCTCTTGCCGAAATAGCGGCGCGAGGCCGCTTCGACGCCATAGGCGCCGGAACCGAAATAGACCCGGTTGAGGTACATTTCGAGGATCTGGTCCTTCGTATGCTTGTGCTCGAGCCACAGCGCCAAGAGCACTTCCTGCACCTTGCGTTCCAGCGTGCGGTCCGGCGTCAGGAACAGGTTCTTGGCCAATTGCTGGGTCAGCGTCGAGCCGCCTTGCGAGAAATGCCCGCCGACAACGTTGGTGACCATGGCTCTGGAAAGACCGATCGGGTCGATGCCGAAATGCGAATAGAAGCGGCGGTCCTCGATGGCGATGACGGCCTCGGGAATGTAGGGCGACATTTCGTGCAGCCCGACGGCTTCGCCGCCGCTCATGCCGCGATTGCCAAGCAGCTGGCCGTCGACCGAGACGATCTTGATGTTGGGCGCTCGGTCGGGAATGGCCCAGGTGGTGGCCGCCGGCATTTTCGCGCCGTAATAGACGACGATGCCGGCAGTGGCGATGCCGCCCCAGATGGCCAGCACGAAGCACCAGTAGAACAGCCGGCCAAGCACGGCGAACAGGCCGCGCCGGCCTTTGCCGCGCCCGCCGCGTGACGGCTTGGCCTTGGACGATTTGCGCTTTGCAGCGGCTTTTCGGTTGCTCGGCACGACGCGGTCCTCCTCGCTCACCGAAAAACCGGACGAGGATCTCGCCCCCGGCGATGCCTCGAAGCTGGGCTCGATGCGGCTGTCTTTCCGGTTCGCCATGCGCTGTGCTGTCTTCCCCATGCCTATGGCGTTCGGGTTGAAGACTAGATGCGGCAGTTTAAAGGCGGGTTAAGTCGGGAAAAATCGAAGTAAACTGTATTCAATCGCTTGCGAAACACGCGCGGCCCGCGACAGTGCCAAAGCCGGAAATGAAAAACCCGCCTCGGCGGGCGGGTCGTTGGAGCCAATAAGCACCATACGGAGATTAGTAGCATAGCTGCCGGCACAAAGCAAGAACAAAATACGCTTCGCCTCAGAATAATCACTTCAGGTCGGCGGTTGCGACAGCCGTCAGTCGTCCGCGTCCGGATCATCGGAGGCCGGCCGCCAGCTGATCGGCTCGACCTTCCTTTGCGTATGGCCGTCGGTATAGGCCCACCAGCCGGCGTCGCTTTCGTCCCAGTCGCCGCCGGCCGCCTTCAGCCGGTCGAGCGAACGGTATTGCGCGATGCTCTCGTTCATCACGCCGTCGCTGTCCTGCCAATAGACGGTGACCTTGGAACCGTCCTTCGGTGCCGTTTCGATTGGTTTTCGCGCAGCCATTTCAATTCCTCCCGATGAAGCGAACGGAGCGCCGGGACAAGCGCCCTCGGTTCCTGGTCGATGGCCTTTACGAGAATTCGCTCCGGCGAGACATATGGCGTGGTTTTCGAGAACCGGAGCGCAGCGGACGTTTGGGTCCGTGTTGGGGTGGACGGCCCCCGACGGCATCGTGATGTGCCAGAATGAGGTCGTTGCAGATCTCAATCA
>NZ_JBVVQK010000028.1:7500-77703 GCF_055811175.1 Mesorhizobium sp. WSM4828 | reverse complement strand
TCGTAAGGACGACCTTAAGAGCGCAGCCTCGCTACCGTGCCATCTTCTCGCAAGGCGGCCTTCGCCGGAGGCGTACGCTTTGGCCGACAAGGCTCGTTTGAGCATAAGCAATAGCCTTACCCCTGGGATCGTAGAAGAAATTCTGAATGCGGAAACGATGGATATTGGTTGCAGGAACAGGGCGGGAGGCAGGGCTTGCCCGCGAGACGGTTTGGCTGGCTGAGGCAGTAGGCACTTCTCTTGCCAGGGATGGGTTTGGTTTGGTGGTTGGAGGTTGGCATGGCGTGGACTACCTCGCCGCCCAGTCTTTCGAGAGAACGCTAGCCACTGAACAACCGCGGACACCACTGTCCGACTTGCTTCTTCAAGTTGTTCCGCGTGGCACTCGGCCAGTGTTTGAGGGAGGACATGTAGTGCCGGTCGATCTGGGACCTTCAGAATGGGTGGAAGCTCTCCGTTTCGCCGATGCGGTGGTTCTAATCGGTGGGGTCGGTGGCACCTATCGAACTTATGCTCACGCCATGCAGGAACGGCGCGCAGTGTTCCCGATAGCTGCATCGGGAGGAGATGCACAAGAAGTATTCATGGAGATGGGCCAGCGCTGGCACGCCGGAGGAGTTTGGGGGGTCTCGCACTCCAGTTTCGATACCATATTGGGTCGGCAAATTGCGTCGGAAGAATCGTCGCGCCAGTTGGCGGCAGATTTGATGGTGCTGGTCGCCGATCACCTTGCTTCGCGAGATGCAGAGAGCAATCGTGACAAGCTATTTGTCTCTTATGCGCGCCTGGATCGTGAGTGGTTGACAACAATTAAAGCGCGGCTTGGATCGCTTCCAGAGCCAGTCTTCACAGTGTGGGATGACAGCGCGATTCCGATCGGCGCCAGCTTCGAACGGGAGATTCAGCGCGCCATGACAGCTTCCAAGGCCGCCCTGCTTTTGGTGACGCCGGCGTTCCTATCCTCATCGTTCATTTTGGAGCGGGAACTGCCGTTTCTGCTGAGGTCTCACGAGAGTGATCTCATTCGTATCTTTTGGGTTCACGTTCGCAAATCGCCCTATGAGACAACTGCACTTGGAAGGATCCAGGCGGCTCATGACCCCAAGCGGCCTCTTGAAGAAATGTCAGCCTCTGAACAGCAGGAGACCCTTGCGCAGATATCGTTGGAAGTTGCTCGCTTCGTGAGAGAACATACCTGACCACAGCTTCGCCTGTACTCGAAACCGAATGAGTTCAAACGAAATTTCTTTCTCGCGATCACATTGCGATAGGTGGTACGCATGAAGCTTCTCGGACCGACTTCAGAGTCCGGTCCAAGACTGGTGAAGCGCTGTGGATCAACCAGAAGACCGTCATGAAACAGAAGGGGCGGGCATCGCCACCGATCTGCCGGCTCGCCCGAAGGGAATGCCGGGACTAAACAATTAGATTCCAGGAGCACTACATTGAGTCTCCTATTCCTGAGCCATAGCAGTCGCGACGATGTGATCGCGGGCGCGCTCCGGGACTGGCTGCGCGGCGAAGGTCACGAGGCCGTCTTCGTCGATCACCACTCCCTCGATGGTATTGTCGGCGGGGAAGCTTGGGAGGAACGCCTCTACACAGAGCTGCGCCGCTGCCGGGCGCTGATTGCGCTCATCAGCCCCGACTGGCTTGATTCGTCGTGGTGCGTTGCCGAAGCCAGCCACGCACAGGCGCTGCGCAAGGCGGTCATCCCGCTGCGCATTGCTGATGTCGAGCGGGAGGTTTACGCGCACAGGGCACCACCCGTTTTAAGTCGTGTGCAGGCCATCGACTGGCGGAACGGAGAGGAGGCGCGTGGACGTCTTCGTGAAACCCTCGTCCGCGCCGGGCTCGATCCTAAGGACCTGTTCGTCTTGAAGGATGATCGCGCACCCTACCCGGGCCTTGCCGCCTTTGATCGGGCTGACGCTTCGATCTACTTTGGGCGCGAGCAGGAGATCACCGAACTCCTCGCGATCCTCAATGGCTGCCGCGCTCCTGGACGAGCCCGCCTTGCTATCGTGCAGGGCGCGTCCGGCACGGGCAAGTCTTCACTGGTGCGCGCTGGAGTGCTGCCCCGACTGGATCGCGATCCCGAGCACTGGCTCATCGTGCCTCCCTTCCGCCCACTCCGTCAGCCTCTTTGCGAACTAGTCGACGCACTTCGGATTGCGGCCGGCGGTGCTCTCCCCGGACCACTTCCGGGAAACTCAACCCTTTTAGGGGATCACGCCGCTTGGGCTCGACGGATCGTTGCTGCGGTAGCAGAGCTGCGCCTGCGAAGGGGCCTTCAGGGCGCAACCGTGCTGCTGACCATCGATCAGCTTGAGGAGGCAATCGGCCCTGCGGAGGGCGACCTCTTTTTACTAGCTCTTCGCGATGCGCTTGCGAGCACCGACCACCGGTTAGTTTGCCTAGCGACGCTACGCGCCGACTTCAGCGGTACCCTGCAGCGCCACGCGGCTCTGCGTGAGCCAACGCCACAAGGGGAGCTCTTGCGCACCCAGACCTACCAACTTGGCCCGTTATCGCGTCAAGCTTTCCACCGGGTCATAGAAGAGCCGGCACGGCTGGTCGGCCTTGAAATCCGGGCTGGGCTAACCTCCCGAATAGTTGATGAGGCGAAGACCGATGATGCTCTGCCGCTGCTCGCCTTTGTTCTGCGAGAGATGTGGGACAGGTACGGCAAGGCCGAACTCACCTTCACCAATGCGGACTACGACGCGTTCGGTGGGCTGGAGAAGGTTGTGGGCTCTCGGGCTGAGCAGATCTTTGATGAGCTGTCGCCATCCGAACAAGAGATCGAGGCGTTCCGGTCGACGCTCCTGTTCGGCATGGCCGACCTGTCGGGTGACGGGCGGATTTTGCGCCGACCGATGCCACTCGCTGACGTGCCTGTGGAAGCCCAGCGCATAGTCGATGCGTTTACGCAGGCGCGCCTGCTATCGATGGGCACCGAGTTTGTCGAGGTCACGCACGAGGCGCTATTTCGCAGGTGGGACAGACTGGTTGCATGGATTAGGTCCGAGATGGACGACCTGCGGGCGCGACAGCGTGTTGAGAGTTCGAGTCGCGCTTGGCAAGACGAAGTGGAAGACAAGCCCTCACGCCTGCTGTCGCGGGGACAACCGCTGGCGGAAGCCGAGGATCTCTTGCATCGAAGGCGCTGGACACTTGGCCCACAGGTAGTGAGCTACATCGAGGCGTCTTTGAGACTTGAGAATTCCAGGCAGGAGGCAAACCGCTTAGCGCAGGAGCGGGAATTAGTTGAGGCAAAAAAGAGAGCTAAACATGCCCGACAGATAGCGCGCCGGTTCCAATTTGCGGCGGCATCGATTGCGCTTCTGGCTGTTCTTGCGGCGCTTTTTGGCTGGCGAGCGTTTGATGCGGAACAGACCGCTTTACTCGAGCGTGATGCCGCCACGGCCGATTCAATCTGGGCGCAGCTCGATCCTGACGGATTGATAAAAAGCCATGAGGTCGCCGCACTTTGGGAACTCACCGAGCACGCCGCAGATGCGCCGAACGTGGTAGAGATGTTTTGGTCTAAGCTACCTAACGATCCTGCTCGCATCGCGAAGCTGGGAGGGCAACCTGGCGAACTTGCTCGAACGGCCGGCTTTCAGACGGAGCGCGTTGATACTGCTGTGCGCTTTATTCTCCAGGCTATGGCCGGCAGCAGCGATCCTAACGAGCTCGTCACTCTAGCCCAGACTCTCGCGGGCTTGCCCGTTGTTCTCACCTCCGATCAAGCCGGCTCTGCCGCTGAGCGTGTCATCCAAAGCATGCCCAATGTCACTGATGAAGAGCAGCGAGAGGCTTTGGCGGAAGCGTTCTCAGTATTTGCCTCTAAGCTCCAGCCGGACCAGGCCGGCGCATTTGCCGAACGTATCCTTCAGGCTATCTCAAGCAGCAGCGAAACCTATGAACTCGATGTTCTGGTGCTCATGCTTTCGGCGCTTGCTCCCAAGCTCCAACCGGGGCAGGCCGGGGCTGCTGTTGAGCAGATCCTCCAATCGATCCCAAACAGTACAGATGACTACCAGCTCAGCGCTCTAGTACTGGTGCTTGCAAGTCTTCCCACTGAACTAACACCCCAACAGATTGACGCTGCTGCCGAGCGCATCCTTAAGGCCATTTCCATCACCTCTCATCCCCGAGTTCTCGAGCGTCTGGCGCAGGCCCTCATGGCGTTAGTTCCTAGGCTCCAGCCACAGCAGGCCGCCGCTGCCGCCGAAATCATTCTTCAGACCATCCCAAAAAGCATCGACTCTGAACAACTCCGCGGTCTGACAGAGACTCTCTCTGCGCTTACCCTCAAGCTCCAACCACAGCAGGCGGCCGCTGCCGCCGAACCGATCCTCCAAGCAATGTTGGCTAGTAGTACTAATCAGGAACAGTTCAGCGCGTCCGTACAGGCACTTTCAACTCTTTCTCCCTTATTAGGACCGCAGCAGGCGAGCAACGTTGGAGAGCGCATCCTTCGGGCAATCTCGAACAGCACCGATTCTTTCCATCTCAGCGGTCTAGTGCTCGCGCTTACAGCGCTCCCCATCGAGCCCCCGCCTGAGCAGGCCAGCGCTGCCGCCGAACGTCTCCTCCTGGTCCTTCTTGCCATGACCGATTCAGACCGATCAAGCGAACCCCTACAGGCTCTCGTAGCGCTTGCTCCCAGGCTCCAGCCAGAGCAGGCCGCCGCTGCCGCTGAGCGAATGGTGGTCCAAACGACGCCCAGCAAGTCTCGTCCCGACATGCTTTACCGTCTGGCACATGTTCTGGCTGCGCTTGCTCCCAAGCTCGCGCCGGCGCAGGCCGGCGCTGCCGCCGAGCACATCATCCAGGGAATGACCAGTAGCACTGGACTCCATGAGCTCGGCGCTATGCGGCAGGCATTCGCGGCGCTTGTTCCCAAGCTTGGGTCGCAGCAGGCCGATGCTATTGCCGAGCGCATCCTGCAGGCCATCCCAAAATCGGCCGATTCAAACCAGTTCAGCTGTCTGGCACAAGCACTCGCGTCCCTTGCTCCCAAGCTCCAACCGGGGCAGGCCAACGCTGCGGCGCGCATTTTGCAAGTTATCTCAAACCGTACCGATCCTCATGAGCTCAGCGATCTTGTGCTGGCGCTTGTAGCGCTCCCCGTCGAGCTCACGTCCGATCAGACTGGCGCTGCTGCTGAGAGCCTCCTTCAGGCCATCTCGAAGATACTCAAAGATACACCGAACGGTGTAAACTCCCATAACGCCGCGAAGTTTGGAGCTCTAATTCAAGCGCTTGTAGCGCTTCCTGTCGAGCTTACATCCGACCAGGCCGACGCCGTCGCGCAGCAACTCCTCCAAGCCATTCCTAACCGCGACGATACATTTTTTAATTACAACGATATGTCGGAGACGTTCGTGACGCTGACTTCCAATCTCGCGCGGGAACAGGGTAGCGTTGTCGCTGGGCGCATCCTCGCAGTCATGGCCAGTAGCACCGACTCGCAACAGGTCAGCACTTTGGCGAAGGCTGTCGCCCCGCTGCTCGCGCAATTAGGTCTAGAAAAGCGGGCGGAAGCGTTTTCGCTCGCGCGCACCCGGCTAGCCGAAATAGCCGATGAGGAAGTGAACCCAGCTTGGGCGAGTGTCATAGATCAGCTCTTGCGGTTAGAGCCACAGGGCGAGCGAATTAGGCAGGTTGTCAATATCGTAAAGTTCCCAACTTCTGCCGGAGAATCAACGAGGATCCTGCTTTCCGGCCTCCGCGAAGCAGGCCTCCGCGAAGGAGCCGATCTCATGGCCGTTGCTGACTGGATTGGACAGCGCTTTCCTGAAATTGACTTGGACAGTCCTCCCGTCCGCCCGGGCCCTCTGCCAATACCCAAGTAAAGAGCGTCGCCGGTAAGCTTGGCCTTATTTGATTGATTCTGGGTCTCGCGTACCACGATCCACAGCAAGAAGGGGTGCGAGGGCCGAGATAGCGAGACGATAATCTTTGGGCAGGACTGCACCTCAAGCCGGTCATAGAAAACGGCATTGCCGCCCTCCGAAACCGGACGTTGCGTATCAATCGGATTGCATTCTCGGACCTTTCCACCTTTCCGACAATCGCGGATAGTGGAAGGCGAGGGGCCGGCGCCGTCAGCAGTTTAGTTCCATTACGCTGCGAGATCAGCTCTTGCGCGCTCACGAATAGGTAAATTAACCGGACGGCATTATTGTTCCTTCGACTTGAGTTGCGTCTAACGACGTGTTGCGCGGAGGAATTCTCCAAGGGTCTAGAAGGCATCTGCCTCCTCATAAGAAAAGGCCTCAGCCACTTCGTCAGGCAGGGAACTTCGGAACTTGTGAATGACCTTGCCAAAGTGCCAAAGTGCCTGCGGCGGTTATCATCTGAAAGTAGCCCGGCACTCTTGTCCAGATCTTTGATGATGTCCAATTTGGAAGAAGTTAGGCCGTTTACGCCACGTCGCCGACAACCTTGTCCATCTCGTCGGCCAACGCCTCAGACATGTCTGCATCACCCAAGTCGAACGCTGCTGTTAGCAAAGTAGGCGCGGAGCGGCGTAATTCGCGAGCTTTTCCCGCTCAGAGACGGCGCGGGTGTCGGCAGGATCGCTGTCATTGGGATATTCCAGGGCGTTCAGGTGCCGGCGGCAATTAGTTCTATCAAATGGGGCCTGCCGACCCCGGCGGCCGCCGCGATAAGCTGACCGCTTCCAGCAATTGCCACAGATCTGACCTCCGATGGCAGCCGCAGTCGGGCGATCTCAACACCCGTCGCCACATCCCAGAGCCGAACCGTCCGATCATCAGACCCAGTAACGAGGCGGGACCCATTTGGGGAGAAGGCCACGCTAGCGACTTCTCCCCCGTGGCCTTCGAGACAGATGGCCTCGCCTCCTGTTGCCATGTCCCAAATCCGCGCCGTCTTGTCCCAGGACCCGGTGGCGAGGCGCGTTCCGTCCGGGGAGAAGGCGATACTTGCGACCGGACCCTTGTGGCCTTCAAGCCTTAGGTTGACCGCCCCGTTCGCGACAATCCCTATCCCTCGTTCAATTATTTCACTGGTCGCCAGATTCCAAATCCGCGCCGTTCCGCTCCAATCTCTGATAGTGAGGTATCTGCCATCAGAGGAGAAGGCGACGCTTCTGACTCCGTCCACGTGGCCTTCGAGTCGGGCGATTTCCGCGCCTGTAGCCACATCCCAAACCCGTGCCGTCTGGTCGTCGGACCCAGTGGCGAGACGGGCGCAATCTGAGGAGAAGGCCACGCTGGTGATCTCCCCCATATGACCTTCGAGCCGGATGGTTTCCGCGCCCGACGCCAGATCCCAAATCCGCGCAGTCCCGCCCCGAGACGCAGTGGCTAGACACGTTCCGCTCGGCGAAAAAGCCACGGTCTTCACCCAACTGCGGTGCCCACGTAACAGGGCGATTTCCGCGCCTGTGGCCACATCCCAGACCCGCGCCGTCTGGTCATCGGAGCCAGTGGCGAGGCGCGTCCCGTCCGAGGAGAAGGCCACGCTAGCGACCCCGGCCCCATGGCCTTCGAGCAAGCTCTCTGCCCCTGTTGCAACCTCCCAAAGCCGCACAGTCGCACCGGACCACCTGGCGACGTGTGCCCCATTCGGGGATACCTCCCGGAAGCTGTCATAGGCTTTAAACCCTGATCCACTCGCCAGGTCCCAGATCTGCGTCGTTCCGTCGCTGAACCCGGTAGCGACGAGAGCCCCGTCCGGAGACAACGCGACGCTGAGGGGTGTGACGCTAGGACCGGCGAACCGGGCTATCTCCGCACCCGTGGCTACCCTCCAGATCCGCGCCCCGTAGCCGTAGGACGTTGTGGCTAGGCGCGTACCATCTGGGTGAAAGGCTACGCTCGGGACCTCACCTCCCTGCCTTTCGAGCCGTGCGATCTCCGAACCCGTCGCCACCTCCCAGACCCTTGCGGTCCGGTCGTCGGACGCGGTGGCAAGGCGCGTTCCGTCCGGGGAGAAGGCCACAGCCCTTACCCAGTCGTCATGGCCTTCGAATCGGCCTACCTCTTTCTGCGATGTCACATCCCAGAGCCGCGCCGTCCCGTCATAAGACCCTGTAGCAAGACTTAACCCGTCCGGCGAGAAAGTTACGCTTGTCAGCAAGCCTCGATTGCCTTCAAGCTGGGCGACCCGCGCGCCCGCCGCAGAGTCCCAGAGCCGCACCGTCCGGTCGTCTGAGCCGGTGGCCAGGCGACTTCCGTCTGGGGAGAAGGCGATACACCTGACGCCGCCCCCGTGGCCTTCGAGCCGGATCGCTTCCGAGCCCGTCAGAGCGTTCCAGAGCCGCGCGGTCCCGTCATGGGAGCCACTCGCGAGGAGGGTTCCCTGGGGGCAGAAGGCTACGCTAGAGACGCCGTAGCCATGGCCTTCGAGGCGTATGATCTCAGCACCCGATTCCACGTCCCAGACCCGCGCCGTCTTGTCCCAGGACCCTGTCGCAAGGCGAGCTCCGTCCAAAGAGAAGGTGACGCTTACAACTCCGGCTGCATGGCCTTCGAGTCGGGTAATCTCTACCCCGGTCGCCGCATCCCAGACCCGCGCCGTGTCGTCAATCGACCCACTAGCGAGCCGCGTCCCGTCCGGTGAAAAGACCACGCTGCAAACTAAGCCCCCATGGCCTTCGAGTCGCTGGACCTCCGCACCAGTTCCCACGTCCCAGATCCGCGCCGTCTTGTCCCAGGAACTGGTGGCAAGGCGCGTCCCGTCACCAGAAAAGGCGACGCTCCAGACGGGGGCCCGATGGCCTTCGAGCCGTAGAATCTCCGCACCCGTTCTCACGTCCCAGATCCGCGCCGTGTTGTCCAAGGAGCCGGTGGCGAGGTGCGTCCCGTCGTCGGAAAAGGCGATGGTCCGACGCCCCTCGAACCGAGCGATCTCCCTTCCTCTCGCGACGTCCCAAAGCCATGCCATTGTATCCTCGAACGCTGTGGCTAGGTGCTTCCCGTCCGGGGAGAAGGCGATACTGGCCACACGAGACTCGGTTCGAAGGCGTATGAGCTCGGCTGGAGAGTCGTCTGGAGAGTCGGTTGTTGGGATCGGAACTAGCGCGGGCACCCGCAGGTCCCGGCGCCATGCCTTAAGAGCTAGACTGGTTCCCGGCGCTTTCGCTACGTTACCTAGAAGCTGTGGAATGACCTGATCAGGACCGTCGATCGCGAGATCCTGCCCAACAACGGCAAGCAAGCGGCCCACACCTCGGGACACTTCACCGCGCCCTAACTCGGCGTAAGTGCTGACGAGGCCGGTCGCCCCCTCGCCCGCGGCAATACCGGCTGCCAGCCGGGCTTCTATCCAGTTGGCATCGGAGAGGAGTGCTTCAAGCCTCGCGTCTTCTCCCGCGCCCGCGAGATGTATCGGAAGATGCTCCAGTGCGTAGGGAACAGCCTTGAGGCCGCGCCAGTCCCCGGCGGCTAGGTCCCCTATGACGTCAGCGACTTCGCTATCAAGCAAGCGGAGCCGGTGCGCTCCCAGCCGCTCGCGCAGACGGGTGCGCACGACGTCGTGCAATCTGAACACACCACGTGCAGAATCGTAGCGCTCAACGAACGAAAGGTCCCGGAGCCGTAGGAGGAGGTCCTCGCCGTCAAACGCGGCGAGGCCACCAGTCCGCTGCCACAGGCGAAACACCAGCGGCACCGGGATGTCCTGATCCTCTGCAAACACACCGAACTCCTCGAGTCGTGTGGTCGCCTCGGTGCCTTCGCGAGATTCCAGCGCCTCAATGCTCAAGTCGAGGGACGCCGCAGCCGCCGCATTGCGTTCGTCAGGATTGCGCGCATCGAACGCGCCGATCCCCTTTGCCGCCCACGCCTCCTCAATTGCGGCCAGAGCCTTGTCGAGCGGATGCCCTGCCTCAACCCGGCGCGCGATGCGACCTTGCGCGAGCCGCAGCAACAGCGGCCACTCTCCGAATGCAGCGGCGAGGCGACCCAGCCGGTCGCGCATGGACACTGCGATCGCTGCTGGTTCGAGGCCGTGAGCCAGCATCGCCATGGCCTCGCCAGACTTCATCGCATCCACAGGCACCATAGTCATCCGGCCGCGCCCCCGGGGGAGGACTGCAGCGTCGCGAGTGGTCACGAGCCGGGCGCAGAGCTCCCCCCCAACGAGGAATGGCGCAAGATCGCGTTGGCGCCAGACGTCATCGACAACGATTAGGCAGTGGCGTTGCTCGAGCGCCTCTCGCCAGCGAGCAACCGCCAGATCCGGGTCGGTCTCGAGAGGCGCGGCGGGGTTGAGCGCGCGCGTGAGCGTGTTGAGCCGGCCGGTGACGTCACCTGGCGACTCGCCGAGCGTGGTCCAGAGGACGCCGTGGAAGAACGCCTCGCCGATGTCGTCGTCGTGAGCGAGCCTGGCAGCGAGCGATGTCTTGCCGTAGCCGCCGGCACCCCGCAGCGCCGCGGTGATCGCCACCGCGTCACCCTTTCCGTCGATAAGAGCGCGCTTCACACGCTCGTACTCCTCGGGGCGATCGACAAAGCCTGGCGGAGGCTCCGGCGCAAGGAAGGGTACGCGCGGCTGACCGCCCGCCCCCTCGAGAATGCGGATCAACTGACGCCATTGCTCGTCGACGTCTGGGTCGAGCGCATGAACTCGGGCAAGGGCACGCGGCAACCTCACGAAATCTGGTCTGTTGCTCGCGTCGACCACCGGCGTAACCCTAACGCCCTCCTGACGGGCGAGCCGCCACTCGCGGCGAACAATCTCCGACTCGACGGCCATTGGACTTAAGACTAGGACGAGGTGCTCCACCTCGGGCCGGCGGAGAAACCCCGCGATTTGCTCCCACCAGTCATTCCCCCCTTCCATATCGGCCAAGTCCTGCCAGACCGCCACGCCAGCCTCGCGAATACGGTCGTGCAATCTCCGGGCAAAGGCGTGACCGTCTGACCGTGCATAGCTTACAAAGATCCGGGGCGAATCCGTCATTGTCTAGGTCGCTAGAAGGGGTCGGGCCAAGCAGCAAGCGTAGAATATCGAAGGTTATATTGAATCCACCCCAACGGGCAACCAAAGGCACTGCGGGCAGACAGTTCGGGCACATAGTTTACCTGGTCATAAAGGGACCTATGCGTTCCAAGATGGCTTCGCATCGCCCAATTGAGCGATTGAACCGCATCAAAACACACAATGATCCTGGAGTGGGTGCCGTCGACTTTCTGATGGACGTCACCTGAAACTGGACCGTCTCCTTTCGTGAAGAGTTTCGGGCGCCTGCAGGCGTACGAAAGTTCCCGAGGAAGGAACCCGCGGGCCACGGGCGATGGCAAGCGCGACCTTTAGTTATGCTGAGCGGACGAGGGTCGAACCAGGAGTCGGTGCCAAATGCCCAGGTTTGATCATACGGCTCGTGAGCGAATTACACGCACGAATTTCGCTGGGAAATCACTCTGGACTTCATGGAATACCTTGTGGCACATACGCGGCCTAGGAGCCACACAGGAGTCGCGGAGTCTCGCAAACACCGCGAACGGACTTGGTGGTTGCATGCGGGTGTGGTGGAATTGGTAGACGCGCTGGATTCAAAATCCAGTTCCGAAAGGAGTGTCGGTTCGAGCCCGACCACCCGCACCATCTTCTCAAATCTCGTTGCTAGGGTTGTGGCGGAGGCTGGCTGCCTTGGCTCCATTCCTAATGCGGATCTAAAACCCGCAGGCGGAGTTTCAAATCACCGGTACATACATCGGCTACTTGGGCTTCTCCGCAAGCTTTTCATACCCAAAAGAATTGCCTCCCAGGTGCGGCTCGATATCCGAAGGTTGGCCATCCTATCCCACATGCGCCTCACGTCCGCACCCTAAGCGCCCGTTCCAGCCGGTCGGCAATCTGGGTGACGATATAGGCAATCACCATGTAGATCACGACGGCAATCACGAACGCTTCGAGGTAATAGTAATTCAGCGCCGCGGTTAATTGGGACTGGGCGAAGATATCGACAACCTCGATGGCGAACCCGAGGGAAAGCGCCTTCATGATGACCATCATCGAGGTTGTCAGGTCGGGGATTGCCGTCAGGGCCACCTGGGGAAAGAGGATCCGTCGGAACAGTTGGCGGCCCGTATAGCCCAGCGAATGGGCGGCATCCGACTGACCAGTGTCGAATGCGTTCAGGGCTCCCTTGATAATCTCCGATTGGAACGCGGCGACACAGCCGGTAATCGCAACGACAAGGATGACCCAATTGGGGGTTTCGTGGGCGTTGAAGTTGATCCCCAGCAACGAGAACAGGAACTGGAATGCGGGCGGCAGACCGAAATAGGCGAGGAAAATCACGATGACCATCGGAACGCCCTTGAAGACGATCTTGTAAGTCATGATGAGCTCTCGCAGCACCGGCAACCGTCTGTATTCGATGAGCGCGAATATGCTGCCGACTATCGTCGACAGGACGAAAATCAAGAGCGCCATTCCAACGGTCACGGGTACGGCGCCCAGAATTTCCTGCGTATCTTGGAGCAAAATATCGGTATCAAACATGATCGAATACCCTTACGTCAGACGCTGGCGATGAGCTCGTTCTTGATCGGAGTCGTTGTCGTCGCCTCTGGCGCCTGCATCGGTGAGCGAAGCTCGAAGAAGCGCACGATGAGCCACGCGACCAGGCACATCAGCGAATAGATGACCGCCAGGACGAGGTAGGTTTCGAACTGGTACTGGTTATAGTCGCGCTCCATGATCAAATGCGCAGTCGCCATGACGTCGGCCGCGCCGATATACATGACCAGCGCAACGTTATGGATCAGGTAGATGATGGAGTTCCCGTAGCCCGGCAGTGCGAAGTGCACCGCTTGCGGGCCGACGACGCGGGTGATCTTCTGTCGGAAGGTGTATCCCAGACTGTCGGCCGCGTCATGCTGGCCGCGATCGACGGCCAGGTATGCAGGCCGCATGACTTCTGACAGATAGCCGCCGTGGTAGAGGCTCAACCCCACCATGGCAGCGATCGTCGCCGAGATAAAATCTTTGGCGCCGAATAGGATCACCAACAGGGGAAGCCCGTAAAACGCGACGAACAACTGGAGAACGACAGGAACACTGCGGGCATAGGACACGTAGAGGTCCACCAGGTGACTGATCACCGGCACCCTGCGAACCCGGAGGGTTGTCGCAATGAGAGCCAGGCAGAACCCGGTAATGAGGGCCGTAAACGTGATGGCGAGCGTCAGCGGCAGTGCCGAGAGCAACTCGGGGATCATAGCAGAAACATCCACTTGAAACGCTCCTTCTTGCAATTCAGTCTTGCCGCTGACTAGCGAATATGGTCGTTGATGGCCGTGCTATTTCATGTACTGGACGATGCCCTCGCCGAACCACTTCTGCGAGAGCTTTTCGATCGTGCCGTCGTCTTTCAATTCCTTGAGAACCTTGTTCACATCGTCGGCCAGAACCTTGTTCTCGTCTGATCTGTGGATCAGCATGTAGGTGTTGTTGCTGAACACTGGTTCGGACGCCACGATATCGAGTTTCTTTTCCTCGATGACGGTCTGCTCACCTAGATTCGAGGGCAGGACGAGAGCGTCGAACTTACCGTTCTGGACTTCGTCCAGACGGTTCGGGTACGGAATACCGGCGCTCGATGCCGTGACATCGAGCTTGTATTGCGGGTTTTCTTTCTGCCAATTCATGATGAACTTGTAGGTGCCGCCGCCGGCCGTGGTCGGAACGATCCTCTTGCCGACCAGGTCTTTCATCTCCTTAATGCCGCTGTCTTTCTTGCTGTAGATCTTCATCAGGCTGGCGCCCATTGGATTTTCCGGAATCAAGAACTGCTTGGCGCGCTCGGGGGACTTGTAGTAGCCGCCGACCGCGATGTCGTACTTGCCCGTGGCCAGGCCGGTTTCCTGCGCGATGTCGGAAACACCTTCCATTTCGAACTTGTACTGAGGCAGCTTTGCATTGATCGCCCTCAGGAGATCGGGTTCATAGCCCTGTGGCTCGACGCCTATCGCGCCCCACGCCAGGGGCTTGGATTCCGCCGACGTCGCGATCTTGATCGTCCTGACCGTTTCGCCGTGGCTGATCCCCACGGTTGCAAGGGCGATTGCGATGCCGCCGGCAACAGCCAGGGCAGCGCGGCGGGACAAACTGGATGTGATTGCAGACATTTCTTAGGTTCCCTTCTTGTAGAGTTGTTGAGCTATTGAAAAGCGAGTTCCGACTGCAGGAATTGAGCAAGGCGTGGGCTGGAAGGTGCATCGAAGATCTCAGCCGGGCTGCCATCGGCGGCAACCACGCCACGATCCATGAAGACAATTCGGTTCGAGATGTTCTTTGCGAATTGCATCTCGTGGGTCACAAGCAGCGAAGTGATGCCTGACGAGGTGACATCGTTGATCACCTTCAGGACTTCACCGACGAGTTCGGGATCCAGCGATGACGTAGGCTCATCGAAGAGTATCACGTCAGGACGAACCGCCAGGGCGCGCGCGATGCCGGTGCGCTGAAGCTGACCGCCCGAAAGCTGGGAGGGATAGCTGTCTCGTTTCGGGGAGAGGCCGACCCGATCGAGTTCCCGCAGGGCGATCTCGCGCGCCTCGTCCGTGGACTTGCGCTGCACGACAACCAGGGGATCCATCACGTTCTGGAGGACCGTCATGTTCTTGAAGACGTTGAATTGCTGAAAGACCATCGCTGTCCGGAGCCGGATCGCCTGGACGGCGGCCTTGTCGGCGCGCTGGTAATCCATCCGAATCTGATCGAAGGCGATGGTTCCGGATGACGGCTTGGCCAGGTAGTTGATGCATTTCAGCAGCGTGGTCTTGCCGGTGCCGCTGGGGCCGATGATCGACACCACGTCACCTCGCTTTACCGAGAGATTGACGCCGTTCAGGACCTGCGTGCTTCCGTAAGACAGCTTTACATCTTTGAGTTCAAGCATTTCTGGTTGGTGCCCTTCACAGTGTGAGACGGAGTGCCTTGACCGCATGCGACATCATCACCCGCTCTCCGCATGGCCTAGAACGTGCATCAGCCGGTTTGCCCAGCCGAAGATCGATATGGCGTGGATCAGGTCGATGATCTCGCGGTCATCCATGCCGACTGATCGAAGCGCCGCGATATCGTCTGCCGTCGCTTCCGACGGCGCCGCCGACAGGCGGCGGGCAAAACTGTAGATTGCCGCATCGCGCGGCCCAAGCTTTTCGGGTTTGTCGAGATACAGCGCGGTGACGACTTCGTCGCTCTTGGTCAACTCTGAATGCCTGCGGGCGTGAACGACGGCACAGAATTTGCAGCCATTGACGATCGAGGCGCCCAGTGCACCAAGTTCGCGGTCAGGACGGACAAGTCCGCCTTCGACATACATGATGGCGTTGAACAGAACAGTGCGGGCAAGGTAGCTCTCTGGGTCATGCACAAGGGTGCGCACATATTCCGAAACCTTCTTCGCAGAGGGCGTAACCTTCATCGCTTCGAGCTGTTCCGGCGTGGCCTCCGATAGCTCGACCGGTGCGATGTAGGGGTGCCAATTCAATGGCTTCAGACGAACCGAGGAAATCATTTCGACCTCATCAGGCGCAAGCCTGTCGCCACCCGCGTTTGGAAGTTGACGAAGGCAATCAGTTCGGAGAGTGCGACGATCTGAGGATTGTTCAATCCAGCCTTGGCGAGGAGGGCGATATGGCTCGCTTCCGCCATTTTCGGCGTCAGCGTGATCAGGTCGACATGACGGACGATGGTTGCGAGAGGTTCATTCAAATCCGTTTCCCCCTGGGCCAGTGCCAGAAGCTGCTCAGTCGGACCAAGCTGAGCCAGCTGCACATCATATTCGGCCATCAGGACGGGATCGTCATTCAGAGCGGCCATGCGACGGGCCAGGGCAACCCTCAAATTCGGCGCCAGCCCCTGATCGTTTGCCGGCTGCAGGACGGAGAGGCGACATTCCTCCGCCCCTTGCACGAATTCGGGCCGAAACCGCCGTGCGGCGAAAAGGGCATCATCCGGTGAAAGACCGGCGGCCTTGTCCATCGCGTCGATCACAGGGCGGCCTCCTTTTGTAGCAAGGGTGTTGAATCCACCCATTCGTCGCCCAGAAGTTCGGGCGTGTCGTAAGCGATCAGATTGGCGAAGTGGGTTTCGACATCTTCGGCAAACAGCGACGCGGCAATGCCGCGGACCAGACGGTCGGCACCCGCGCTGACGGCTGGGATATCGCCGGAGACCTTGCCGTGGGTCAGCATGGCGGCGTCGTTGAAGCAGTGGATGTGCGCCAGCATCGGGCAGGAACCGGGGACACGTTCGCGAAATTCGAAGGCGGGACCAAGATCCGGTGCGTCCGACATGCCTGCACGTGCCGGCCCCATATCCGGCGTATATCGGCCATCCGACCAGATGCGGATATGTGGTGCTAGGGCTGCGAATTCCGGACGGCCTTTGAAGTCGTTTGAAAAGCCGGTTGCCGCGATCAGAAAATCGTAGCGTATTGGTCCTTGCGTGGTTTCAATCAGCAGGCCTCCCGCATCTTCCATGACCGCGACGATGCCGCAGTCGAGAAAGAACCGGGCATTGGGGTGGCGAGACACGCGAAGCGTCGATGAGCGCGGCGGCGGCGTCTGGGTCGAGGCGGTGTAGTCGAAGAACTTCCACTTCCAGGCATCGGGCAATTGATGCATGCCGAGGACAACACCCGGACTGCCGATGCCGGTCAGCTTGTTGATGCGCGGCATTTCCTTGCGCCGGATCAACATGTCCACTGAGCCGGCGCCCGCCTCGAGTGCAGTCGCGGCATTGTCCATGGAAGAGGCGCCGGCGCCGATAACCGCCACGCGCTTGCCTTTCAGCGCGTCGAAATCGATGTCGTCGGCCGAATGGGCCCAATAGGCGCGATCGATTCCTTTGAGGAAATCGGGTACGGCAAAGCCGCCGAGACCGGAGCGACCAGTGGCCAGAACGAGATGGCGGGTCAGAACCCGGCCGGTTTCCGCGCCCTCGATATCGATCGCGATCAGATCACCAACGGGTGCGACACCAGTCATGCGCACGCCGTTGCGCACCGGCAGAGCAAGAACCTTGCGGTACCAGACCAGGTAATCCATCCACTGGCCCTTGGGAATTTTGTCCAGCGACTGCCAGGCCTCGGACCCCCACTGTGCCGTGAACCAGGCGCGGAACGTCAGCCGCGGCAGCCCGAGCGACGGACCGTGAAGTGTCTTCGGTGACCGGAGCGTTTGCATGCGGGCAAACGTTACCCATGGTCCCTCGCGCCCGGCCGGAGCCGCCTCGTAGGCGACGACGTTGGTGATCCCGGTCAGCACCAGCTTTGCCATGGCAGCAAGTCCGCACATGCCGGCGCCAATCACCACGACGTCACGGACAGGCGTGCCATTGTGCGGACGCGCGGGAACCCATGGCTTGGCGGGCAGTTCGAGAAAGTCGAGATCCTGCGCAAGCTGCGCTTCCAGCGCGGCAAGACCTGTCGAGATTGGCGCGGTGGGCGTATGCTTCATATTCCCGTTCCGTGATTTGTGCCGGATGCAGGATCGGTCACCAATTGGCCGGCCAAGGCCGGATCGAGTTTCTTGAAGCCGACGATCGACCGTTCAGCCACCGCCTCGACCGCATCCATCAGCGCCTGCGCGACTGGACGAAGGGGACGGTTTGCTGCGGCCACAACACCCCAATAAAAGAGAACGGTTACGTCGATCGGGCGAATGGCGACCCCAGGCAAGGCTACGCCATAGGCGGTGAGGGGGTCGATGACAGCCGCGACACCAGTCCGGCGCACAAGCTGCAACGCGCCATAGGCAGTATTCGTCCGGATTACTGGGCCGGTGTCGATGCCCCTGGCCGCCAATGCCTTGGAGACATGCAACTGAAAACGCAGCGGATTGAGCAACGTGGCGACGCGGCGGCCGGCAAAAGCGGAAAGTGGTATGACATCAAGTTCAGCCAGCGGATCGTCCTCCCGCACGGCTGCAACATCGGGCGCCGAATAGAGCCGCAGGACATCCAGACCGGGCGTATCAAGCGGCAGGCTTGAAAACCCGATCTCGGCACGTCCGCTGCGCACTTCCTGGGCGACGATGGAGGGAAGAAACTGCCCGAGATGCGTCTCGTGCGGAAGCTCGGCACCTTGGAGCTCAGCCAGGGCCGTCGGGATCAAGCCGGTGCCGATCGCAGAGGTTGTGACAATCTGCAGGATCCTTCCCCTGCCGGCGGCGATCATCTTGGCTCGCGCCGCCAGTTCGGTGAAGGACATCAGCAGGCGTCGCGCTTCCTCCTCGAACGCCACTCCTTCCTCGGATAACTGCACCCGTCGACCGATCCGGTGCAACAATTCGAAGCCAAGCTCGGCCTCGAGATCCTGAATGGTGCGTGTCACCGCAGGCTGGGAGCGCCCGAGCATGTCAGCCGCCTTGGTGATGCTGCCGCTGGCAGCAACCGCAAGGAAGGTCTGAAGGTCGCGGGTTTCCATGCTCTCCCTTCATGTGCAATTCGTATGATTGACATCGTCTCATTCGTTTTTGATATATGTCAAGCGGAAACTAATGTTCGTTACGGCTTTGTGCATTTGGGCGGCTTTAGAGCCGGAGTCCTTGGCGGAGGCGGACAAGGACGGCAGATGCGGCTCCAACTTGCGAAGCCTCCTGATGAAAAACCTTCAGGTGAGGATGGCGAGGATTCTCGGACCAAAAAGCCTGCAACAGGAGGAATATTATGCGCGTGAGTATTCTGGGCGCCGGAGCTATTGCTTTTGGTCTTGCCGCGTATTTGGCAAAATCGGGACATTCGCCAACGCTTTGGTCACCGTCGGGACAGCGCACCAAGGCGCTGGCTGCTGGCGAATTGTTGAAAGCGACGGGGGACATCGAGGCAACGGTGCCGGTGCGCATTGCCAAGGATTGCAAAGATGCCATTGTCAACGCGGACGTGGTGGTGATTGCGCTTCCGGCGTACGCCCACAAGATGGTGATGGATGCCGCCGTTCCTCATCTGATTGACGGAATCCCGGTCATCATCAGTTCGCATAGTTCGTTCGGGGCGCTGTATCTCTCAAACCGGTTGGCGGAGCGAAAGGTCAGTTTGCCGATCGTCGTTTGGGGCACAACGCTCTTGACCGGTCGCCAGCTTGGACCAACCGAAGTCCATGTCACCACCATCCGTCAGAAGCTTGATGTCGCGACGCTGCCTTTCAGTTACCAGGATCAAGGACACGAACTTTGCACGATCTTGTTCGGCGATCGTTTCGTCAAGCGCGATGGTCTGCTCGCTATCGCGCTCAGCAACCTCAATCCGCAGAACCATCTGGGAATTGCCCTTCTCAATCTGACGCGCATGGAAAAAGCCGAGCAATGGAGCCAGGGCGGAAACATCACGCCGGCTGTTGGCCGCTTTATCGAAGCTTTGGACGCCGAACGATTGGCGATCGCTGGCCATTTTGGGATAGCAGTGCGTACCGTCCAGGAACATTTTTCATTGTCGTTCCATGTGCCCATGAGCACTGTTTCGGAGATGAACCAAGAGATGGACCGCCGTGGCCGCGGTGGCTTTGGCCCGACAACTATCGAGAGCCGCTATATCCTCGAGGATGTACCGTTCGGACTGCTGCCGACCGCCGTTCTGGGGAAGATCAGCGGAACCCCAGCGGTCCTCCACGAATCCGGAATTTCCATATTATCGGCGGCATATGGCCGCGATCTCAAGCGGGATAACGATATTCTTCCCGCGCTCGTCCTAGAGGGAATAGCGAAAGCGGATCTTGAAACTCTTTGCCGCAAGGGGTTTTGAGTGCACCGCAGTCAATGCGGCCTGATCACATTCGAGAGGGGTTGAGCGGCGCACCTCGCTACATCATCGCGTCGCATTTAACGGTGGCTCAGGGCGATGTCGCTGCCTCGAAGCAGTTTCCTGAGTGCCGCGAGATCGAATCTAGAGCAGTCCGTCGCGACGCCGCCATCTCTGGCCGAAACTCACGACCATGGCATTTCGTTCGCTGCCGCCATGCGCGTATGGGCTCGTGTGGCAATGCTCGCGGTGTTTCGTTTCAAGATCGGGATGATCCCAGTCTTGGTGGCCTGTTCGATATTGGGTGTTCTTTACGGCGTCGCCATAGGTTCGATCTAGGGTCTGCAGTCTGCCGGGCGGTATGTCAGGAGGTACGTTGACAATTCGGAGGCCGACGGAAGCGTTGCAAAAGCCGGAGCGATTTGCGCTCCTGCCTTCCGGTGCCGCCCCGACGGCTTCCTATCTGCTGGCATCCAGGGGATTGCGGGCGTTTGGCGACGGACTTGTCAGTCTTTTGCTTCCCGCCTATCTGGCGGCGGTCGGCTTCAACGCTTTCGAGATCGGGATCTTCGCCACGGCAACGCTTTCGGGATCGGCGGCACTCACGCTTGGCGTCGGGGCCATCGCGCACCGTTTCTCGCGCCGCTCGCTGCTGATCGCGGCAGCAGGCCTGATGATTCTGACCGGACTTGCCTTTGCGCTCGTCCACGACTTCTGGCCGCTGCTCGTGGTCGCGTTCGTCGGAACGTTGAACCCATCCTCCGGCGACGTGAGCGTGTTTCTGCCACTCGAGCATGCGGAACTTGCGCACAGCGTCACTGATCGCGATCGAACCGCGCTGTTTGCCCGCTACAGCGTTGTCGGCTCCCTTATTGGGGCTGCCGGCGCTCTGGCGGCCGGTGCCCCGGACCTTCTGCGACACCTTGTCGGAATGGAGATCAAACAGGCCCTTCAGCTTGCTTTCCTGCTCTATGCCTTCCTTGGGGTGGGATCGCTGCTCCTGTATCGGAGGCTGCCCGAGGCATCGATCGAAGCGGATGCTGCGCCAGCGGAGCCCTTGCGCAAGTCTCGGACCATCGTCCTCACTTTGGCCGCGCTTTTCAGTCTGGACGCATTTGCGGGCGGCCTTGTGGTTCAGTCTATGCTTGCACTATGGCTTTATCAAACCTTTGACCTGTCCCTCGCTACCACAGGCGCCATTTTCTTCTGCACGGGCCTGCTTTCAGCCGTGTCGTATCTGGTGGCGGTTCAAATCTCCAAGCGGATCGGACTGGTCAACACGATGGTGTTCACTCACCTGCCGTCGAGCTTTTGCCTGTTGCTCATTCCGTTCATGCACAGCCTCGCTCCGGTGATCGTCCTTCTGCTGATCCGGAGTGCGCTATCGCAGATGGATGTGCCGACCCGCACCTCCTACGTCATGGCAGTGGTGACGCCTGGTGAGCGTGCCGCAGCGGCGAGCGTGACAGCTGTTCCGCGCAGTCTCGCATCGGCGGCGAGTCCGATGCTCGCCGGCTCACTTCTTGCAGTTTCCGGCTTCGGCTGGCCGCTGCTCATCGCTGGAGCCCTGAAGATAGTCTATGACATTCTTCTGCTTGCGACGTTCCGCAAGATTCGGCCGCCGGAGGAACGATAGTACAGTTCCCAACGAAGTCGGAACCGGCGACGCGAATGATTCAACTTAAGCCCGCTTCAATCCGAGCCGCCGATGCCCATGGAGGAGACACCCTGGGCGGCCATCCGCTGGAATAGGTCGTCGACCTGCGCCGGCGAAAGGCTGGCGTTCTCGGCGATCCACCAGGCAAGCACCGCGAGAAATGCTCCTGATATGAACTGGACGGCGAATTCGATCGGCACACCCGCGTCGCCGATCCGCTTACCGGTCAGTTCCGTCCGCACGGCGCCGCCGAGCCGTTCGCGCAACTGGTCGTGGATCGTATCACCGCTGCTCGCAAGCAGCGCCCGGTGAAGCGATCGGAACGCCCGCGCGTGCTCAGCAAAGAAGATGCCCGTTAGATCGGCGAATATCGGTTGTCACCAACCATTTAAGCTAAAGGATGTATCGAGTGTAACAGGCAAGTCCAGTCCTACCAAGCAATCGTGTGAAAACGGAACGGCTTTGAAATCTGACGTGCCATGTGAAGCTCCCTTCAATGCGTTGCTTATGCTTCACTGTCGCACATCGCGTTGAGGGGATCGGCTGGTTGCTGGCGGTATCTACGACAAGCCCGCGTCTTCAAGCGTAGGCGGGAAGAAAACGCGGGCCCGGATCGGCGGAACCGATCTTTGCAGCAATCATAGAGGGGAGTAGAACTTGCTGCGCCATGATGAACTTCCACAGTGGCCAGCTTGTTCCAAGGCGGGCGCGCTATTTTGCCGTACTCATTGCCGGTTCGCTGGCCAGCACCTGGCCGTTATAGCCCTGCAGCCAGGCCTGGCGGCGACGTAGGCGATCACATCGGCTGAGATGTCATATCCCGCATGATAGTAGCCATCGGTGCCTTGAACGAGGCGCTCTTTAGGCATTGCTTTTCGCAGGTGCATGGAAAAACGCTAGTTGCTCCGCCGTTTCCCGAATCTCTCGTTGAGTCCCGTAGATTTGCTGGCGGTTATCCCGAAACGGATGCTTCATGACGAAATGCATATGCGTCTCTTAGCGGAGCAGCCGTCACTTGCGCTACTGTTCGTCGCTCACATCCGCTTGCGAGGTTATTTCCTTCATGATGGTCTGGCCAAATCGGTGATGCACTCGACGAAATGGTCCGATCCGAACGGAAACCGCTCTATTTGGCGAACAAATCGCTGATCGCGCCTTGAACCGATCCGTCGGCGTCGCCTGTCTCTCAGTCGCCTAAGACTCACGCCGACCGTAACTGAACTCATGAACCGCATAGCTTTGAGGCTATGACCGGTCACGGCAAGGTGCGAGGCGCCGATGGCGATTCGGCGGTTGAGCGGCGGCAAGTGTCCGTCCAGGCATCAAGATCATCGACCGCATAGCGGACATATTTTCCGAACTTGTAGAATGCTGGCCCCGTGTCGCGCGAGCGATAGCATTCGAGCGTGTGGACTTCGAGCGCGAGATACTTCGCTGCAACTTCGGTATCTACGAAGCGGATCGGACCAGCTTCGTTCACAAAAGTGGCTCGCACAAGAAGTTCAGCGGACGGCCATTTGGCCCGGTTATTTGGTCGGGGCATGGTGATCGTCCCTTCCGGTTTCGTTCGAGGTCGACGTGAAGGTTCTGGACTCAACCCACTGATCGAGTTCGTCCATCCGATAGAGGACGGTACCTGTGACTTTTCGATAGGATGGGCCGCCGCCAGTGCTGCGTAGCTTTTCCAGAGTCCGATGCGAGATATTGAGGTAGGCGGCGGCCTGCCTGGTCCGCAGCCACTTGGAGGCGATTGCGACCGCATTCTCTGCAGGCCCATCGAACCACATCTTCCGTTTCGGCTCTTTGCTCATTGGGCAGCCTCCGTACCTTCAGCCCGTCGGGTGCCGGGCGGGATAGCCCGATTATCTCCGCTGCGATGACGGAAGGGCCGATAGTTGGCGAACTTCATCCGCGAGGTGTTTTCGCCTGCTTCCAGGCCGGGAGAAGGTGACGCCGGAAAGGCAGTCTGTGGCACAGATGCTTCGACCTCGGCCGCCTCGTCCGCGCTCGCATCGAGATCGGGGGGGAATTCACCATCGACGGCAACGCTGCTAATGACGCTGCGCCGGCGCGCCGCAACTGCGTCCGCAGCCATCCGCACGGGATCGTCCTCGGTGTGGACGTAGCGCATAAATTGGGTGACGGTCTTGTGGGCGGTCAGTGCCATGCCGACTTTGAGGGGAGCCCCCGAATTCGCGATCTCGGTCGCGGCGCGGTGACGAATACCATGCGTGCCGACATGGGCAATGCCAGCTCGATCCAGGATGCGACGCCACGCATGGCTGTAGGTGTTGTCGGTCATGCGCTTTGAGGGATCGAAGATCGACGGACAGACAAATGGTGAATCTTCGAAGCATGGTGCCTCGCTTAGCAGCCGGTGGGCCTCATCGCTAAGCGGCTTTGTCATGCCCCCGGTCTTACTGTCCGGCCAAGTGACGCGCCGTGCTTCAAGATCGATCCAGTCCCATTCAAGCGCCAGTACCTCCGACATGCGAGCTGCGAATTCGAACTGGAGCCGGATCGCCAGGACGATGAAGGGATGCTCCAGACCTTCCCGGTCAGCGCGATCGAGATAGGTGAAGAGCTTGCGCATCTCTTCGTCGGTGATGAACCGGGTCGAGCCCTTCTCAGCGAATTTCTGAATGTGCCTGCCCCACAATTCGCTTAAGTTGAACATCTTCCGAAGGCATGCGAGCGTCCGATTGGCAATGACCGGGCGGTCCGCCAGAGCTGTCATCAGTTCCGAGATGTGAGCGCGGGTCACTTCATGCGCCTTGAAGCGGCCTATGCGCGGAAGGATGTGATTCTTGATATTCAGTTCGTTGCCCGAAACCGTGGAGGGCTTGTTGTGCAGTTTCGAGTGCTCCTCGATGAACTTGCTGCACAGTTCCTTCATGGTTGGGGCGGCGCGTGCTGCTGACTTCTCAGCACTCGGGTCGCGGCCGTGCCGAACCTCTGCCAGCCAGTCCTGGGCCAGCTTTCTTGCCTGATCGACCGTGAGTTCTCCAAATCGACCTATCGCGGGCTTCCGGCGGACACCGGAGTTGTTCGCGTACTGCAACATGAAGATCTTGCCGCCCGTTGGCGTGACTTTCAGCATGAACCCCGGTACGATCGTATCGCGGAGTTCGTATTCGCGGTCCTTCGGGGTTGCGGCGTCCACCGCCGTCTTGGTGAGTTTGATTTTTGCCATCTGCGGGTCTCCAAACACGTTTGTCATGGGAGCCGAACAGGGGCGTTCAGGGGCACGGCTCCCGGCTACTGCCAGAAAGCATGGAGAAGTTTGTAGCCCATCAAGATCAAGCTAAATCATTGATCGGAGTGGGCTTTCGCACTTTTACTTGCAATCGGCGATGTTCAGATTAGCGCTGTTTGGGCCGCTCAAAATCGAGTTCCGCAAGGAGTGCTGGTTCGATCCCGGCTAGGGGCACCACTTCCCAAAATCCCCACGCCACTTCTTATTAAACCCAATGGCGTGGGTGGGATCGTCCAACCCACTGAAATGATTGCACCTCGCCAGCCCCGCCGCCGTGCCTAGCGGAGGGCCGCCACGACCTCGGCGAGGTCGGCCCGCTTGCCATTGTCGGCGCGGCGCAATTGCACCTCGACGGGCTTACCGTCGGATTGGTCGCAGTAGAAGATGGGTCCGGGCCGCACCCATTTGTCGCCCCACTCGGTCAGCGCGATGATGACCGTTTTGAATTCTAGCCCCTTTCGGGTCAGGACGTATTCGGCCTGCTCGCCGGCGGCGCCCGGGCGACGGTCCATCAGGCCGGCCTCGACAAAATCCTCGAGGCGCTTGGCCAGGATGTTGGTGGCGATCCCCAGGCTCTTCTGGAATTGTGAAAAGCGCGTGTAGCCGCCGAATATCGCGTCGCGCAGGATCAAGAGGCTCCAGCGCTCGCCGACCAGCTCCAGGGCGCGTGAGGCCGAGCAGTTCTGTTTTTCATAGAGACGACCAAGCATGCTGTGAACATACCCTGTTGACTTGCATCATGCAAGTATGCATTGTGCTTGCATGATGCAAGCGACAGAGGTCGCTCACGTCATCGCCCGAGATTTAGGGTGTCCACCAACCAATCAGATCCAGACGGGAGATATTTCATGAAAAAGCAAGAAGATTACACAACGTCATTTGTCGTTGAGCAAAGCCCGCAAAAGGTTTTTGCGGCGGTTGTCAATCCGCGTGCCTGGTGGTCCGAAGACATCGATGGCGATACCGATAGGCTCGGTGCGATATTCTACTATCACTTCAAGGATATCCATCGCGGCACCTTCAAGGTCACCGAGCTTGTACCCGGCAAGAAGGTCGTCTGGCACGTCGTTCAGAACTACTTCAACTTCGTCAAGGATGCGACCGAGTGGACCGGCACGAACGTGGTCTTCGACATCGCGCCGACGGACAAGGGAACCGAGCTGCGTTTCACCCATGTCGGGCTGAAGCCGAGTGAAGAATGCTACGATGTCTGCCATGACTCCTGGCGCTTCTATGTCGCGAGTCTTCGCGACCTGATTTCGACGGGCAAGGGGCAGCCCAACAAGGGCGAAGAGAACGCCAATCCAACGGTCGTGCCGCAAAATGCGGACATCGGCCTCGAGCGCAAGGCAGCGAGCGATGGCGCCGAGATAGTCGTCATGACGACGGCAGCGGCGAAGCCCGGCACCGAGAGCAAGGTGCGGGATGCCCTGCGGGACGTAGCCGGCGCCGCCCGCAAGCAAAGCGGATGCATCGACTATAGCGTCTTTCGCTCGCAGGCAGAGCCCAACGTTACCATCTGCGTGGAGCGCTGGGCATCGAGGCAGAAGCGCGACGCTTTCCTGGGCTCGGCGGACGCGAGGAATTTCGTTTCGGCCATAACCGGTGCCTTCCTGGAGCGGCCTTCGCCGATCTCCTACACGACATTGGAAGTCGGGTCCTGATTGCAAGGGTTCGCCCGGCGACGGCTGCCCTGGAGCAATGCAAAGGGGGACGGCGTCCAAGCATGAAACAGAAAACTGTAACCTACTTGCATGATGCAAGAATAAATCGCTTGCACTCACGCAGTAGGAGGAGAGATCGCCGTGCTGAAATCGATGGAAGTCACAGACAAGACCGTTCTGGTAACCGGGGCCAACCGCGGCCTCGGCAAGGCGCTGGTCGAGGAAATATTGAGGCGGGGTGCCAAGCGCGTCTATGCCGGCGCGCGCAAGCCGCTCGCCCACGCAGATCGGCGTGTCACGCCGCTGATCCTGGACGTGACCGATGCGGCGCAGATAGGGGCGGCTGTCGAGCGGATCGGGTCTCTCGACATCCTCATCAACAACGCTGGCATCGGGCTCTATGACGACCTTGGCGATCGTGCTGCGCTCGAGCGACACCTCGCCGTCAACCTGCTCGGCGTGCATGGCGTAACCCACGCATTGCTGCCGCTGCTCACGCGTTCGCGCGGCGCCGTGATCAACATCCTGTCGGAAGCGGCCCTCGTTCCCTTCCCAATTATTCCGTCCTACTCGCTGTCGAAGGCCGCCGCGTTCTCCATGACTCAGTCGTTACGTGCTCTCGCCGGGGCTCGTGGCGTGAGCGTTCATGCGGTCCTGTCCGGTCCCATAGACACCGACATGAGCAGAGACGCCGACATACCGAAGAGCTCCGCGGAGAGCGTCGCGAAAGGTATTCTGGACGGTATGGCGCGAGGGGAGGAGGAAATTTTCCCGGATCCAAAATCGGCATCAATGGCCGAGAGCTGGCGCGGCAGCGCGTTCAAGGCGCTCGAACGCCAGATGGCGGCTTTCGTCCAAGCCATGCCCGCCAAGCCATAGGGCGACCGCCATCAGTGTGCTGCCAGGATTTGCAATTCAGCGCCAGTGGTGAGCAACACCGCTGCTGTTGAACGAAACTTCCCGGTTTTCACCAGCGGATCACGATGACTTTCTCGGTCCCGTTGGCGAGTTCGACAGCTTCGGTGCCATCCGGCTTGCGGCTTTGGATTCTGGCGCTCCCGACAGCTTCAACGCCAACAACGTTGACTGCGAAGGCTTCATCGATTTCGGCGGCACAGACCAAGGTGTCAGGCGGCAGGTCCTTTATTTGATCCAACAACTCGCGAAGCTTCATGGTCGAATCTCCTTGGCGACAGCAGGAATGAGGAGCAGCACGCTTTCGCCGCCCATTCGGAACCATGTCCCCTACGAAAGGTTCCCGAAGTCACCCCGCGGCGGGGTCGACTCGTGACTGCCAAACGGCAAAACGAGTCCGAAGTTCCGGGCACGGACTTTTGCTAGGACGTTATCCCAGGAACGTCCTCTGGGATATCGTCCTTGAGGCACGGCTGCCCTTCCTGGCAAGCTACGGATCGTAGCCTGAGCTATCACATCGGCCCCGGCACCATCTTGGTCGGCTGCTCCGGCATCGGAAACGCATAATTGTCGCATTTCACGTCCGGGTTCGTCGGGCTGAACATTCCGAGCGGGTTCTCCTTGAACAACCAGGCGTGAAGGTCGTAGTGGTGGAACTCCTTCGGGATGAGCGGATAATGCCCCTCCATAGGCCCCATGAATGTCTGGCCGAAAAGCTTCGGCGGCTCCTTGGTGTCCGGCGTCAAGGGCACGAGCCATTCCACACCGACCAGGCGCAATTCGCCGCCGACCGGCTCATAGATCAGCACATTGGGACGCGTCGGATCCGCGGTCGGGCCGACAGTCGTGACGTTGACGAAATGGATCCCCATCGCACCCTTCGGATAGTCCATCGCCCCCTCTACCTTTTCGCCGCTGTAGAAGACGCATCCAACCGTCGATAGATAAAGCTCGCGAACGGCAACCTTGTAGTCTTCATACCTGGACAGCGATTTACGCAGGGCATCGATCTCGGCCTTGTCGGGTTCGGCGGCCCGAGGGGTGGCGGCGTTCAGACACGCGCCAACGAGACCTGCCAATGTGAGGACCCCTAGACGCCTGAGGTGAGTTGTTTTCATCATGCATTCCTCCCAGTTTTTTCTTCTGGCCGTGCAGGACCGAGGCGGCAAGGATGCTGGACGCGCGGCCGTAATTGATCGCCTCATCCCTGTTGGGACTGCGTCGATGCTAATCCTTTCCGCTGATCGGGAGAATTAACCCTGACGACCTAGGCCCGAGCGGGCCGACGGTGCGGAGACGGCCGAGCCGGGCCCATTTTGGACCCGATGCACTAGCGCCGCCGCAGCAGGCTCCTCATCCGGTTGCGCAGCAGGCGGGCCATGTTGCGGGTCTCGCGGTAGAGGTGGAGTTGCGAGGCCGCCTGGCGGGCGGGGCGGTCGGCATCCGGCGTCAGCCCGATCACCAGCGTGCCCATCGGCTTACGTTCGCTCCACAGCCGGCTCATCACCGGATGGTCGGGCACCGCGCACGAATCGGTCATCATGATATTGGGGTCGTCGAGATGCTGCCTGGTCACCTCGATCATCAGCAGCGTGCCCGGCGAATAGGCGGCGAGCGTCTCGTCATAGGCGGTCTTCCAGGTGTAGGCGACGCCGGCCTCGACGAAGACGACCAGGCAGGCGATGGTGCGGCCGTCGAGCGTCAGCGAATGGATGCGGCAGAGGTCCTGCTCGGCCAGCCGGTGCACCGCTTCTCGGGCGAAGGCGGCGCGGTAGCGGTCGATGGCCATGGCAGTGCGTTCGCGGCCTTTCCAGCCGGCAGCCTCCAACGTCAGGAAGTTTTCGATGGCGTGGCGGATCTCGTCCGGCCCGCGCGCCACGACATGCTCCAGCCGCCCGAGATCGGCGAGACGGCGCTTCAGGCGGCGGAACTCGCGATAATGGTGGGCGCGCAGCGAAGCTTTCAGATACTCCTCTCCGTCGAGCTCGCTTTCGAGCACCGGGCGGTCGGCCTTGCCGGTGGTGACCAGCGTCAGGCCGCGCGTTTCGGCGACGCTGGCGAGCAGGCTCGCAACCGGGCCGTCCAGCCTCATGTCGGGCAGCACGAAGACCTTCGGCAGCTTGAGGTGCGGCCTCGACAGCATCGAAAAGAAATCCTCGATGACGCCGATCGGATCGTCGCGGTCGACCAGCGGCGTGCCGATCGGGCCGAACGGGCTCGACCAGGTGCGCATGACGGGAACCCCGAGCGGCACCATCGGCCGCTCGACCGAGAACGGCACCAGCAGGCGCAGCCGGTTGCGATACTTGTCGCCGTCGCGGATGACCGCCAGCCGCACCTCGCGGTCCTCGAGCCTCGGCATCGCCGGCGCCAGGAAGCGCGGATTGAAGAAGACGTTGGGCTCGATCGTGCGGGTGCAGAGATAGTCGAGCTCCTCGACCAGGTCGAAGCCGGCGGAGGCCGGATAGATGGCAAGCCGGCGCTCGGGCCGGTTGTTGGCGAGGATCTCGACATGGGCGGGATCGGCTTCGCGGGCAAGCCCGGCAAGGCCGGACACCATGGCGCCGGCGGGGCCGCCGCTGGTTTCCTCGAGCAAGGGGACGGCAGCCATCAGGCGGCTCCTTTGGCGGGCACGAAAATGACCATGGCGATGCCGAGCTTGCGCCAGACCGTAAAGGACAGCGCGCCGGCCTCGAAGATCATGGCGAAGACGGTGGCCATCGCCGCGCCCCACAGGCCGAACAGCGGGATCAGCACGACGCTGAGCGCGATGTTGAAGGCCAGCGTCATGGCATAGACGGCGGCACAGATGTTCTGGTTGCCGCTCATGGTGAGCAGGCTTTCACAAGGGCCGACGGCGGCCCGCGCGACGACACCGAACACCAGCAGGAACAGCAGCGGATAGCCGGCGGAAAATTCCGGGCCGAACAGGGTCAGCATCGGCTCGCCCAGCGCCAGCACCAGCAGCGCCATCGCCAGCGACGGCCAGAAGGTCCACGACACGGTTTCGCGGGCGAAGGCGGCGAGCTTGTGCGGCTCGCCATGAGTGAACTGCGCGTAGCGCTGGGCGACACCGGCCTTGACGGCGAAATAGACGAAATGCACCAGCGCCAGCGTCTTGACGGTGGCGAAATAGACGGCGACGTCGTTGGGATCGAGATAGGCGCCGACCATCAGCACGTCGGCATTGGTGAGCAGGAAGAAGAAGCTCTCGACCAGGAAGATCGGCAGCGAGACGATGAACCATTGGCCGAAATGCAGCTTCATCGGCCCGGCCGGGATTCTTTTGTCGATGCGCGAGGTGACGCCGATGAGCTGACCGAGCGTGGTGGCATAGGTGGCGGCGATGGCGGCGAAGATCGCCGTTTTCGCGTCCGGCGCGTAGCCCGCCAGCAGCATCAGCGCCATGAACGCCAGGATCAGCACTGGCCGCACCAGAAAGGTCGGCGACAGCGCAAACAGCGCCCAGGAATTGGCTCGCGCCAGCCCTTGCAGAAGGTCGGACATGGCGATCATCGGCAGGCAGATGATGCCGAGGATGAACGGCACGACGTAATAGTTTTCGATATAGGACGACAGCAGCCAGACGCCGAGCGCGCCGAGGCCGGCGATCACCGTCGAGGCAATCAGCACGAACAGCCGGCTGGCCCGCACGATGCCGCGCAATTCGGCCATCATGCCGCGCTCGCGATATTCGGGGATGAAGCGGATGATCGAGGTGTGGAAGCCGAGGCAGGCGAGATTGCCGACGATGACCATGGTCACCCACACGAGGACGAAAATGCCGTATTCGAACGAGCCCATCCAACGCGCCATCAGCACCTGGCTGACGAAGGCGATGACGGCGCTGACGATGCGGACCGAAAAGGCGATCAGCGACATGCGGCCGGCCTCGCCGCGCGCGCCGGCGGCGAACAGCACGGCATCGATCAGGCCAAGCAGCGGCCTGATGCGCAGCGCAAGGCGCTGCGGCAAGAACCGCCCGGCTGTCGTCGCCGCGGAAAAGCGCACCCCGATCACACTCCGTTTTCCGCCTCTTTTCTGGGTTTGGGTGTAGCGAAGACAGATTAAGAAACGGTTGGGTGGGGGTGCTCTTCGCCCCGTCTTTATACGGGGAGAGGTGCCGGCAGGCGGATGAGGGGCGGGTGCGCTGCTTCATATTCATCATTCGCGCAACCCTTCACCCTGCTCGGTAGTGTCTCAGTTTGAAATACGCGGAAACGCCTATCTCGTTTGCCCCATATGCGAAAACGCCTATATGCTTAGCGGAACGCATGGCAGCAACAATGGTCTACACTGTCATCTGGTATGGAAGGCAGGGCATCGTCGACAAGGTGATCTTCGACGAGGAGAAGACCGCGAAAGATCATGCAACCTCCATGTTCCAAACCCGAAAGGGTGACGATGGAATCGTGTCCGTTGAAGTTCGTAAGGACAACGGCGCTGTCGTCTTTAGCCATGCGGAGAACTAGGAATGCCAACCGGACCTAAAGGCCAGAAGCGCCCGGCCGACATTATCGGCACTGCCGTTCGCGTCATGCGCATTGCCACTGGCGAGGAAGCCGACGACGTGACTGACGACAGCAAGGACCTGCCGCGAAAGCGCTGGGCGCGAAAGGCGGCAAGAAGCGGGCCGAGATTATGAGGCCAGAGCGTCGGGCTGAGATCGCCAAATATAGCCGCCAGTGAAAACCTGATCGCAGCATCTGCCGAAATAGGCTTTTGCAAGAATCTCTATCCCAGAAGAGGGATGCGTGGAATTCAACCAGCTAGGTGACCTCGAACGCCGTGCCCTGCGTCCCGGCAACGTCCACAGTGCCGACAGCAGGAAGGAGGTTCTGGCACCACTTACCAGCTGACAAAGAAGCTCATCAAGATCGGTGCCGAGGTTATCAGCCATAGGCGTTATGTCGCCTTCCAGATGCGGAGGTCGCTATCCCGAGGCAACTCTTCACCGAAATCCTGCGGCTGATCGCGGAACTCCGGCCATCGCCCATCCATCACCGGCGTGTCCGGCTCGGTTGTCATGCGTTCCATCAAAACCAGGGGAGAACTATGCCTTGAAGAAAGCGAAATCGATATCCTCGGCCAGCAGCGGGGCAGACATCACGGCTTTGGCGGATCACCAACGCCATTTTTGCCGGGGTCTGTTCTTGCAACTGGTGCCAGTTTGCGCAAACCTCAGTCTCAACAGACTGGTAATCCGGTGGATGCCTGATTACCTGAATCTGGGAGGGGCGAAGTGTTAGGCGAGCCCATTACCGTTCTGATGGTCAATGAGTATCCTGACTACATTGATGCACAAGTATGGGCTGCTGAGCTGAAAACCCGTGTGCCGCAGCTGGAGTTCAGGCTTTGGCCAGACGCCGGGAACAAAAGTGACATAGATATTGTGCTGATCGACAAGGGCGCCAGGCCTGGCTTTTTTGATGCCATGACGGGGCTAAGCGCCGTCGTCTATTTGGGAGCCGGTGTCGAGGGTATTGATCTTCAGAGCTTTCCCAAGAGTGTTCCGCTCATCAGGCTCGCAACGCGTGAGCAGGCTTCGGAAGTGGTGCAGTACATCGTCATTCGCGTTCTCTGCCAGCAACGGCATGTTGCGGATTACATGAGTCTACAAGCCCGCAAGTTGTGGAATCCGATCGCGCCGCGGAAGATCTCCGAGACAAGACTTGTTGTGCTGGGTGCGGGCCGGATCGGTGGCTGGGCCGCAAAGCTGTTTGCGGACTTTGGCTACGACACAGCAGTCTGGTCTCGTCATCAAAAGACGCTTCCCGGTATACACAGTTACTTTGGCCGTGCCCAGCTTGCGGACGCACTCACAAATCGGGACTACGTTATCTGTTCACTTCCCCTGACTGGTGACACTCGTGGGATACTGAACTCGAGTGCCTTTGGAAAAATGAAGCGAGGTGCCTACCTTGTGAATGTCGGCAGGGGCGCGCATGTCAACGAAGCCGACCTGATCCGCGCTCTCGACGAAGGTCAGCTTTCTGGCGCTTGTCTTGACGTGTTTGAGCGTGAACCGCTGGAGGCTTCATCGCCGTTGTGGACCCATCCCAAGGTGACCGTCACACCTCATGTCGCGAGCTTCTGGGTGGATTCTGGAATCGACCAGGCCGCCGATCTCTGCGGTCAAGTCGCAAGAGGAGAGCCTCTGTCCAACGAGATCGACCTCGAACGGGGTTATTGAATCGAAGTAGTGTCTTTACCCACTTTAGCAGGTTCCGATCTTCGTGAAGCGCGGACATCAGCGCGTGCGTCAGCCGGCTATTAGATTTCAAACTGAAACACCACCGACGGTCGAGATACAGAAAATTCGAAATGCGTATTTTGGTATCGGCGGGACAGCGCCCCCTGTGGCCTGCCGGCCATCTTCCCCTCAAGTGGGGAGATCGACTAGTCGCCAACGCCTCTGCTGCCCCTCATCGCCCTTTCGGGCACCTTCTCCCCGTATGACGGGGAGAAGGGAAGTGGGTGCTTACGCAAACGCCCCATGACAATGCTTGTACTTCTTGCCCGACCCGCATGGGCAGGCTTCGTTGCGGCCGACCTTGCCCCAGGTGGCCGGGTTCTTCGGGTCGCGGTCTTCGGGGGCAACGATGGCATTGGTCTCCTGGCGGACCAGCACGGCCGTCTCGCCGCCTTCGAAATCGTCTTCGCCGGTGCTGCCGTCGATATGGCTGCCGAACATGTCCGGGGCTTCGGGCGGCGGCGCTTCCGCTGCCTGGCGGACCAGTTCGACGCGCATCAATTGCGCGGTGACGGCCTGGCGCAGATTGCCCAGCATCGCCTGGAACAGCTCGAACGCCTCGCCCTTGTACTCCTGCAGCGGATCGCGCTGGGCATAGCCGCGGAAGCCGACGACCGAGCGCAGATGGTCGAGGTTGACGATGTGCTCGCGCCACAGATGGTCGAGCGTCTGCAGCACCACGGAGCGCTCGACATAGCTCATCACGTCGGGGCCGAATCGCTCGGCGCGATCCTTGGCGGCCGCTTCGGCGGCCTGGCTGATGCGCTCGCGGATGTCGTCCTCGGCAATGCCTTCTTCCTTGACCCAGTCCTCGACCGGCAGATCGAGGTTGAGGAATTCGGCGATCTCGGCCTTGAGCCCGGCGACGTTCCACTGCTCGGCATAAGCGTTTTCGGGGATGTTCTTGGCGACGATCTCCTCGATGACGCCTTCGCGCATCTCGGTGATGGTCTCGGACAGGCCTTCGCCGTCCATCAGCTCGAGGCGCTGTTCGAACACCACCTTGCGCTGGTCGTTGGAGACGTCGTCATATTTCAAGAGGTTCTTGCGGATGTCGAAGTTGCGCGCCTCGACCTTCTTCTGCGCCTTTTCCAGCGCCTTGTTGATCCACGGATGGATGATCGCCTCATCTTCCTTGAGGCCGAGCTTCTGCAGCATGCCGTCCATGCGCTCGGAACCGAAAATGCGCATCAGGTCGTCCTGCAGCGACAGGAAGAATTTCGAGCGGCCGGGATCGCCCTGTCTTCCTGAACGACCTCTAAGCTGGTTGTCGATGCGGCGCGATTCGTGGCGTTCGGTGGCGAGCACGTAGAGGCCGCCGGCGGCGAGCGCCTTTTCCTTCAGCCGGGCGATGTCGTCGCGGATTTCCTTTTCCCTGGTCTCGCGCTCGGGGCCGGCCGGCATGTCGCCAAGCTCCTCGGCGATGCGCATGTCGGCATTGCCGCCGAGCTGGATGTCGGTGCCGCGGCCGGCCATGTTGGTGGCAATGGTGATGGCGCCGGGTTTGCCCGCCTGGGCGACGATCGCCGCCTCGCGCTCGTGGTGGCGGGCGTTCAGCACCTCGAAATCCTTGAAACCTTCCTTGCGCAGGCGCTCGGCCAGTTGTTCGGACTTTTCGATCGAGGTCGTGCCGACCAGCGTCGGCTGGCCCTTGGCGCGGGCTTCCTTGATCTCCTTGACGATCGCCTTGTATTTCTCCTCGACCGTCCGGTAGACCTCGTCGTCTTCGTCAATGCGGATGACCGGCAGGTTGGTCGGGATCTCGGTGACGTCGAGATTGTAGATGTTGGCGAATTCTTCGGCCTCGGTCAGCGCCGTGCCGGTCATGCCTGCGAGCTTCTTGTAGAGGCGGAAATAGTTCTGGAAGGTGACCGAGGCGAGCGTCTGGTTCTCCGGCTGGATCGCGACGTGCTCCTTGGCTTCAAGCGCCTGGTGCAGGCCTTCCGAATAGCGGCGGCCGGGCATCATGCGGCCGGTGAACTCGTCGATGATGACGATCTCGCCGTTGCGGACGATATAGTCCTTGTCCCGCTGGAACAGCCGGTGCGCCTTCAGCGCGTTGTTGACGTGGTGGACGATGGCGACGTTCTCGACATCGTAGAGCGACTCGCCCTTGAGCAGGCCGGCATCGCGCAGCATGTTCTCCAGCTTCTCGGTGCCTTCCTCGGTGAAGATCGAGGTCTTCTGCTTCTCGTCGATCTCGTAGTCCTGCGGCTGCAGCTGGATGATGAAGGTGTCGATGGTGTTGTACATTTCCGAACGGTCCTCGAGCGGACCGGAAATGATTAGCGGCGTGCGGGCTTCGTCGACCAGGATGGAATCGACTTCGTCGACAATCGCGTAGCTATGGCCGCGCTGCACCATCTGGGCGCGCTCGTATTTCATGTTGTCGCGCAGATAGTCGAAGCCGAGCTCGTTGTTTGTGGCGTAGGTGACGTCGGCGGCGTAGGCGACGCGGCGCTCTTCGTCGGACAAGCCATGGACAATGACGCCGACCTTGAGGCCGAGGAATTTGTAGACGCGGCCCATCCATTCGGAGTCGCGCGTGGCCAGATAATCGTTGACGGTGACGACATGCACGCCATTGCCGGCGAGCGCGTTGAGGTAGACCGGCAGCGTCGCCACCAGCGTCTTGCCTTCGCCGGTCCGCATCTCGGCAATGCCGCCATTGTGCAGCACCATGCCGCCGATCAGCTGCACGTCGAACGGGCGCATGCCGAGCACGCGGCGGGCGGCCTCGCGCACGGTGGCGAAGGCCGGCACCAGCAGGTCGTCCAGGCTGGCGCCGTTGGCGATGTCCTGGCGGAATTTGTCCGTGCGGGCCTGAAGCTCGGCGTCGGAAAGCGCCCGCATCTCGTTTTCCATGGCGTTGATCGCCTCGACCCGTGGCCGGGTCGATTTGACCCGACGATCGTTGGAGGAGCCGAAAACCTTACGGGCGAGACCGCCGAGACTGACCATCCAATGGCCCTTTCGATAGCATTCCAAGTCATTGCGACGGGCGCCGGCCGGCCCCATCAACTCCACGTGAACGCGGACAAACGCAAAAAGCGCCCGGAAAACGGTTCTGGACGCAAAGTCGTTGGACAGATAAGAGGGGGCTCATTCGATGTCAACGCCGCGCTCGCCCTGTAGACCGCGCCAAATTCCGCCACAATCCTGCTGGTCTGGAAGCCATTCCGCTCTAGCTACCCCGCTTTGGAGATAATCGTAATGTCCTTATTGTTCCGCCGTGCGTCGCTCGCCAGCCTTGGTCTGGCATTCGGACTGTCGGCCCTGTCGCTATCGCCATTGATGGCGCAGGAAGCCGCCCCTGCCCAGCCGGCAGCACCCGCCCCGGCGGCCAAGCCGGTCGATCCGAATGCCGTGGTCGCCACCATCAACGGCCAGACGCTGACCGAGGCAGACCTTGGGCTTGCCGAGGGCGAGCTGTCGCAGCAGTTCGCGCAGCTTCCGCCCGAGCAGCGCCGCGCCGCGGCGCTTTCGGCGGCGATCGAAATCCGCGTCATGGCGGCTCAGGCGGTGACCACCGGCCTCGACAAGGATCCCGACTTCCAGCGCCGCATGGCCTTCCTGCAGCAGCGCGCTCTGCATGGCGAAATGGTCGAGAAGGGCGTCGTCGACAAGGTTACCGATGCCGAGGTCCGCGCCCGCTACGACCAGGAAATCGCCAACACGCCGCCCAGCAATGAGGTGCACGCCCGTCACATCCTCGTGAAGACAAAGGAAGAGGCAGACGCCATCATCAAGCAGCTCGACGGCGGCGCCGACTTCCAGAAACTCGCCAACGAGCACACCAGCGATCCGAGCGGCAAGACCAGCGGCGGCGATCTCGGCTGGTTCGGGCCTGGCCAGATGGTGCCGGAGTTCGACAAGGCGGTGTTTGCGCTGGCGGTCGGCAAATACACCGAGCAGCCGGTGCAGTCGCAGTTCGGCTGGCACGTCATCAAGGTCGAGGACAAGCGCACCAAGCAGCCGCCGGCCTTCGACCAGGTCAAGGACCAGGCGCGCCAGGCGGTCATCCGCGACAAGTATTTCGCGCTGGTCAAGTCGCTGCGCGCCAACGCCAAGGTCGACATCCCCGATGCCAACCTGAAGAAGACGGTCGACGCACTGGAAAGCGCGAAGTAGGCCAGATTGGGCTACGACAGGGCGCGCTGCCGCCCTGTCGCTTCTATTTGGTAGGGCGAGCGATGATGCGTCGACGCCGCCGCCGGACCGCCGTGGCGTCGCCGGCATCGCCAGCGACTATGCCTTTCAAGATATAGCCGACCGCCCTGCGTAAGATCGCTTCGTCCTCGTCCAGGCGGTCTGTCAGAAGGTGCGCCCAGGCAAACGAGGCGATCAGGTCGGCGACGACCGTGGCATCGACATCGGCTGCCACCTCTCCCCTTGCCTTGGCGCGTTCGACCATCTGGCCGGTGTGGACGCGACGCCCTCGCGCGTATTCGGCAAGGGCGGCGGCGGCTTTTTCGTCCGACTGCGCCTCGGCAATCAGCGATCTGAACACGCTGCCCGACGATGTGTCGCGCCAGTGCGCGAACAAGCTCTTCAGGAAGCCGACGAGATCCTGCTCCAGGTTCCCGGTATCGGGATTGTCGACGCGCTTTTGCCGCTGGTAAACGTCGAGCAGCAAGGCGGCCTTGCTTGGCCACCAGCGATAGATCGTCGGCTTTCCGGCGCGTGCGCGGCGCGCCACAGCCTCGATCGAGAAGCCGGAATAGCCGGCCTCGACCAGTACCGCCTCGGCGGCATCAAGAATGGCATCGGCGCTTTCGGGGCTGCGCCGTGCGCCGGCTGATTTGCGCCCGGGATCGGTGGTTTCGCCCATTTCTTCTTCCTTACCCGCGATTTCGCCAGCCATCATATACAACTCTTGACGAAACGAAACGATCCGTTTTATATGTAACGAAACGTTCCGTAACGATAGAGATGACAACAATGCTTCGACCGCCGCTATCCGCTTTTCGCGCCTGCGCTTCGCCCTGCTGGTGCTGCTCGGCGTCTATCCGCTGATCACTGCCATTTTGTACGTGGTTTTTCCGCTGACGCAGGAATGGCAAATCTGGCAGCGTACGCTGGTCATCGCACCGCTTATGGTCTCGATCATGATCTGGGGACTGATTCCGGGCGTGCAGCGGGTGTTTCGCGGGTTCATCAACCCTGCGGTCCGCTGATGTTCATTCCAGCGCTTGCGACGTTTCCGACGCAACCCGCCATGCGCCGTCGGCCAGCACGAGTTCCAGCGTCACCCGCGCCTTGCCGGTCAGGCGCTGCGCCGATTTGTCCTTCGGCACATAGTCGTAGCGCATGGCGAAAACCACGTCGGCACGATCCTTGCCGTTCGGCGTCACTTCGAGGCTGCCGGGCTCGAGACCGAACGACCACGACGCCCATTGCGCGAACCAGTCGGTCTTGACCTTGACGATGGCCTCGCTGTCGTAACGCGTGCCGTAGATGGTGGCCGACGAACCATAAAGCCGCTTGACGGTTTCGCGCATTCTCCTGGCATCAGGCGCCAGATAGTCGTCGCGCAGGAATTTTTCGATGGCGCCCTTGTCGCCGACGGAGCGTTCGAGCGCAGCCACCTCGGACGCGGGAGCCGGGCTGACGGCCGGTTTCGGTTGCTGGGCAGTGTCGCCGCCCGGAACGAATTCGAAACGCTCGAGCAGCGACCCCTGCTCCCAGGGACGCTGCGCCTCGCGCGTTGCGGAAACGACGTCGCGGCGCACCGCGATCATCATGTCGTTGATGCTCTGTCCGGGCTCAGCCATGTGCCGCAAAAGTGCGGCGGCAAAGGGCGAGTTGCGCCCCGTCCCGTCCATTGCCACGGCGCCGGGTGCCGTCGAGAAGGCGATGAACGAGCCGCGTGTCGACTCGAACTGGGCAAGGCCTGCGAGAGCCGTCGCCGAGCGTGTCGTGGCGCTGCGGCTGAGACTTCGGGCAAACGGGTTGTTGCGGCAGGCATCGAGGAAGACCAGGCTGACCTTGGTCTGCTGCTCCATGATGTCGAGAACCTCGTCGATCGGCACCGCCTCGAGCTGCAGCTTGACCGGCATATCCAGCCTGGCGTCGACCGGCACGATGAAATTGTGCCCGTCGACCTGCAGGCCATGGCCGGCATAGTAGAACAGCCCGACACCGGCGCCTTGCAGCGCATCGGAGAATTCGCCGATCTTGCGTTCGAGCTCGCGCTTGCCGAGATCGTTGCCTTCGATCACCTCGAAGCCGATGGCGCGCAGCTTGTCGGCGATGTCGAGCGCATCGTTGACGGGATTGGCCAGCGTACCGGCTTCGGCGTAGCTGCCATTGCCGACCACAAGCGCTACGCGCCGCGCCGTCTGCGCATCGGCGCGCAGCAGCAGAAAGCCCAGAAACGCCAGTGCCAAGACCACAAGCCTGCCCATCGGGCAGGATCATAGCGCTATCGGTCGCAGCGACACCAACAAATTTGCAACAGCCTGCTTGCTGCCGCGGCAGGCGTCAGGCGTCCGGCACCCGTAACGGCTGTGAAAACGCCTTGCGCCGGCGCGTGCTATCGGGCAAACCGGCGTTCCTTTCGCGATTTTTCCCGCCCGGGGTCTTCCATGTCCACACAGGTTTCGCCGCTCGCGCCGAAGAAATATCCCAAGATGCCGGTGATCGAGGGCGTGCGCATCGCCACCGCCGAGGCCGGCATAAAATACAAGAACCGCACCGACTTGCTGGCCATAGTGTTCGACGCCGGCACCACCGTCGCCGGGGTGTTCACCAGGTCGAAATGCCCGTCGGCGCCGGTTGATTTCTGCCGGCAGAACCTCGTGGCCGGCAAGGCACGCGTGCTGGTGGTCAATTCCGGCAATGCCAATGCCTTTACCGGCCAGAAGGGCCGCGCCTCGACAGCACTCACGGGCCAGGTGGCGGCGAAGGCGGCCGGCTGCACGGCGGGCGAGGTGTTCCTGGCCTCGACCGGCGTGATCGGCGAGCCGCTCGACACCGGCAAGTTCAGCCATCTGCTGGCCGGGCTGGTCAAGGACGGCAGGCCGGAATTGTGGACCGAAGCCGCCAAGGCGATCATGACCACCGACACCTATCCCAAACTGGCGACCGCGACGGTCAAGCTCGGCGATGCCGACGTCACCATCAACGGTATCGCCAAGGGCGCCGGCATGATCGCGCCCGACATGGCGACGATGCTTTCCTTCATCGCCACCGATGCGCCGATCGCAGCACCCGTGCTGCAAGATCTCTTGTCGCGCGGCACGGCCAAGACCTTCAACGCGGTTACCGTCGACAGCGACACCTCGACCAGCGACACGCTGCTGATGTTCGCCACGGGTGCTGCCGCCAGGCGCGGCGCGCCGGCAATTTCCGACCCCAAGGATGCGCGTCTCGGCGCCTTCCGCCGTGCCCTGGGCAAGGTGCTGAAATCGCTGGCGCTGCAGGTGGTGCGCGACGGCGAGGGCGCCCGCAAGCAGGTCGAGGTCACCGTCACCGGGGCCAAATCGGCCCGCTCGGCCAAGCGCATCGCGCTGTCGATCGCCAATTCGCCGCTGGTCAAGACGGCAGTCGCCGGCGAGGACGCCAATTGGGGCCGCGTCGTCATGGCCGTCGGCAAGGCCGGCGAACCGGCCGACCGCGACCTTCTGTCGATCTGGTTCGGCGACAACCGCCTGGCGTATCAGGGCGAGCGCGACGCCGCCTATTCCGAGGCGGCGACTTCGGCGTATATGAAGCGCGACGAGATCCGCATCCGCGCCGATATCGGCATCGGCCGCGGCAAGGCGACGGTGTGGACCTGCGATCTCACCAAGGAATATGTCGCCATCAATGGCGATTATCGGAGCTGATGGCGTTGGCTTCCAGACATCCGGCAAGCGTGTTGGCGATCGTGCGCCGCTATGAGGCGGCCGGCTTTCGCGCTTGGCCGGCGGCCGCCGTCCATTATGACGGCACCTGGGTGGTGCGGCTGACGGCCGGCCACCCGGCCAAGCGGCTGAATTCGGTCAATCCGCTCGATCCGGGCGACATCCAGCACATTGCCGAGCGCATCGGCCGCGCCAGCCGCCGCTTCGACGCCTATGGCAGGCCGCTGACCTTTCGCATCTCGCCGCTGTCGGGGCCGGATCTTTCAAAATACCTCGATACCGAGGGCTGGAGCATATTCGCCGAATCGCTGGTCATGCGGCTGCCGCTGGCGGACGCCGCGCTCGACGACGCCATGGACCAGATTCCGTTGAAGGACATCAGCCGTTTCATCGGTGCCGCACTCAAGGTGAGCGGTTCGGATGTGTCGCTGCGGCCGGGCCTGTCGGAGATCATCGGCGCCATTCAGCCGGAGGCCGGGCTGTTTGCGCTGGAGGCCGGCAGCGAGCCGCTGGCAACGTTGATCTGCGTACATGACGGCGATCTTGCCGGACTGTTCGAGATTGCCACCGACAGATCGGTGCGCAACCAGGGCCATGGCCGCCATCTCATCTGCTCGGCGCTGAAATGGGCGCGGCTGCGCGGGGCGCGGGAAGCCTGGCTGCAGGTCGAGGCGGACAACGCGCCGGCGCTGGCGCTCTACCGTTCGCTCGGATTCGATGAAGTCTATCGCTATCACTATCGCCGGCCACAAGGCGCATGAGCGGCTTGGATACTGTCGGCAAGCGCCTGCTCCTGGTCGCGGCCTGCGCGCTGGTCGATGCCGACGGGCGCGTGCTGTTGGCGCAGCGGCCCGAAGGCAAGCAGCTCGCCGGCCTGTGGGAGTTTCCGGGCGGCAAGGTCGAGCCCGGTGAGACGCCGGAACAATGCCTGATCCGCGAATTGTACGAGGAGATCGGCATCGAAACCGACATCCCTTGCCTGGCGCCACTCACCTTCGCCAGTCATTCCTACGATGATTTTCACCTGCTGATGCCGCTGTTCGTCTGCCGTCGCTTCCGCGGCATTGCCCAGCCCAGGGAAGGCCAGGTGCTGAAATGGGTGAGGCCGCGCCAGATGCGCGATTTTCCAATGCCGCCGGCCGACGCCCCGCTGATCCAGTTCCTCATCGACCTGCTGTAACGGCCGACGTCCGTAAACCGGGCAGCGCCGCAACGCGATATCCGCAGCGTTAATGAAAGATTTATCTGGCCGTGAAAAATTGACGCTAGGCGGTTACGCCGATTCCACCGCTGGGGAGCGATTTGCATGAGCCTCGACAAGGACTGGGACTCGCCTTGGTCCGACCGCCTTCCCGGCGCCGCCAATGCCGGCATGGGAATATTGCGCATCGCCCTCCTGTTCGGCTCGGCCGCAGTGGCTCTGGCCTTGATCGCGACACCCTACCTCGACAGCCGGACCCGGTCGCAGTTTGCCCGCGACGGCCTTGATACGATGAGCACCGGCTCGATCGGCCAGCGCGACAGCTATACGCTGCGCAAGAGCGTGCTGCAGCCGCTGCCCAGTTCGGTCTGCGTCATACGGGCCGATGGCAGAAGCAGCGGCGACTGCTGACTCCTCAACAGATCTCTAGAATGCAGCTGTTTCACTGCCCGTTAAGCCTGTCGCGTTAACCTTTCTTAACGGGTCGGCGCTAGGTTCGGGCAAGAGGGATGGGCGCCCATGAAAATCTTGCTGCAACGATTTTTAGAAGACGAGAGGGGTGCGACGGCTATCGAATATGGTTTGATCGTTGCCGTGCTGTCGCTTGCCATTGTCGCTGGTATTGGCCAGGCTGCCGGCGCCATCCAGTGGTTGTTCAGCGACAACAGCAGCAAGCTTGCCAACGCTTTTGGACAGTGACCCGCTTAGTTTTTGCGTGGGATAGCTTAGCTTTTGCGCAGGGATTCCGCTCAGGTGCCGCCGGGATTTTCCAGGATTGTCTTCAGCGATATTTTTGCGGAGCCCGGCTTCAGCGGCTTTTGCTGAGAGGCATCGGGGGCCCAGCCTGACATCCAGACCACCGAGAAACTCGCCCTGACGCGGCCATCGGCATCCGAAAACCGCTCCGCATAGATTTCGGCGGCGCGCGCGAACAGCGCTCGCGTGCCCGGCCGCCTGCTGCGGTCGACAAGCGCGCTGGTCTCGCCCATGGCGCGCAGGTCGGCGACCAGGCCAAATAGCGAATCGTAGCGCACCGTGATCGTCTCGACGTCGGCAACCGGCAGCGCCAGGCCGGCGCGCTGCAGCAGCGCGCCGGCGTCGCGGACGTCGGTGAACGGGATCACACGCGGGCTGGCGCCGCCATAGAGCTCGGTCTCGGCGGCAAGCAGGCTTTCGCGCAGTTCGGAGAGCGTGCCTGTGCCGGCGAAGGCGCCGAGGAAAAGCCCGTCCGGCTTCAGTGCCCGGCGGATCTGCACCAGCATGCCGGGAATATCGTTCATCGCCTGCAGCGACAGCAGCGACACTGCGAGGTCGAGGCTTTCCGGCTCGAATGGCACGGTTTCCAACGGCGCCAACAGTCCTGGCTGGCCGCCCAGGAAAGCGGCGTCGGCCTCGACGCGCACGTTTTCCGTCACCTTGCCGCTTTCGGCGAGCACCTCTGTTGCTGCCGGCGTCTGGCAAAACAACGAGGCCGCTTTGCCGAAGCTGCGTTCGACGGCGCCGAGCCGGTCAGCAAGATCCTCGGCTGCCCGCCGCATGAGGAAATCCGCGCCGGCGATGGGACGAGTCAGTGCCCGGCGCTTGCGCGCCAGCCAGAGCGAGGTGTCGATTACAGGCTGCAATGGGCAGGTCCTTGTGCTTCGCTCTCTGATATAGTGATGCGGAGGACCAACCACGTGGCCGATCCCATGCCAGAGATCAAGCGTATTGCGATCAAGCGCATTGCCAGCAAGGCATTGGGCTGGCCAGCGCGCCTCTTGTTCCCGCCGGTCTGCGCCGGCTGCCGCCGCCATGTCTCGCAGCCCGGCGTGTTGTGCGGTGCGTGCTGGCCGAAACTCAGGTTGCTGGAACGGCCATGGTGCCCGGTGATGGGCACGCCGTTCACCCACAATATGGGTGACGGGTTCCTGTCGGCGGAGGCGATAGCCGACCCGCCGCCGTTCGAGCGCGCGCGGGCGGCGGTTGCCTATTCCGGCGTTGCCCGCCAGATGGTGCAAGGGCTGAAATACCAGGACCGCACCGATCTGGCGCCGTGGATGGCGCGCTGGATGGTTCGCGCCGGCGCCGAGCTCATCGCCGAGGCCGACGTGGTCGTGCCGGTGCCGCTGCACTGGCGGCGATTCTTCCGGCGGCAGTTCAACCAGTCGGCGGAACTGGCGCGGGCGGTGGCGCAGCTCGGGGAGCGGCCTTTCGCGCCATCAGCCATCAAGCGCGTCAAACTCACGCGCCAGCAAGTCGGGCTGGAGCGGCGGGAACGCGAGGAAAATGTTCGCGCCGCATTCAAAGTGCCTGACGAGGCGGAGATCGAAATCGCCGGCCGGCGGGTGCTGTTGATCGACGATGTCTACACCACCGGGGCCACCGTCCGCGCGGTCGCCAGGGCATTGAAGAAGGGCGGTGCCGGCGCGGTCGACGTACTGACCTTCGCGCGCGTGCTGCCGGGGGACTTTCGGGCCGACGAATCGGCGCCTATATAGCCTACATGACAGCGGAACGAGGCAGGGTTGCTGACCGATGGTCGATGTGACGATCTACACGCGGATGATGTGCGGTTATTGCACCGCGGCCAAGCGGCTGCTCGACAGGAAGGGTGTCGCCTATACCGAGCATGACGCCTCCTTCTCGCCGGAACTGCGCCAGGAAATGATCTCCCGGGCCCATGGCCGTTCCACCTTTCCGCAGATATTCATCGGCGACACGCATGTCGGCGGCTCCGACGATCTCCATGAATTGGAGGCGGAAGGACGGCTGGACAGATTGCTCGCCAACGGCTCGACCAGATAAGGACATGACGATGGGTGCCATCAAGTCGGGGGATGCTTTCAAGGCGGCGGCGATCCAGATGCGTTCGGGAACCAGCCCGGAGCGCAATGCGGTCGATCTGGAACGGCTGGTGCGCGAGGCGGCAGGCCTTGGCGCGACCTATGTCCAGACGCCGGAAATGACCGGCGCGCTGATCCGCGACAGCCAAGCGCGGGCCGCTTCCTTCACCTCCGAAGACAAGGACATCGTCGTCTCGACGTCGCGGAGGCTGGCCAAGGAGCTAGGCATCTTCCTGCATATCGGCTCGACCGCCATTCTGCGCGCCGACGGCAAGCTTGCCAACCGCGCCCTTCTGTTCGGGCCGGACGGCGCCACGATTGCCACCTACGACAAAATCCACATGTTCGACGTCGATCTCGACAATGGCGAGAGCTGGCGCGAATCCGCCGCCTATGAGCCGGGCACTGAAGCCGTCGTCGCCGAAATCGATGGCGCGAAGCTCGGCTTTGCCGTCTGCTACGATCTGCGCTTTCCGCAGCTGTTCCGTGCCGAGGCGCTGGCCGGCGCCGATCTGCTTTCGGTGCCCGCCGCCTTCACCCGCCAGACCGGCGAAGCGCACTGGCATGTGCTGCTCAGGGCGCGCGCCATCGAGAACGGCGCCTATGTGGTTGCCGCCGCGCAAGGCGGAGTGCACGAGGACGGCCGCGAAACCTATGGCCACTCGCTGATCGTCGATCCCTGGGGCCGCATCGTCTCCGAGGCTGCGCATGACGAGCCGGCGGTGATCGTCGCCGAGATCGACGCGGCGCAGTCAGTCGCTGCGCGCAAGAAAATACCGAATCTCAAAAACGCACGCGATTTTGCCGTAAACGCCGGTTCGGCGGAGGCCATGCCGCTCAGGGGTGCTGCCTCTTGATCCGCTTTTCCCTGATCTGCGAGCACGAGCACGAATTCGAGGCCTGGTTCCGCAGCAACGACGATTTCGACACACAGAAGAAGCGCGGCTTCGTCGATTGCCCGGCCTGCGGCTCGCACAAGGTCGAGAAGGCGCTGATGGCGCCTGCGGTCTCCACCGGGCGCAAGCGCGAAAGCATCGCGCTGGCCATGGGCGAGGCGCAAAAGCAGGCGCTGGCGCAGCTCAAGGCGCTGGCCGAGAAGGTGCGCGAGAACGCCGATTATGTCGGCGACAAGTTCGCAGAGGAAGCGCGCAAGATCCATTTTGGCGAGAGCGATCCGCGCGGCATCTATGGCGAGGCAACGCTCGAGGAGGCCAAGAGTCTCGCCGATGACGGCGTCGAGTTCTTGCCTATTCCAAGTTTTCCCGACGACCGCAACTGATCCGTCAACCTGCTCCAGCCCTAGCGAGGCATCTCTTCGCCAGGCAGCGCCGTGAAGGTCGGGGGCGGCGCCGAGGGGCGGCGATGCCGCCACCCCCGCACAGGCGTCTACAGTTTCAGGCCGAGCAGCAAGGATGGGGCTCGCGGGTAATCGTTTCGCTGCTTCTTTCATGCCCACTGCCTGACGGGCTTGCTTCACTGGACGGGCTTGCTTCCGCATAGGCTGCAAACTGGCGTTCAAGCGCCTTGACCGCACTGCTGCGCCAGCCCTCCGCCAGGGATTCCGACATGGGATCGGGGAAGATTTCCTCCTCGCCGTTCTCCACTCCGTCCAGGATTGCCCGCGCGACAGACTCCACAGAGGCCTTCGCGATGTCCAGCCCCTGGGTCATGTCCGTATCCACCGGGCCGGGAAGCACCCTGTGGACGCTGACACCCCGTCCGGCCAGGAGGACGCGCAACGACTGTGACAGAGAGAACGCGGCCGCCTTCGAGATCGAGTAAGCCGGACTAAACGGCACGGCGGCAATCGAGGCCAGCGACAGAATGTTGACGATGGCTCCCCGCGACCGGGCCAGCAACGGCAGCAGAGCCTGGGTAACGTCATACGAGCCGAAGAGGTTTACGGCGAGCTGTTGTTCGAGCACACGACGGTCGCTGAGGTCATCGAAGGGCGATACGCCGGCGTTGTTGATGAGGATATCGAGAGTATCGATCTTCTCGACGGCCTCCCGGATCTGCGCAGCGTTGGTCACATCCATGGTCAGGGACGTCACACGCCGGTCAGGATGGGCCATCGGTTGGCGGGTTGCGGCGAAGACGCGCTTCACGCCTCTGCCCAGGGCTTCCTCGACCAGTGCCCGACCGATGCCCCGATTGGCTCCAGTCACCAGGATGGTTGTACCTTGGATCATCATAGTGTCTCTCCTAGTGCTTATCGTTGCGTTCGAGCCTAGTGCAGAATCGCGCCCGCAACTCAGGTTGGCTACAGTCGCCGTTGCCGATACGACTGGTTGGTGAGATGGACTTAGCGCCGGATGTCGAAGCCGGGGGAGTGACAAGTGTGACGGGATTCCGATGGACTCGCTGATCACGGCCGCGGCGCATGCGCTTGCGGCGGGCGATCCGCTCGGCGCCTTGAAGCGGGTTGCGCTGCGCGACGATGCGCCGGCACTGGCGTTGCGCGGTATCGCGATGGCGCAGCTTGGGGACCTGGTTCGGGCGAAGGTTCTCCTCAAGAGGGCGGCGCACGCATTCAGCCCGAGGGAGGCCGTGGCCCGCGCGCGGTGTGTCGTCGCCGAGGCCGAGATCGCGCTCGTCTCGCGCGACCTTACCTGGCCGGCCAAGGCACTCGACGCCGCGCGGGCAACGCTTGAAAAGCATGGCGACCGCGTCAACGCCGCGCATGCGCGCAACCTCGACGTCCGGCGCCTGCTGCTGATCGGCCATCTCGACGAAGCCGAGCGCAGGCTGGACGGCTTCGATCCCTCGCCGCTGCCGCCGGCATCGCGGGCCGCCCACGAGCTGGCTGTCGCCGGCATCGCCATCCGCCGCTTGCGGACCGGCCCTGCGCGCGCCGCCCTCGGCCTGGCGGCGCGAGCGGCGCGCGCGTCCGGCATCCCCGCGCTGATCGCGGAGGTGGAGAGCGCATCGCTGGTGCTGGACACGCCGGCCGCACGCCTTGTCGCGCGTGGCGAGGAACGGCCCCTCCTGCTCGACGAAGTCGAAGCCCTCCTGGCGTCGGGAGGGCTTGTGGTGGACGCATGCCGCAATGTCGTGCGGGTCGCAGATACCGTCGTCTCGCTGGCGACCCGCCCGGTGCTGTTCGCGCTGGCCCGTGCGCTGGCCGAAGCCTGGCCGGGGGACGTGGCAAGAGCGACGCTTATTGCGCGCGCTTTCCGCGGAAAGGACGCCGACGAATCACATCGAGCGCGGCTGCGCGTCGAAGCCGGGCGGCTTCGCGCGGAGCTTCGGAGCTTGGCCGATGTGAGCGCTACGAAGCGGGGCTTTGCGCTGGCGCCGCGCCGCGCCGGTGAGGTCGTCGTGCTGGCGCCGCCCGTCGAAGAAGAGCATGCCGCCGTACTCGCCTTCCTCGCCGACGGCGAGTCTTGGTCGAGTTCGGCGCTGGCGATTGCGCTTGGAGCCAGTTCGCGTACCGTGCAGCGGGCGCTCGAGCAGCTCGCCCTCGCCGGCAAGGTGCAGTCGTTCGGCCGCGGGCGGGCGCGTCGCTGGATGACCCCGCCGCTGACGGGTTTCCCGACAATCTTGTTACTCCCCGGCCCACTGCCGGGCTACTAGGATGGAATCATGGAACGATCCGCAGCCGAAATCCTTCGAGAATATGGACCCTTTCCGGGTGTCGACCACGTGGACGGCGTTACCTTCGATGGCGAGCATGTCTGGTTTGCCTCAGGCGACAGATTGAACGCCTTCGATCCGGCGAGCGGCAAAGTGGTGCGCTCGATCGATGTAGCGGCACACGCCGGAACGGCTTTCGACGGCCAGTACCTCTATCAGATCGCCGAGGATCGCATCCAGAAGATCGATCCGAAGAATGGCCAGGTGCTGGCGTCGATCCCGGCTCCTGGCAATGGCGGTGATTCCGGGCTCGCCTGGGCCGAAGGAACGCTCTGGGTCGGGCAGCACCGGGGCCGAAAGATTCATCAGGTCGATCCCGAGACAGGAGCAATCCTTCGCACCATCGTTTCCAACCGCGTCGTTACCGGGGTCAGCTGGGTCGACGGCGAGCTTTGGCATGGCACCTGGGAGGGTGAGGAGAGCGATGTCCGGCGGATCGATCCTGAAACGGGAAAGGTCCTGGAGAAGCTCGATATGCCGCCGGGGACAGGCGTGTCGGGGCTCGAATCCGATGGCGGCGACCAGTTTTTCTGTGGCGGCGGAAACAGCGGCAAGATCAGAGCTGTTCGCCGGCCCAAACGAGGCTCGGCGGCCAGGATCTGAGTTTTTGCCGTCCGTGGTCGTTTGATTTCGGGACCATTCAACCAGATCAAGAGCTAACTGGTTTTTGCGGTTCTTAGCCCGGTTGTCCGAACCAGGTGTTCATCGCGTCTTGAAGACCATCCTGCGTCCCGTCGCCTACCCAAGCAACATATCCATCGGGTCGGATTAAAACTGCGATCGGAGCGGAGACCAAGCCTAGCGCAGGCAACTCCCATGGATCGTCACATTTGGCGTAAACCAACTTAATGCGGTCTGACCACGGCTTGATGTCGAAGCTGCCCGGCGCGCCGAGATTCAAGAGCACTGGCCGCGCATTTTGGAGGAGCGCAAATACGCGCATGGGACCATCAGGCGTCGCCAGGTCGAGGTCAGGCATGCGGCGGCCGACCAGCGGATGCCCTTGGCCGAGGTCGTAATGGATACCAAGTCCGGACATCTCGGCAGCGATCCGTTTGCGAGGCTCCTCCATCCCAAGGAGCTCTGATACGATTTCACGCAAGGCTTCAGTGCGATCATCAGTACGTTGCAATGCGACCTGTGCCATTGTCGTGCGCAACACGCGGGCCGCAATCGGATGCCGCTCGATGTGATAAGTGTCGAGCAAGCCTTCAGGCGATGTTCCTTTCACCACTTGGGCCAACTTCCAACCGAGGTTCACCGCATCCTGCACACCGGTATTGAGGCCTTGTCCGCCCACCGGGGAATGCACATGGGCGGCATCGCCCGCTAGGAGAACCCGGCCCTTGCGGTAAGCCGCCGCCTGCCGCGACATGTCCGTGAACCTGGAAATCCAGGTTGGGCTATGGATTCCGTAATCTGTTCCGCATGCGGCGACGAGTGCTTTGCGGAGGTCGCGCAGCGTGGGCTCGGTCGTGGCGCCGACATTCTTTTCAGTGACCATGACGCCAATGGGACCTTTATCGGCAAAGACGACCTTGCCGTCACGAATTTCGTACTCTTCCCTGCCAAAGGCGTGGATGCCAAGTGCCGTGCGATGAATGCCCAGTGGCGGCTCCTCCGCCATCTCGGCCTGGGCGAGGATGCTGCTGGTCGTCGCATCCCATCCTCGAAATTCAATGGCAGCAGCTTTGCGGACCAGACTGCGGCCTCCATCACACCCGACGAGATAGCTTGCCCGCAGCGAGGCACCATCGGACAGTTCGATGGTGACGCCGGCGTCGTCCTGCACGAAACACGTCAATTCACGGCCGCGATAGATCGGCACTGCCAGCTCGCTGACCCATCCAGCTAGAATGCGCTCAATGTGTTTCTGCCTCAGCGCCAGCCCGTAGTTGTGGCGGGTCGGAAAATCGCTGATGTCTAAACGCATCGCCGCGAATCCCGTGACTTGGGCTATTTGTCCTTCGGCGAGGAACCGGTCCGCGATGCCGCGCTGATCGAAAACTTCGAGAGTACGTGAGCTCAAACCGCCAGCACGCGAACCGGCAAGCTCTTGGTTCGGGCGGCGTTCGACAATGGCTACGTCGATGCCTGCCAACGCCAACTCGCCTGCCAGGGTTAGGCCCGTCGGACCTCCTCCGGCAATCACGACTGCATGTTCTGTCATCGGCAAACTCCCCTGGCAGTTACGACTCCCAATGCAATGATCGCAGAGTCCTGGTGGTTGCCGTTTGGGCTAGCTCAGGCTCGCTATCAGTTTTTCGAGCAGGCGGGCGAGCATGATCTGCTCCGAGCGTGCTAACCCAGAAAGTATCTGGTGCTCGTTGGCGACGTGGGCGGCCACCGCCTCGTCGATCAGAGCGAGGCCCTTCTCGGTCAGTTGCACGACAATCCCGCGGCGATCGTCGGGATGCGGCCCGCGTTTGATCAGGCCGGATTTCTCGAGCCGATCGAGGCGGTTGGTCATCGCGCCCGACGTCACCATTGTCGCCTCGTAGAGAGCCGTCGGTGTCAGCGCGTATGGCGGGCCGGAACGACGCAACGTCGCCAGCACATCGAATTCTCCGGATTGCAGCCCGTAACTTGCAAACAGCGGCGCCAGCCGCTCTCGTGCGATCAGCGAGGCGGCCTCGTTCAGCCGTCCGAGCACGGCCATCGGCGAGACATCGAGATCCGGCCGTTCCTTTTTCCATTGCTCGATCGCTTTTGCAGCGCGATCCATGTCTCTCACCGTTATGTATCTTGACGTGAAGAATCTTTATATTATCTTACCTCAGCTTGCGATATTGGCCAAGGGCCGCGAACAGCCGACGGGACGGTGCGATGAAATTTCTCTGGGACTCGGCGCTTGGCCTTCTGGTCATCACCGGCGGCCTGCTCGGCCTGACGCTGCCGTTCGGCAAGATCGCGACGGCGGCCGGCGTGCCTGCCATGGTCTGGGCCTTCGTCATCTCGCTTGGTGCCGGCAGTGTGCTTTTGTGCGCATTGCTGCTCAACGGGAAGCGCATGCGGCTTACGCCGCACAGGCTGCGCTATTTCTTCGTCACCGCGGCCGTCTCCTACGCAATCCCCAATCTGCTGATGTTTTCAGCCATTCCGCATCTGGGTGCCGGCTACAGCGGCATCATGTTCACGCTGTCGCCGGTCGTCACGCTGGTGTTCTCGATGCTGCTCGGCGTCAGGCGCCCGACCATTCTGGGCATCGTCGGCATTGCCGTCGGTTTCGTCGGCGCAGTCATGGTGGCGGTGACGCGCGGCGAAGCGGGCCAGCCGGCCGAATTTTTCTGGGTGGCGATGGGCCTGCTCATCCCGGTCAGCCTCGCCGCCGGCAATATTTACCGCACCGTCGACTGGCCCGAAGGCACCGGCCCGATCGAGCTTGCCGTCGGCAGCCATCTGGCAGCAGCCTTGATGCTGTTTTCCGGCATTCTGGTCCTGCTGGGCGGCAATGCATTCGGCTCGCTCGGCGGCGTGCCCCTGACCGCTGCGGCACAGGTGGCATCAGCCTCGGCGATGTTCGCCTTCTTCTTCCGGCTGCAAGCGGTCGGCGGCCCGGTCTATCTCAGCCAGATCGGCTATGTCGCGGCGGCGGTCGGGCTGTTTGCCGGGACCCTCTTCCTCGGCGAACGCTATCAATTGCTGACCTGGGCCGGTGCCGTCATCATCACCGCCGGCGTGTTCATCACCACCAAGGCGCAAAGCCAGAAGACATAGGGGCCAGAAGACATAGGGGCCAGACGGCGTAAGGCTCAGACGGATGCCTTCTCCGCCAGCACCATGTAGTTGACGTCCATGTCCTTCGAGCGCTGCCAGCGGTCGGCGAGCGGGCTGTAGGTGACGCCGGTGCGGTCGATGACGGTCAGGCCGGCGCCGGCGAGCGCCTTTTCGAGTTCCTCGGGGCGCACCAGCTTGCCGAACTGATGGGTGCCGCGGGGGAGCCAGCGCAGCACATATTCGGCGCCGATAATGGCCAGGCCCAGGGCCTTCAGCGTGCGGTTGATGGTGGCGACGAACATGATGCCGCCAGGCTTGACCATCTCGCCGCATTTGGCCAGGAACAGATCGACATCGGCGACATGCTCGACCACTTCCATGTTGAGGATGACGTCGAATTTTTCGCCGGCGTCGGCCAGGTCTTCCGCGGTCGTGGCGCGGTAATCAACGCTCACGCCGACTTCCGCCGCATGCAGCTTGGCCACTTCGATGTTGGTGACTGAGGCATCGGCGCCGACCACTTCGGCGCCAAGCCGCGCCATCGGCTCGCACAACAGCCCGCCGCCGCAGCCTATGTCGAGGAAGCGCAGGCCTTCGAACGGCCGTGCCGCACGCGGATCGCGGCCGAAGCGGGCTGTCACCTGGTCGCGGATATAGGCAAGCCGGATCGGGTTGAACTTGTGCAACGGGCGGAACTTGCCGTTCGGGTTCCACCATTCGGCGGCAAGGGCGGAAAAGCGTTCCACCTCTCCGGCATCGATCGTCGATCGTCGGGGCTCTGGCATGGTGTGGTCTCCTCGGACGCTAGGAAGTCGGGCGCGAGGCTGCGAATGTCAAGGCGCGAAATTCACCGTCGGCGGCGCGATGCGCGCGATGCCTGCCGGCGGCGCCTTTCGCCTGCTGCATTTGTGTCAGCACGTGTCAGTTGATGGTGTGCCGGAAGGAAACACCAATGCTTTGGCGGACGAAGCAGAGACATCGGGACCGGAGGAGTGCGCATGATGCGAGCGGTTGCTTCCATTCTTTGGCGCCGGCTTGACCAGGAAGGCCACGACGCTTGCCTGCTGTCGGAAGCGAGTTCCGGGTGGAACCTCAGGGGACACGCGCTTTTGGTCCAGGATGGCAAGCCGTGCGGCATCGCCTACGAGGTGGACTGCGATGCCGACTGGCATACACGCTCGGCGCGCGCCGACGGCTTTCTCGGCACGCAAGAGCTGCATTATGGGATCGACCGGCTGACCGAGCGCCAATGGACGCTGAACGGCGAGCATCAAGCGGAAGTCGACGGTCTCATCGATATCGATCTCGGCTTCACGCCCGCCACAAACCTTTTGGCGCTTCGCCGTTTTGCCCTCGATGTCGGCATGGCGACGCCCGCCCCGGCAGCCTATCTGACATTTCCCGAACTCAGGCTCGTTCGCCTCGAGCAAACCTATCAGCGCGTCGATGCTGCACACTACGCCTATGCCGCCCCGATGTTCGGCTACCACGAGACGCTAGAGGTCTCGCCGCTCGGTTTCGTCCTCGACTATCCGCGCCTGTGGAGAGCCACGGCACAGCTGGGCTGAAGCGCGCACCATTTTGGGAAGAAGTATGCGGGCGCCATGCTGCGCTGGTGTGTCGCCCGGCCGGCAGCGGCGGCACGCCTTGCGAAACGACTGTCATTTGGCTAAGGAGGCCGCGCATTGAGCGCCCGGCCACAGCTTGGCGCATTTTTCCGCTTTTCGGCCTTCGGTCCGGCATCCAGTCAAAGGCATTTCGCTTCCATGGCGCGCATCGTGATGAAATTCGGCGGGACCTCCGTCGCCGACATCGCCCGCATCCGCAATGTGGCGCGCCATGTCAAACGCGAGGTCGATGCCGGCCATGAGGTCGCCGTCGTGGTCTCGGCGATGGCCGGCAAGACCAACGAACTCGTGCAGTGGACGCGCGAGGCGTCGCCGATGCACGATGCGCGTGAATATGACGCCGTCGTCGCGTCCGGCGAGCAAGTCACCGCCGGCTTGCTGGCGATCGCGCTGCAGAATATCGGCGTGCATGCCCGCTCCTGGCAAGGCTGGCAGATCCCGATCAAGACCGACAACGCGCATGGCGCGGCGCGCATTCTCGATATCGACGGTGCGTTCCTGATCAAGCGCTTCGGCGAAGGCCAGGTGGCGGTGGTCGCCGGTTTCCAGGGTATCGGGCCGGACAACCGGATCGCCACGCTCGGCCGCGGCGGTTCCGATACCAGCGCTGTCGCCATCGCGGCGGCGGTCAAGGCCGACCGGTGCGATATCTACACCGACGTCGACGGGGTCTACACGACCGATCCGCGCATCGAGCCGAAGGCGCGGCGGCTGGCCAAGATTTCCTTCGAGGAAATGCTCGAAATGGCCTCGCTCGGGGCCAAGGTCCTGCAGGTGCGCTCGGTCGAGCTTGCCATGGTGCACAGGGTGCGTACCTTTGTGCGGTCGTCCTTCGACGATCCCGATGCACCCGGAATGGGGGATTTGCTCAATCCGCCGGGAACGCTTATTTGCGACGAGGAAGAGATCGTGGAACAGCAGGTCGTCACCGGAATTGCCTATGCCAAGGACGAGGCGCAGATATCACTGCGCCGCGTCGGCGACCGGCCGGGCGTCGCCGCCGGCATTTTCGGGCCGCTGGCCGAGGCCAACATCAATGTCGACATGATCGTCCAGAACATTTCCGAGGACGGCAAGTTCACCGACATGACCTTCACCGTGCCATCCGGCGACGTCGACAAGGCGCTGGCCGTGCTCGAGCGGCTGAAGGCGACGATCGGCTACGATGTGGTGCAGTCGGAAGCCGGCATGTCGAAGGTCTCTGTCATCGGCATCGGCATGCGCAGCCACGCCGGCGTCGCCGCCACCGCCTTCAAGGCGCTGGCCGACCGCGCGATCAACATCCGCGCCATCACAACGTCCGAAATCAAGATTTCGATCCTGATCGACGGTCCCTATACGGAACTAGCAGTTCGCACTTTGCATTCCGTGTACGGTCTGGATAAGCAGTAGCAGACTGCATCGGCCCGAAAATCGGAATCGATTTTCGGAAGGCAGGATGCAGCGGATCGAAAGTCTTGGAGCGGCCTTCATGCGTCCAATTGGACGATGGCGCTCTAATTGAGTTGTTGCGTTTGTGCCGCTGTGCAGGGCAACCTGCACCGGTTGAAACGCTATTGGAGAAGAAGCCGCGATGCGTGATTCGGCCAGCGGCCCGCGCGTTTTGCTGAAACGGCTCCGCGAGCTCATGCAAGAGCCGCTGGAGCCGCAGGAGCGGCTTGACCGAATCGTGCGCGACATCGCCTCCAACATGGTTGCCGAGGTCTGCTCGCTTTATGTTCTGCGCGCCGATTCGGTGCTCGAACTCTACGCCACCGAAGGCCTGAACCCGAACGCCGTCCACCTGGCGCAGCTCAGGCTGGGCCAAGGCCTGGTCGGCACGATCGCGGCCTCGGCGCGGCCGCTCAACCTCTCCAACGCGCAGGAGCATCCGGCCTTCGCCTACCTGCCGGAGACAGGGGAAGAGATATACAATTCCTTCCTCGGCGTGCCGGTGCTGCGGGCAGGGCGGACACTCGGCGTCCTGGTTGTGCAGAACAAGACCATGCGCCATTATCGCGACGACGAGGTCGAGGCGCTGGAAACGACGGCGATGGTGATCGCCGAGATGATCGCCACCGGCGATCTGGAGCGGCTGACAAGGCCCGGCCTCGAGCTCGATCTGCGCCGCCCGGTAAGCTTTACCGGCCTGTCCTTCAACGAAGGCGTCGGGCTCGGCCATGTGGTGCTGCACGAGCCGCGCATCGTCGTCACCAATCTGTTCAACGAGGACAGCGAGGAAGAGGTCAGGCGGCTCGACGCCTCCCTCGGCTCGCTCAGGCTCTCCATCGACGACATGCTGGAGCGCCGCGACGTCGCCTTCGAGGGCGAGCATCGCCAGGTGCTCGAAGCCTATCGCATGTTCGCCAACGACCGCGGCTGGGTGCGCCGGCTCGAGGAGGCGATCCGCAACGGCCTGACGGCCGAAGCGGCGGTCGAAAAGGTGCAGAGCGACATGCGTGCCCGCATGCTGCACATGACCGATCCATACCTGCGCGAACGGATGAGCGATTTCGACGATCTCGCCAATCGGTTGTTGCGGCAGCTGATGGGGCGCGGTCCGGAGGACGTCGCGGCCTCGCTGCCCAAGGACGCCATCATCGTCGCCCGCTCGATGGGGGCTGCCGAGCTGCTCGATTATCCCAGGGACAAGCTGCGCGGGCTGGTGCTGGAGGACGGCGCCGCGACCAGTCATGTCGTCATCGTGGCGCGGGCCATGGGCATACCCGTCGCCGGCCAGATGAAGGGCGCCGTTTCCATGGCGGAAAACGGCGATGCCATCATCGTCGACGGCGAGGAAGGCGCGATCCATCTGCGCCCGCAGCCCGACCTCGAGGCGGCCTATGCTGAGAAAGTGCGCTTCAGGGCGCGGCGGCAGGAGGTCTACCGCGAACTGCGCAAGAAGCCGTCGGTGACCAAGGACGGTGTCCAGGTCGATCTTCTGATGAATGCCGGGCTGGCGGTCGATCTGCCGCAACTGGCCGAAGCGGGCGCGGCCGGCATCGGCCTGTTCCGCACCGAGCTGCAGTTCATGGTCGCCTCGACCTTTCCGCGCGCCGAAGCGCAGGAGCGGCTCTATCGTGACGTGCTCGAAGCGGCGCGCGGCAAGCCGGTAACGTTCCGCACCATCGATATCGGCGGCGACAAGGTGCTGCCCTATTTCAAGGGCTCGATCCAGGAAGAGAACCCGGCGCTCGGCTGGCGCGCCATCCGCCTGACGCTCGACCGGCCCGGATTGCTGCGCACCCAGATCCGCGCGCTGCTCAAGGCGTGCGGCGGGCGCGAACTGAAGCTGATGCTGCCAATGGTGACCGAACTCGGCGAGATCGCGCAGGCGCGCGAGATCATCGATCGCGAGGTGCGGCATCTGTCGCGCTTTGCCCATCATTTGCCGACCAGCCTCAAGCTCGGGGCGATGCTGGAGGTGCCGTCGCTGCTGTTCCAGCTTGACGAGCTGATGAAGGCGGTCGATTTCGTCTCGGTCGGCTCGAACGACCTGTTCCAGTTCGTCATGGCGGTGGATCGCGGCAACACCCAATTGTCCGACCGCTTCGACCCGCTCTCGACGCCGTTCCTGCGCGTCCTGAAGCAGATTGCCGACGCCGGGGCGCGCAACCATACGCCGGTGACCCTGTGCGGCGAACTTGCCGGCAAGCCGATTTCGGCGATGGCGCTGATCGGCCTTGGCTACCGCTCGATCTCGATGTCGCCGGCATCGATCGGCCCGGTCAAGGCGATGCTGACGGAACTGCCGCTCAGCGAGCTGGAAGCGTTCTTCGACGACAATCTGATGGCGCCGGCGCATGGCCTGCCGATGCGGGCGCTGCTGCACGCCTTTGCCGACGACCGCTCTATACCGCTATAGACTTCGCCATGATCAACCTGCCCCGCGACCGTATGGATCAAGTCGTCAAGCGTTTCGACATGCTCGAAGCGCAGATGTCGGCCGGGCCGGCGCCGGACGCCTATGTCAGGATGGCCTCCGAATATGCCGACATCCAGGAGATGGTGGCAAAGATCAGGGCATTGCGCGCCGCGGAGCGCGAACAGGCCGATCTGGAGGCGATGCTCGCCGACAAGGGCACCGACGTCGAGATGCGCGCCTTGGCCGAGGCCGACCTGCCGGAGGTCAAGGATCGCATCGAGGCGCTGCAGAAGGACATCCAAATCCTCCTGTTGCCAAGGGATGCCGCCGACGACAAGAACGCCATCCTCGAAATCCGCGCCGGCACCGGCGGTGACGAGGCGGCGCTTTTCGCCGGCGACCTGTTTCGCATGTACGAGCGCTATGCCGCGGCGCATGGCTGGCGTTTCGAGACGGTGTCGGCCAGCGAGGGTGAGGTCGGCGGCTACAAGGAAATCATCGCCACCGTTTCGGGCAAGGGCGTCTTTGCCCATCTGAAGTTTGAATCCGGCGTGCACCGGGTGCAGCGCGTGCCGACGACCGAGGCGGGCGGACGCATTCATACCTCGGCGGCGACGGTCGCTGTGCTGCCGGAAGCCGAAGAGGTCGACATCGACATCAGGGCCGAAGACATCCGCATCGACACGATGCGCGCCTCGGGTTCAGGCGGCCAGCACGTCAACACCACCGATTCGGCCGTGCGCATCACCCATCTGCCGACCGGCATCATGGTGGTGCAGGCGGAAAAGTCGCAGCACCAGAACCGGGCGAAGGCCATGCAGATCCTGCGCGCCAGGCTCTATGATCTTGAGCGCAGCAAGGCGGACGAGGAACGTTCCGAATCGCGCAAGTCGCAGGTCGGCTCGGGCGACCGCTCGGAACGCATCCGCACCTATAATTTTCCGCAGGGTCGCGTCACCGATCATCGCATCAACCTGACGCTCTACAAGCTTGACCGAGTGATGATGGGCGAGCTCGACGAGATCATCGACGCGCTGATCGCCGATCACCAGTCGAAGCTGCTCGCCGATATCGGCATTGATGGCTGACAGCCTGCCCGCCACGCTGGCGCCGCTGCTGCGGGAGGCGCGAAACCGGCTCACCGCAGCCGGGATCGCGGATCCGGCGCTCGATGCCAGGCTGATCGTCGAGCATTTTTCCGGCACCAGTCGCACGCAGGCCATCGCCGATCCTGGGCACGCGGTCGATGCGGACGTGACGGCGGCAATCGAAGCCGCCTTGCGGCGGCGCATCGCCGGCGAGCCGGTACACCGCATCATCGGCTACCGCGAATTCTACGGCTTGCGCCTGTCGCTTTCGCCGCAAACGCTGGAGCCGCGGCCGGATACTGAAACGCTGGTCGAGGCTATACTGCCCTTCGTCAAGGCGATGGCGGCACGCGAAGGCGGTTGCCGCATCCTCGATCTCGGGACCGGCACCGGTGCCATTGCGCTGGCGCTGCTCAGCGCCGTTCCGGCCGCGACCGCCACCGGCGTCGACATTTCGCAGGAGGCGCTGGCCACAGCCATGCGTAATGCCGGGGAATTGGGGCTCGCCGGCCGGTTCACGGCGCTCGAATCCGACTGGTTTGAAAAAGTTTCTGGCCGGTACCATGTAATTGTCGCAAACCCTCCCTATATACCCTCAGACGACATTGGAAATCTGCAGGACGAGGTCCGCGGTTTCGATCCACGCCAGGCCCTCGATGGCGGCGTGGACGGTCTGAGCCCCTACAGGAAGATCGCCGCAGGAGCGGCAGCGTATTTGGAACTCCAAGGCAGGATTGCGGTCGAGATCGGCCATACGCAGCACCAACAGGTTACGGAGATATTCTCCGCGGCCGGGTACCGTTCGGTCGGGGCGTTTCGTGATCTCGGCGGAAACGACAGAGTTCTTGTGTTCGAACGGTGGAAGCCGTGATGCAGTGCGAAAAAAGCGCTTGGCAATACCGGGGAATGCGGCTAGGGTCGCCTTAACCGGATGAGACGAAGCAGGCAGTGCTCTTAGCGATTCGGTTTTCCTTGGAAATAGCTGCCTTCTTGCGCAAACGACGCCCAAGCTTCGTGCGGGAATCGTCCGGCAAGTGAAGTAACCGGAACAGGATGGCACGTGGCGCCAACGCAATTGATGCGGGCGAACGCCGGTGAAGGAACGAAACGGCTGGCCGCATGAGCGCCTCCGTTCGTGAAGAGTTTTTCGAAAATTTCAAAGTGAAGAGAGTCTAATGAGGCCACAACAGCAAAACAGGCGCATGCGCGGTCGCAACAACAATGGCGGCGGCGGCAACAACAATAACAACAACAACCGTAAGGGGCCGAATCCCCTGACGCGCAACTACGAGAGCAACGGCCCGGACGTGAAGATCCGCGGATCGGCTCAGCAGATTGCCGAGAAGTACGCAACCCTTGCCCGTGACGCGCAAAGCTCCGGCGACCGGGTGATGGCGGAAAACTATCTTCAGCATGCAGAGCACTATAACCGCATCATCGCAGCCGCTCAGGCGCAGATGCCGATCCAGAACGCCCAGCAGAATCGCGACGATTTCGACGATGATGGCGACGAGGATCGCGACGAGTTCGACAATGCCGGCAACAACAATGCCAACGAGACGTCGGGCTCGACCGTCAATCACGGGGCCGGCCCGCAGCCGGTCATCGATGGCACACCGGCCGAGCTGGCGCTGAACCAGGAGAACAGCCGCGACAATCGCGGCGGTCGCGATAACCGTGACGGCCGCGACAACAATGGCGGACGCCATCGCGACCGTCGCCCCAATGGCGGTTACGGCCAGAACGGCCAGCGCGGCGAGTATGGCTCGCGCGGCGAGCAGGGTGGCCAGCGCGTCGAACAGCCACGGCGCGACGAGACGCCGGCGCAGGCGGAGCCCGTGCCGGCCGCTGAGCCGGTCTTTGTGGGTGAGCCTGCACCGCAATTCGACAATTTTTCGCCGGCGGGTCTCGCCGCCCAGGCCGAGCTCAACGAAGCCGCTGCCGAAAACAGCCCGGCCCGCCGCCCCAGGCGTCCGCGTCGCCCGCGCCTCGATGTCGAACAGGCAAATGGCGGCAACGACAACGCCGGCCCTGAGAGTGCCGAGACAAGCAATGCCAAGACGGGCAATGCCGAGACTGGCAATGCCGAGACTGGCAATACCGAGACTGGCAATACCGACGCTGGCAATGTCGATGCAGCGCCGGCTGAAGGCCCCGGCGGTCAAGCTGCGATCGCAGACGTCGAGAATTGATCGAAAAAACGTTCAGCCGACCTTAGCGCATCCTTTACCCTGGACGGCGGAGAGAAATCTCCGCCGTTTTGTTTTGTGCGCTCGCGATATTATGCGTCCGCCAGTGTCGAGGCGTCTTGAGGGTCCGTGGTTTGCGTCCCATATCTTGCGTGAACAGGATCCGGCTCGAACGGGCGGGTCCGTCACCGCAATCTGATCCGGTGCCGCGAAGCGGGCCGGTGACGGAAGGAGACAGGCATGAATCTTGAAAAATATTCCGAGCGTGTGCGCGGCTTTATCCAGTCCGCGCAAACCATGGCGCTTTCCCGAAATCACCAGCAATTCACCCCCGAACATATCCTCAAGGTCCTTGTCGATGACGACGAAGGCCTGGCTGCGTCGCTGATCGAGCGCGCCGGCGGCAATGTCCGTGACGTCAAGCTCGGCGTCGAAACGGCACTGGAGGCAATGCCCAAGGTCGAGGGCGGCAATGGCCAGCTTTATCTGGCGCAGCCGCTGGCAAAGGTGTTTTCGACCGCCGAGGAACTGGCCAAGAAGGCCGGTGACAGCTTCGTCACCGTCGAACGGCTATTGCAGGCGCTGGCGATGGAAAAATCGGCCAAGACCGCCGACATCCTGTCCAAGGCGGGTGTCACGCCGCAGGCGCTGAACCAGGTCATCAACGACGTACGCAAAGGTCGCACCGCCGATTCGGCGAGCGCCGAGCAGGGCTACGACGCGCTGAAGAAATACGCGCGCGACCTGACGGCGGACGCTCGCGCGGGCAAGCTCGATCCGGTCATCGGCCGTGATGACGAAATCCGCCGCACCATCCAGGTGCTGTCGCGTCGCACCAAGAACAACCCGGTGCTGATCGGCGAACCCGGTGTCGGCAAGACGGCGATCGCCGAAGGGCTGGCGCTGCGCATCGTCAATGGCGATGTGCCGGAATCGCTCAAGGACAAGCAACTGATGGCGCTCGACATGGGCTCGCTGATCGCCGGCGCCAAATACCGCGGCGAGTTCGAGGAGCGGCTGAAGGCGGTGCTTTCCGAAGTCACGTCTGCCGCCGGCGGCATCATCCTGTTCATCGACGAGATGCATACGCTGGTGGGCGCCGGCAAGGCGGATGGCGCCATGGATGCGTCGAACCTGCTGAAGCCGGCGCTGGCCCGCGGCGAACTGCACTGCGTCGGCGCCACCACGCTCGACGAATACCGCAAGCATGTCGAGAAGGATGCGGCCCTTGCCCGCCGCTTCCAGCCGGTCTTCGTCAACGAGCCGACGGTCGAAGACACCGTCTCGATCCTGCGCGGCCTGAAAGAGAAATACGAGCAGCACCACAAGGTGCGCATCTCGGATTCGGCACTGGTCGCGGCCGCAACCCTGTCCAACCGCTACATCGCTGACCGCTTCCTGCCGGACAAGGCGATCGACCTGGTCGACGAGGCCGCGTCGCGGCTCCGCATGCAGGTCGATTCGAAGCCCGAGGCGCTGGACGAGATCGACCGCCGCATCATGCAGCTCAAGATCGAGCGCGAGGCGCTGAAGGTCGAGAAGGACGATGCCTCGAAGGACCGGCTCGCCCGCCTCGAGAAGGAACTCTCGAACCTGGAGGAGGAATCGACCGAGCTGACCTCGAAATGGCAGGCCGAGAAGCAGAAGCTCGGGCTTGCCGCCGACCTCAAGAAGCAGCTCGACGAAGCGCGCAACGAACTTGCCATTGCCCAGCGCAAGGGTGAATTCCAGCGCGCCGGCGAACTTGCCTATGGCAAAATCCCGGAACTCGAAAAGCAGCTGAAGCAGGCCGAAGCCAGGGATGGCAAGGCCGGCATGGTCGAGGAAGTGGTCGGCCCCGACCATGTCGCCCATATCGTCTCGCGCTGGACGGGGATCCCGGTCGACAAGATGCTGGAAGGCGAGCGCGACAAGCTGTTGCGCATGGAAGACGAGGTCGGCAAGCGCGTCGTCGGCCAAGGTGAGGCGGTACAGGCGGTGTCCAAAGCGGTTCGCCGCGCGCGCGCCGGCCTACAGGACCCGAACCGGCCGCTCGGCTCGTTCATGTTCCTCGGGCCAACGGGCGTCGGCAAGACCGAATTGACCAAGGCGCTGGCCAGCTTCCTGTTCGACGACGAGAGCGCCATGGTGCGTATCGACATGTCGGAGTTCATGGAGAAGCACTCGGTCGCCCGGCTGATCGGGGCGCCTCCCGGCTATGTCGGCTATGAGGAAGGCGGCGCGCTGACCGAAGCGGTACGGCGCCGGCCCTATCAGGTCGTGCTGTTCGATGAGATCGAGAAGGCGCATCCGGACGTCTTCAACGTGCTGCTGCAGGTGCTCGACGACGGCCGGCTGACCGACGGGCAGGGCCGCACCGTCGACTTCCGCAATACGCTGATCATCATGACGTCCAATCTCGGCGCCGAATATCTCGTCAATCTTAGCGAGGACCAGGATGTCGACGTCGTGCGCGACGAGGTGATGAACGTCGTCAGGGCTTCGTTCCGGCCGGAATTCCTCAATCGCATCGACGAGGTGATCCTGTTCCACCGGCTGCGCCGCCAGGATATGGGCCAGATCGTCCAAATCCAGCTCAAGCGGCTGGAAAACCTGCTTGTCGACCGCAAGATATCGCTTTCGCTCGATCAGGAGGCGATCGACTGGCTGGCAGCCAAGGGTTACGACCCGGCCTATGGCGCGCGGCCGCTGAAGCGGGTGATGCAGAAGGAATTGCAGGATCCGCTGGCGGAAAAGATCCTGCTCGGCGAGATCCTCGACGGCTCGACCGTCAAGGTCACGGCCGGCTCCGACCGCTTGAACTTCCGCTCGAAGCCGGCAGTCGTGGCAACCGAGGCGGCCGCCTGACTTCAAGCCAAGAGCCTGTTCCATCCCGATCGAATCGGGATGGAACTCCTATCTTCAATTTTGACCATGATCTTTTCCGAAAAATCGGCCGACCTTCGGTTCAAGGTCTAACACCACTGGCGGGGCGCAGATGACGTTGGACGACTACAACAGTTTCTGCGCCTCGCTGCCTTCGACGACCCACGTCGTGCAGTGGGGCGGCGCGCATGTCTGGAAAGTCGGCAGCAAGGTGTTTGCGATCGGCGGCTGGAGTGAAGGCAAGGAGCCGTTCGTCACCTTCAAATGCTCCGATATCGCCTATGATGTGCTGAGGGAACAGCCGGGCCTTCGGCCGGCGCCGTATCTCGCCTCGCGCGGCATGAAATGGATCCAGCGCCGGACAAGCGAAAGCATGGATGATGAGGCGCTGAAGGATTATCTGCGCGAAAGCCACCGTCTTGTCGCGCTGAAGCTGACGAAGCAGGCACGCAAGGAATTGGGGCTCACTGTCGGTTGATCGGCCAGAAATCCGCCATCTTCATGCCCGGTTCATATTGGAACCTTATGGTTGACAACTGATTTGCCGTCGAAGGGGTTCGCCTGCCGCATCGGCCCGAAGATCGAATTCGATGTTCGGAAAGCACGATGCGGAGATTCAGGTGTTGGAGCGACCTTTGCGCGTCCGAAAGGACGCGCGGCTCTGAGGGGACAACGCCGACGGCGGCATTTACGGACCGGAGAATCTTGGCCACCATGTTGCGCACCATCTTCACCCTTTCAGCGCTTGCTGCCGGGCTGCTGGCGTCTAATGCGATGGCCTCACCGCTGGCGGACACAGTACCGGGGGTTGTTCGCGCTGCCGATACGGGGGGCGTCCTGATCGCCCAGAACGGCAATCTCGATATCTACTACGACGCCAGGGGAAACCGCGTCATCGTCGATGCGGAGACCGGCAAGGTTATCGCCATCCAGCCGCCGCAGACCAGGCTCGACCGCCGTGCTTTGCGCCGTGAGCGCTTGCGCAATCTCGGGCCGGTCGAGGACGACCGCTATTATCTCGACGACCCGCAGGACATGGCGCGCTACCGCCGCAGGCAATTGGAAGACGAGGGCAGGATCATCGTGCCGCCGGCCGACGACTACGATCTTAATGGCGACAATTCGGTGGAAGCGTTCCCCGAAGCGCCACGGGATGACGGCTACGGCAACGATTATCCGGAGGCGGCGCAGCCGGTGAAGCCGCGCACCATCGAGCGCCAGCAGCTCAACGAGGCCTCGATCGAGCCGGTCGAGCCGACAGTGCCGAACGAGCAGGCGGCCTTGCCGCCAGACACAGCCCCGCCGCCAAGCACTGGCGGCAAGACGGCGGTCGACCCGTCGCTTGCGCTCGGCGCCCGCGAGGACGTGGCGGCGCTGCAGGTGCTGCTCGACCGTGCCGGTGCGTCGCCCGGCGTCATCGACGGACGCTTCGGCTCGAATGTCGACAAGGCTCTCGCCGCCTATAATGAGATCACCGGCAGCAATCTGAAATCGACCGACGCGATCGGCATCCAGGCCGCCCTGGCGCAATCCGGCGGCGATGCCTTCGCCTCCTATACGATCACGCCCGAGGATGCGGCCGGTCCCTATGTCGCCTCGATACCGGAGGACTACAGCCAAAAGGCCCAGCTCGATCGCATGGGCTACACGTCGGTACCCGAAGCGCTGGCCGAACGCTTCCATATGGATGAAACCTATCTGAAGAAGCTCAATCCGGACGCGAATTTCAATCGTCCAGGCACCATCATCAAGGTCGCCAATTTCGGCAGGCTGGTGGCGACGCCGGTGGCGCGCATCATCGCCGACAAGTCCAACAAGCAAGTCCGCGCCTATGATGCGGCGGGCAAGCTGGTCGCAACCTATCCGGCGACTATCGGCTCGTCGGACACACCGTCGCCGTCCGGTACGCATACGGTGTCGCGTGTCGCGCTGGATCCCAATTACACCTATAACCCGAACATCAATTTCAAGCAGGGCGAAAACGACAGGATCCTGACCATCCCGCCGGGGCCGAACGGCCCGGTAGGCTCGGTCTGGATCGCGCTGGACAAGCCGACCTACGGCATTCACGGCACGCCGGATCCGTCGAAGATAGGCAAGACCGAAAGCCATGGCTGCGTGCGGCTGACCAATTGGGATGCGCGCGAACTCGCCAAGATCGTGACGCCCGGCGTGACGGTGGAGTTCGTCGAGTAGGGTATGTTGATATTCAGGTGATGCCGGCCTGCAAACGGCGGCTTCCTGTGCTTCCGGTGCTCACGTACCCAAAAGTACGCTCCGCTCCGGTTCTCGGAAGCCACCATTTTCGGCTCGGCCTGACCTGAATCTCAACACACCCTAAAGCGGACAGGCGTCGCTCCATTCACCCGATGACCTTGCGCAGCAGTGGCGCGCGCAGTGCCGCGGCATAGATCAGCTGCACCACCAGGATGAAGCCGACGCTGAGCAACGGGCTGATCAGACAGAGTGCAGCGCCGACGGCCCACAGGATCTGTGCCTTGACGATGCGCAGATAGACCGTTCGGGTGGTCTCCGCGTCGACACCTTCGGCTAGAAATCCGTTCTTGTCCGCATAGCGCCAACTGGCGAGCAGCGTCAGGCCGAGCATCAAAAGATTGAGCCAGTAGACGATCACCGCAGTCCTGAATTCGAGGAAGTCGGCGAGAAGGTCGGTCGAGAACGGCAGCAAGGCGATGAAGCCGAGGAAGCAGAGGTTCAGCGTGGCAAGCCGCCGGTCGGATTTTGCAATCAGCCCGTGTTGCGCCTGCTGGCCGAACCAGAAGATGGTCAGCGTCAGGAAGCTGAGCGCATAGGTCAGGAAGCGCGGTGCCAGTGCTGTGATCGCGGCGATCAACTCGCTTTCGGAATGCACCGTTTCATGCGCCGGCACCCTGATCTCGAGAACGATCAGGGTGAGCGCGATGGCGAACACGCCGTCGGTGATGCCGACGACGCGCCCGCGCCCTTCCGCCGAGGGTTCGAGCGGTCGTTTCATGCGGTATTTCCCCCTTGTCCGTAGCGCTGCGAGAAGCTTAGCACGGCATCTGTCGTTTGCACCCGGAGCGCCGTGATCCTGCCTGTGTGGCCAGGTGGGGCGTGGTTTCAAGGAGAACACCGTGCTGGCCGGTTGTCGCCGGCGCGCCGGCGATCTAGGTAAGGCGGCATGCACATGCCAACCAAAGTCGGTACCGGTGCCGTTCCCCTGACCGGCTCGCTTCCCGCTGATACGTTCTGTCCGCAGGCGCAGCGGCGGTTCGTGCTGATCGCCGCGATCCTGGCTTCCGCGCTCGGCTTCATCGACGGGTCGGTCCTGGCCATTGCGACGCCGGCGATCCGCGTCGATCTCGGCGCCAGCCTTGCCGAGGCGCAATGGATTTCCAATGCCTATGCATTGACGCTTTCAGCCCTCATTCTCGTCGGCGGCGCCGCTGGCGATCGCTTCGGCCTGCGCCACTCTTTCGTCGCCGGCATCGTGCTGTTCATTGCCGCCTCGCTTGCCTGCGCGCTGGCGCCTAACCCGGCGATGCTTATTGCATTTCGGGCTATCCAGGGTGTCGGAGCGGCCATCATGGTGCCGGGCAGCCTGGCCATTATCGCCAAAGCCTATCCGAAAAAGGAGCGCGGCCGGGCGATCGGCATCTGGGCCGCCGCATCGGCACTGACGACGGCGCTCGGCCCGGTGCTGGGCGGTTTCGTGCTGTCGGCGTTCGGCGATGGCATCTGGCGGGCGATCTTCGCCATCAATCTGCCGCTCGGTCTTGTCTCGATCTATCTTCTGCTGGCCAAGGTCCCTGCCGACGCGCCGGCGGAAAAGCGCAGCCTCGATCTCGGCGGCGCTGGACTCGCCATATTGGCGTTCGGAGCTCTTGCTTACGGCCTGACCTCGATGAGCGGCGACGGGGAGGGGCTGATGTCCGGCCCGAGCATTGCCGCCGGTGCGGTTTTGCTCGTCGTATTCATCGTCTTCGAGCGCCGGCGGCGCGAGCCGATGATCGATCTGTCGCTGTTTCGGATCGGCGCGTTCGCGGGCGCCAATGTGGCGACCTTCTTCCTTTATTTCGCGCTGTCGGCCAATCTGTTCTATCTGCCGATGCTCATGATCGCCGGATGGGGGCTGAGTGCCGCCGAGGTCGGCTTCATATTCCTGCCGCTGTCGGCACTGATCGCACTGTTGTCCGGACCGGTCGGCCAGTGGTCCGACCGCATCGGGCCTCGCTTTCCGATCGCCAGCGGCAGTCTGGTTGTGGCTCTTGCCTTTGCCGGACTTGCCTTGCTGGCCTATTGGGGCATCCACAATTTCTGGCTGGGAGTATTCCCGCTGATGGCGTTGATGGGGCTCGGCATGGCGCTGGTGGTATCGCCGCTGTCGACCGCCATCATGACGGCGGTCGAGGACAAGGATACGGGTGCGGCCTCGGGCATCAACAACGCCGTCTCGCGCATCGGCGGCCTGATTGCCGTGGCGGCGATGGGATCGCTGGCGGCCTGGGTTTATGCTGGCGTGCTCGGCACCGGTGCCGGCTCCGGCATTCCGGGTTTCGGCGAACCGCCGCCAGCCGGCCTGGCGCCCGGCCTCGATGCGGCACGACTTGCCGCCAGCGACGCGGCATTCGCCGCCGTTGCCGCGGTGACCGCGCTGCTTTGCCTGCTTTCGGCAATCACTGCGTGGACGACGGTTTCGGGCGAGCGCCTGCCATGGGCGCGCGACACGGCGAATCAGCAGGGCTGACGACGAAAAACGTCGGCTCAGCCTTCGATCTTGGCGCTCGCGACCTTCAACTGATTGCTGTCTTCCTGCTTGAGCAGGTCGTCGATGCGTTCGCGCTCGCGCTTGAAGGCGACGAGGTCGTCGCCCTTCAGCGTCTTGCCGACCGGCAGGCGGACGCGCATCGAATCGACCTTGGTGCCGTTGACGATCAGTTCGTAATGAAGATGCGGACCGGTGGAGAGGCCGGTTGAGCCGAGATAGCCGATAACCTGACCCTGGCGAACGCGAACACCCGGCTCGATGCCTTTGGCAAAGGCGCTCTGGTGATTGTAGGACGTCTCGTAGCCATTGGCGTGACGCAAGATGATCTGTTTGCCATAGCCACCGGCCCAGCCGGCCTTTTCGACGACGCCATTGCCTGCGGCGATGATCGGCGATCCCACGGGAGCTGCCCAGTCGGTGCCGGTATGCATTTTCACATACCCCAAAATGGGGTGGCGCCTGGCACCGAACCCGGACGTAAATCGGCCATTGGGCAAGGGATTGCGCAGCAGAAACTGCTCGGCGCTGCTGCCATTTTCGTCGAAGTAGTCGGTGCTGCCGTCCTGCATCTGGAAACGGTAGAAATTTCTTGTCGTGCCGCCGAAAGTCGCGGAGACGTAAAGCAGCTCGGATTCGTCGGACGCCTGGTCGTCGCCATCGGGCTGCGAGAACAGCACCTCGATGCGGTCCGTGGGATTGAGGCGCGACTGAAAGTCGACACTGGATGCCAGCAACTTGATCAGCCGTTGCGTCATCGCCTTGGACATGCCGTAGGAATAGGCGGTGCGGTAGATGCCGTCATAGATGTTCGGCAGATTGCCGCGCACTATGGGCGCAGGCGAATCGTCGAACGCCGTCAGCAATTCGGGATTTGGCTCCGGCTCCTGCGCCGGCACGTACTGGTCGTGGTCGTCGAGCGCGATGGTGACGATGTGCTGGGTCCGGTCGTACACGCTGGTGCGAACGATCTTGGCGACATCGCCATGGACCTCGAGCCCAACGCGCAGCACGGTTCCTGCCTTGAGGGCCGTGGCATTCAGCAATTTGGCGATCGCCTCGGCCATTCCGGTGGCATCCTCGCCGGTATAGCCCGAATCAGCGAAGGCCTCGGCAATGTCGAGATCCTTGGTG
>NZ_JBVVQK010000028.1:0-2500 GCF_055811175.1 Mesorhizobium sp. WSM4828 | reverse complement strand
CATACACCGAAGCTTAGGGTTTGCAGCAATGCAAGCGGTAGCGGAGCGTTCTGTAAGCTGATGAAGCCATACCCGTGAGGGGTGGTGGAGGTATCAGAAGTGCGAATGCTGACATGAGTAACGTAAGGGGAGTGAGAGACTCCCCCGCCGAAAGTCCAAGGGTTCCTGCTTAAAGCTAATCTGAGCAGGGTTAGCCGGCCCCTAAGTCGAGGCAGAAATGCGTAGACGATGGGAACCACGTTAATATTCGTGGGCCTGGAGGAAGTGACGGATCATTGAGGTAGTCCAATCTTATCGGATTGAAAGGGCTGCTGCGTGGTTCCAGGAAATAGCTCCTCCTTATAGACCGTACCCGAAACCGACACTGGTGGACTGGTAGAGTATACCAAGGCGCTTGAGAGAACTATGCTGAAGGAACTCGGCAAATTGCACGCGTAACTTCGGAAGAAGCGTGACCCTTTCATGCGCAAGCATGGGAGGGTGGCACAGACCAGGGGGTAGCGACTGTTTATCAAAAACACAGGGCTCTGCGAAGTCGCAAGACGACGTATAGGGTCTGACGCCTGCCCGGTGCTGGAAGGTTAAGAGGAGGGGTGCAAGCTCTGAATCGAAGCCCCAGTAAACGGCGGCCGTAACTATAACGGTCCTAAGGTAGCGAAATTCCTTGTCGGGTAAGTTCCGACCTGCACGAATGGCGTAACGACTTCCCCGCTGTCTCCAGCATAGACTCAGTGAAATTGAATTCCCCGTGAAGATGCGGGGTTCCTGCGGTTAGACGGAAAGACCCCGTGCACCTTTACTATAGCTTTACATTGGCATTCGTAGTGGCATGTGTAGGATAGGTGGTAGGCTTTGAAACCTGGGCGCCAGCTCAGGTGGAGCCACCCTTGAAATACCACCCTTATCACTATGGATGTCTAACCGCGGCCCGTTATCCGGGCCCGGGACAATGTATGGTGGGTAGTTTGACTGGGGCGGTCGCCTCCTAAAGAGTAACGGAGGCGCGCGATGGTGGGCTCAGAACGGTCGGAAATCGTTCGCTGAGTGCAATGGCATAAGCCTGCCTGACTGCGAGACTGACAAGTCGAGCAGAGACGAAAGTCGGTCATAGTGATCCGGTGGTCCCGCGTGGAAGGGCCATCGCTCAACGGATAAAAGGTACGCCGGGGATAACAGGCTGATGACCCCCAAGAGTCCATATCGACGGGGTTGTTTGGCACCTCGATGTCGACTCATCGCATCCTGGGGCTGGAGCAGGTCCCAAGGGTATGGCTGTTCGCCATTTAAAGCGGTACGTGAGTTGGGTTCAGAACGTCGTGAGACAGTTCGGTCCCTATCTGCCGTGGGTGTAGGAATATTGAAAGGATCTGTCCCTAGTACGAGAGGACCGGGATGGACGGATCTCTGGTGGACCTGTTGTGGCGCCAGCCGCATAGCAGGGTAGCTATATCCGGACGGGATAACCGCTGAAGGCATCTAAGCGGGAAACCCACCTTAAAACGAGTATTCCCTGAGAACCGTGGAAGACGACCACGTTGATAGGCCGGGTGTGGAAGAGCGGCAACGCTTGAAGCTTACCGGTACTAATAGTTCGATCGGCTTGATCGTTCTCATTCCTAATGCCCATCGTGAACACGATGGATGGCACAGAAAACAGCTTCTCGAGCAACGTGCGTTTTGCCGACCTGGTGGTTATGGCGGAGCGGCTGCACCCGATCCCATTCCGAACTCGGCCGTGAAACGCTCCAGCGCTGATGGTACTTCGTCTCAAGACGCGGGAGAGTAGGTCGCTGCCAGGTCTGCCAAGCGCACGTTGTTTAATCTTCTCCTTACGAACAGGCCCGCCAACGGGACTCCGGGCCGCGCAAGCGGCCCTTTCATTTGGCGGAAGCTTGAATTCGGTGAGCCAAGGCTTACCTTTAGGGTTGACGCGGGGTGGAGCAGCCCGGTAGCTCGTCAGGCTCATAACCTGAAGGTCACAGGTTCAAATCCTGTCCCCGCAACCAAATTCGAAAACGGCCCGCCTTGTGCGGGCCGTTTTCGTATGCGCTGAAGTACGGCAACAGGAGACTTAGCATTCCGCGGCCAATTTTTCGCGTATGTGTTCCGATCCACCTCTCATACGTCGGGCGAATGGCCGATCGGGATTTACGACGCGCCAAAAGGGCGCGCTGCCGTCTTGACTGATATGCACCAAGTGCCGCCGCACAGTCACTGGGCAGCAGGCGTCTGCTCCGTATTTTGCCGCGAGCTTACGTCGTAACTCTGCAAGGTCCGACAGGTGGCCAGGTCGCGCAGCCCGCAGCTCGTCAGCGACCATTTTCTCGGTTGGGATCAGCATGCTCTGCGTAAGGTGTTTGCCTTTGCGTCGCGTTTTGACCACCGGCAATTCGCTCATAATTCACCTCCAGGAACTCTGTAACCGCTAAGCCGACCCCATCTGGCGCGGCTTGAGGTGATGAGCGAGAGATAGTGACACTGAAGAAGGCGAGGAGCTTAC
>NZ_JBVVQK010000027.1:0-86671 GCF_055811175.1 Mesorhizobium sp. WSM4828 | reverse complement strand
CCCCCCCCCCCCCCCCCCCCCCCCCCCCCCCCCCCCCCCCCCCCCCCCCCCCCCCCCCCCCCCCCCCCCCCCCCCGGGGGGGGCGCGGCCCCCCCCCCCCCCCCCCCCCCCCCCCCCCCCCGGCAGACGTGGTTTTTGAAAGTTACCCTAAAGCAGGTACGTCAACGGCCAGCGAATTGGAAATGGCAAGGCCGTGAACGGAATTCAGGGAGAAAGCGCCACTTACCATGGCCGAGACCTCAACGGCCAGAGCGATCTCTGCTTCTGGAGGCAGCCATTAGATCCTCGCGGGCGTGATTGTAGGCGCGGCTTATGGACTGCCCGACTTGACCACCCCGCCGCAGCTGTTCAAAGGAGGTTTGCGGGCCTACTGTATCACGGACTGAAGCCGCAATACCTGCTATGTGGCCGTCCAAATTCGCACTCCGTTCCTCTGCTGCATGCTGCGGCGGAGGCATGTTCTGCAACAGGCCATGCAGGTCGGGAAGTGAGTTAGCTTGCGCTTGTTGATTTGCGTCTAGCTGGTGATACGCGGCGACAATAGCATTTTGTGCGGTCGCCTTGACCATGTGGTCCTGATGAGGATCAGCAGCCAATTCAATGGCCTGCTCAAAAATGCGAGATTTATTTGGATCATTAAACTTGCTGAAGTTATGCGCCACAAACATAACTCCAAGCGCTTGCTCCATTGGGTCCATGTTGCCAATGCGATTAACAAGAGCAGTCTGCTTCTGGGGCCCTAGAAAATGGCCTACATTACTAGCCGCTCTGACTTGGAGCAATGCTACATCATCCGAGTTGAATCCCAATCCGGCCGTCAATCTGTCGACCAGAACGTTGGCTGATCCTCCGAGCTGGTTGTTGCGCCTATCAAATCTGCTGAGGTCAGACTCTTGCCCAGGTTCACCCCGAACGGCTTTTCGCTCTTGCGTCCCAAGGGATTTGAAGCCCCCAAGATTTCGCGCTGTATCGCGCGGGTTAGCGGTTACTAGCCGTTCTGCAACATCGTTCAATGGCCCATCTGGAACGTCACGCAGGGTACGGCGTTCCTCGGCGTTCCCCACGCTGCGGGATGAACTTGCAGCTGCGCGTGGTTTGTTATCGCGATCCATTGCTCGGCCTCCAAAGGCGTTTCTCTACCCATGAGGTTACCACCGAAGCTTGATCTGCTAAACCAATATGGTGTTACACTTGTAGTCTCGCAGAGGCTGAAATTGGCCTCAAAAGACGATGCGTGTTTCGCAGCCTGATGGCACGAATGGCACGCCGATGCCGCCTCTTTCGCCTGCTCCTACCCGTCGTTGGACAACCCGGGCATGATGTCGCCCGCAGCAGCTTCTCCTTTGAGAGCGGGCCTGCATGCTCGAGCGTTTCCATGACGACCATCGCCTAGTTCCAGCCGAACACCCGCGCCGAGCTGTCCTCCCTTCCTTGACAAGGAATCAGTCGCGACCTCATCGGCAATTTGCACAGCGCCGCGCTAATATCATTGCCGTGCCATGCGACCACCAAGGCGTTCCTGCTGCAGTTGGGGTTCGACACCATTCGCGATCTCCCACCCAACCAGCGCAGGCGAGGAGCAAAAGTCCGCCGGGGAAACAAATCGCTCCCGCGAGTGGGCGGCACGGCATCGCGCAATGGCGCCCCGTCCTCGACGCGGCCACCCCTGTCGTGCAGCGGCAGTCAGCGCCAGCGCTGGCGACGGTGCCGGTCCGTATCTCCTGCCCGCGGGCTATTGAATCGAGCGAGGCGATCGCGGCGCTAGAGGCAATGGCAACATCTTCAATGCCCTGTGCCGCCGGATTTTCTCAACGAGAAAGCGCCACCTCTGGAGCAAGATGATTTGTGGCGGCGCTGCTTGCAACCGGAATGAGAACAGACCGCAGCGCCTATAAACACCTCATAACGAAGAATTGTCGGTCCGTGTTATGGAGGTTAACCGGTTGCAATTGCCGCGCAGCGTCCAGCAGTGCGACGATCTCGCGATCGGTATAGATATGCGGCGTCAGCCGCCCGGTGGGCCTCGCCGAATATGGTAGTTGCCGGAATTAGCTCGCCGGATCGACGCGATTCTCATTTTCGGCAAAGGGTCGCCGCCCTTCAGCCGATGCCGGTCACTGCAGCGAAGCAAGTCTTGCCGCCTTGACCGATCGCGAATTCGGCACTTACCTCGCTACCTGATGCGCCAAGCAGTCTGCCGAAGGCAGATCGCGCTACCCCGGCGCGGGTCAACGGAAACGCATGTCCCTTTGCTGTGGGCGCCGGTTCCGGTACCTGAAGCACACCGTCGTCATCGCGACAGGCTTCCCGGCCTGGGCGGAAGCCACTTCCTCGACGCCCTGACGGCACCGCGCGCCGACGTCCGCGACACACGCTGGCACACCTCGAAACAAAAATGCCTGTAGCCCACCGCGCACGGTCATCGGGCGAGGAATATTCCCTGATTGTGAGCATCGAAAATTTCCCTAGTTGGCGCTGCTGCCGCCCACGATTGTCCGGAACTGGCGACTTTCGCTCCCGCCTCGATAGTCCGTTCCGATTTGATCGGAATCGGAGCGGCGTTTGTGGTCCAAGGAGAACTTCTCATCATATTGGATCTGCACCGTCAGGGCCCGCCCGTGGCGGCGATCGCCGGGCGAACATGCCGCGACCCAAGATGGTCTGCAAATACATGGAGCGCAGGCTCCAACTCCCGGCCTATGGCCCTGGACAGGCGGCGGCCAAACAAGATCGCGCCCTTTGTCGGCTATCTGCGCGAACGGTTCTCAACTTTTCCCGATCTGAGCGCCGTGCGCCTGAGGCGCGGGATTTGTGAGCGCGGCTATGACGCCTACACCGCCGTGAAGCGTTTCGTGGCCGCAGTCCGACCGCAGGAGCAGGTGCGTCCCTTCGAGGTGCGGTTTGAGGCTCCGGCCGGACATCAAGCACAGATCGACTTCGCGCGCTTCGTCCCCGAGTTCACTGACACGCCGGGCATGGATGCGCATGGTCCGGCTGTTCTCGCTCGTGCTTGGTCACTCGCGCTACATCTTCGCCCGCTACGTCATGCACCGGGACCTGCAGACGCTGCTGCGCTCTCATATGCAGGCTTTCGACGCCATTGGAGGAACCCCGTCGAGGGCCGACTCACGCGGGCGGCCTTAATACGCGATGACCCGCTCTCACGAAGGTACCGGCGAGCCGTACTGCGCGCGCAACCGAATTCCTTTGCAATCCCTTTCGCGCCTCAGCCGCATCGATGCAGGCGCACCATCGACATCACCTCCTCTGCTTGCAGCATCCCTCACCCTGCATCGCCCCTCGATGGTGCAGGACGCACAGAAAGTGTCACCTCCCAAAGAGAGGGGTCTGTAGATGAAGCCTTCGAAGCCGTTCTCCGCTCCGTATTTGCGGGCAGCCTCCTTGCCCGGCTTGAACCGCTGACCGGAACGACAGGCCCTATTCGGAGCGGCGCGGTGTGAGCACCAGCGTGAGCGGCTCGCCCGATGCGAGCTTGCGTCGCCTTCCTGATTCCCTCCTCTCGCCTGGTGCCGGCCCGAGGTGCGTCTAGTCCGACGGCCGACGCCCGCCTCAAACCATTGTGGCTGTGCAGGTCTGTGGCGGGCTGTGCAATTTGGGGACCAGTATCGATCATGAGCGGATCAGCTTGGTTCTGATGCCCGCTTTTCGGGCGTCGCACCTGATTCGTTCAAAAGAGCAGCAGGGTGGTTCGATCCGGCACTGACCTTAAGCGGGGGGCTGGTTTGAGCCGGTGCCGGACCGAACCGTCTCAGGGCAACGCCGGCTATTTTGTGGATGATTGGGACGATCTCGCGGCTAAAGGATGGCGATAATGTGTCACGGAATCACCGTTTCCAACACGCACTTGGCAAATGTGACTAGACGTTTCCGACTGCCCGGCGCAGCTCGGCTTCGGCCAAGGCTCTGCAGTGTTAGCTGTAGGCAGAGCACCGACCGGCCACAGCGGTCGGGATGAAGGATAGGGAAACACTCACAAGACTGATTCCGCAGCACGACCGGCGATACACGCACAGTGACCAGCCGCTGCGGCTCGAGGGCGCGAACCCGACCAGATCCTCATGCCTTAAGGACTCACACTGGAAAGCCACTGAGTGACGGGATCACCTTGCCGCTTGCTCACATCTAGCCTACCTGAGGGACGCGGAATCATTGCCACACCTAAGTGTTGAGACAAAACACCGTGGCGCCATCGCGCCCTGTCGACCGAGGCCTGACCAGCAATGCTGCGTTTCTGGGCGGCGGCCGCGACTACCAGAACTCCTGAATGTGGGACGATTGCAAAGAATTGGGTCAATGGTGGGCTGCAGTACACGCTCATCCAACCAGCCGCCCTCCGAGCGAAACGACATGGAGCAGCATTTCGGCGAGCAGCTGTCCGACCTCGCCCTCACCCAGCATGGCTGAGTACAAAGTTATTGCTCACGCCACGTGCGCCTCCCATTATTTCCGGCGACGTACCGCGGCCCAATCTGATGACGGTGCGCTGGTGGCGATTCGCCCAGTCGATAGGCAAGCCAATGCTCACGCGCCCGACGCGATCGTCTATTTTCCCAGGATCTACAATTGAGGTCGAGGTGTTGTCGCCGTTTCAGTGGGTAAGATGGGATAGGCTATCTCCGGGGGCTTTCCGGTCAGCGAATTAAGGAAGGCAACGAGCAGATCGACTTCGTTTTGCGTCAATTCTTCGCCAAGCTGGGTGGTCCCCATGATGGCGACGGCCTGTCTTAGATCCCAAACCTTGCCCGAATGAAAGTACGGCGCGGTGATTGCTACGTTGCGCAACGGTGCCACGCGGAAAACATAGGAATCGTCGGCTGCATTGGTGAGGGCAAATCGACCCTTGTCGTACTCCGGCAGAACATCCGCGCTAGGCTTCTCAATGAGGCCGAATGGGTAATACCCTTCGCCTCCAACGTTGATACCGGAATGGCAAGACGAGCAGCCCTTTTCGATGAAAAGTGCCAGGCCCTGTTTCTCTTCGGAACTGATGGCGGCGTCATCGCCATTGAGAAAGGCGTCGAAGGGGGCCGGCGTGACCAGTGTCGCCTCAAAGGCTTCGATTGCCTTGGCCACGTTTTCGAAGGAAATGCGATCGGCTTCATCCGGGAAAGCCGAATTGAACCACTCGATATATTGCGGCATCGACTTGAGTGTGTCGATGACTTGATCCGGTGTGTTGGCCATTTCGCCACCGGCCTGTATCGGTCCTTTGGCCTGAGCCTTCAGGTCCGCGGCGCGACCATCCCAAAACTGCCTTTTGTTAAAGACGGCGTTAAATACCGTCGGCGCGTTGCGCCATCCCTTCTGCCAACCATGGCCAATCGACGTTTCGTGATTGTCGTCGCCTCCGGTCGCCAAGTTGTGGCAAGAGTTGCACGAGATGACGCCTGACGCCGAGAGGCGTGGATCGAAGAACAGTGCCTTGCCGAGGGCAATCTTCTCCGGTGTGATCGGGTTGTCGGCGACCGCCGGCCTGGATGGCAAAGGCTTGAAGGTGGCCAGTGCCGTTTGTCTGAGATCTACTGGGATCAGTTGCGCAGCAAATGCGGTGGCCGCCAGAAAGGCAACAGCCATCGCAGTGAATAGCATTTTCATAAATGGTGTCCTTGCGGTGTGCACGGCAACCATTCTCCACATGCGGTTCGCGAGCGCCTTGCGCTATATCAGCGGATCGAGAGAATCTGGCCTGCCGGCCGGGCCGTGATACGGCATGGAGCGGCAGAAACCGCAACGGTGTGTTCATCGCTCCGATAGCGGATTCTAAGAGGTGGGCGCGCAACATCGCTGTTTGTTCGCCCGAGGGGTTGGTTGGTTCCGTGGTCCACGACAACGCCAACGTGCTTCTACGGCCGAAGTTTGGTACTCCAGCGGATGCACGGCTGATGGTATCGAACCACTTTCTGGGTCTTCCGCTCTCGCTGTTGCAAAATTCAAAGGGACGAGATCGGGAACGAAAGTCAATACTGACCCAGTTACGGGACAGCCATAACCGCGCAGATCAGCGTTCACGAACCGCTTGATACGGCGCTACAGACCTCGATATTGGGACGGTATCGAATGGTCCTGTCGAGACATTTGTTGCTTTCAGCGGAGACCACCACTAGAAGCGACGCTTCGCCGACTAAGGTTCAATCCGCCCGGAGAGTTTCATGACAGAAGAAGCCTACAAAAACATCGACAACCTCATCCAGCTTACCGCTGATGTCGTGTCAGCCTATGTCTCCAACAATCCGGTCCCGGTGGGCGATCTCCCTGCACTGATCGGCCAAGTGCACGCGGCACTCGAAGGCAGGATCGGAAGTGTCTCCGCAGAAGAGCCGCAGGTTCTGAAGCCTGCTGTCCCGATCAGGAAATCGGTGACGCCGGACTACATCATCTGCCTCGAGGACGGGAAGAAATTCAAATCGGTAAGGCGCCATCTGTCGACCCACTATGGTATGACGCCGGATGAATATCGCGCAAAATGGGGGCTGCCCGCGGATTATCCCATGGTCGCGCCGAATTACGCCGCCGCGCGCTCTGCGTTGGCCAAGACGATGGGGCTCGGCCGCAGACCGAAACAGCCAGAGACGAACACGCCGCCGAATAGGACCCGTAAGAAGGTCGCAGCTTGATACCATCTTTCTAGATCCGTTCTGGAGCGGGCGGCTGCAACAGGCGTGATCTGTACAGAACGTGAAAAAGGCGGGGGCCCACTCCCGCCTTCTTGGAGACGACGTGACTTCACAAGGAATTTACGCCCGCTTGCAGCCACCTGCTGCCTCGGCCTTCCGGTCGATCCATGTTCTCGCCCGCTCTTATCAGCAGTCATCAGCACATCCGGCAGGTGCCGCGTCATTCCGGCTCTTGCCCGGACGCAGGAGAAATTCAGTCAGCTCTGCTGAGGCTGCCAGCGAGGACTTGCCAGCGCGTCAGTCGATCTCAAGTTTGACTTCTCCCGTCAGATACGTCTCGAAGGGACCGGCTTGATGTCTCTGGTCCCGGCAGTCTAGTTAGCCCGCGTCAGTTCCGAATTTTGGGCGGACAGGCGGAAACAAACTTGGTCAGCCGCACTTGAGTTTGCTGCGTCAATCCATCTTCCGTCGACGAAACCTCGGCATTGCGGATCACGCGCTGAGGTTGACTGGGTGCTTGGGCGCAAGACCCCTGCGCCGACAGGATTCGACCGGACGACACTTAACTCCGCCTTTCGTTGACAAACGCTGGTTCGCGGCCAAACCGGAACGGATTTGATATAACGCAGAGACACAGGAGATCGCAGCGGTAGAAGGAGGACAGTTGTCAGTTTGGGAGAGAAACTGTTGCAGACTTCTATCTTGAAAAAATATCGCGAAGCTCTCCTGCCTTGGTACACCATCTATCCGACTGTGCCGGAGTTCTCCGCCGCAGTCGGCGCCGAAACTTATGAGGAATGGCTTAGAGGTCTACCGGCTGACGATTCGGTGTCGCTCTATCTCCACATTCCGTTCTGCCAATCGATTTGCTGGTACTGCGGCTTCCCTACCACCATCTCCCGCAATGCTGCGCCGATCCTCAATTATCTGGCGGCGGTACGTGACGAAATCCGTTTGGTCGTGGAGCAAGTGCCGCAGGGGCTGCCCGTGAACGACGTGCATTTCGGCGGTGGAACCCCGACCCTTATCGGGCCGGCGGAGTTTTTGGCCATGATCGAACTCCTGCGCCGCCGCTTCGCGTTCAGGAAATCTGCTACGATCGCCGTCGAGATTGACCCGCGCACGTTCACGGCCGAGATCGCCGAAGCGTTGGGAGCAGCCAACGTGAACCGCGCGAGCCTCGGGGTGCAGAGCTTTGATCCCATTGTTCAAAAAGCGATCAACCGGGTCCAGAGCCAGGCGCAGACGGCCACTGCCGTCGAAGAGCTGCGTCGGCATGGAGTAAGCGGCATCAACTTCGATCTGATCTACGGTCTCCCGCATCAGACGGTACAGTCCTGCGTCCAGACCGCGACCTCGGCGGTCGCCATGCGCCCCAACCGGCTTTCGGTGTTCGGGTACGAGCACAAACCGTCCCTCATAAAGAATCAGCGCCTGATCGAGGAGACAGCCCTGCCGGACAGCGTTGCTCGCGCGGAACAGGCCGCGGCCGTGGCCGAGACGCTGGTTGCCGCCGGCTACCAAGAGATCGGCCTCGACCATTTCGCCTTGCCGGACGACGAACTTATCCTGGCGCAGACTAGCGGTCGCCTGCGGCGTAACTCGCTGGGTTACTCGGCCGACACCTGCAAAACCCTGATCGGTTTCGGCACATCGGCTATCAGTCGCGTCGGCGAGGGTTACGTCCAGAACGAGGTTACACGGGATTTCTACAGCCGGCACATAGCAGCTGGCCGGCTGCCAACGTCAAAGGGCTACCGTCTCACGGACGAAGACCGCGTGCGAGCCGCAATCATCGAGCGGCTGATGTGCGATTTGGAGGCCGATGTGCCGGCAATCTGTGCGGCCCATCGATTTGATCCGATCGGTTTTCGCGGTTCAGCTGAACGGCTGGCAATGCTGGCTGAGGACGGGATAGTGGACATCGAAAAAGGCTTCATCCGAGTGCGGCAGGAGCATCGCTTCCTGATTCGCGCTGTTGCTGCCGCATTCGATGCTTTTCTCGACCGGGTTCGCCCGTAAGCACATCCAAGCAGCGTGAGGCGAGTCCAACGGATGACCGATCGTGCTAAACGGCACGCTCATGAATCACCGCAGGCGCCAGTGACGGCGGCCCTGCGACACCTGAAGTGCTTCGCGTTCCGAATGGACCAGCGTTGCCGCCTATGAACGCGTCATAATCATCGAGGTGACTAATTTGCGAGTTGCTCGGCTGTTCGACATCTGTGCCCCATGACTACCGCCGTTGGGTAGGCAAGAAGCTGTGTCGACAGCGAGAAGATCAGGATGATCTCGTCTGTGGCCCGCAGCACGACCGTCTGCATCGTGTCAAGTTTCGTTTCGGCTGCCCCCTTTTCATCAGTGCTGACGATCAACAGGTTTGGCGTGATGGGCGGAAACTAGCTTAGCCATAGTTAGTCTGGCCATGAGCTAGTAAAGACGTGGGTACGATCCCAGAATCCTAATGCCATCGATCGCCGCCAACCCAGCCAGCGCCGGGTGTGTCGAAACGTGTCCAGCGACATCGATGACATACTGATGGGTGTCCAGCCGCTCGCATGTTGGACGCTCATAGATGTTGAGAACGACTAAATCTTCCTTCGAGAACATGTTCAGTACATAACTGAGGTTTTGCTCTGAAACGCGGAGATGAAGTGTCGTCCGGTCGAATCCTGTCGGCGCAGGAGTGTTGCGCCCAAGCACCCACCACCGGGTTACGTTATGTAGCCCTTCTTCGATTCCTGTTCGCAAGATCTGCAGATTGTACAGCTTGGCTCCAAGTGCAGGACCAAATGCCGCTATCGAGAGAGACTTTTGCTCAGCCACGAAAGACGTCGCTCCCATGCGGCTCTCTCGCTCGACGTTCGGCATGTTCTCGTCCAGCCACGCGGCCACCTCCTGCAAGGCTACGGGATGGCCCATTACCTTGGTGATCGTCGCGAAACTCGCATCCCTGCTTGCAATCAGGCTGTAGCTCAGGACCTTCGGATACTCCGCGATGATCCTGGGAGACCTCAAGCTCAGGATTTGATCGAGGTAAGGAGTGGTTCCGACCAGAGAGGTCGTAGCTGGGGCGCATGCAGCGTCGACGCAGCCCTTTTCATATGCTTCGAACAATCCGTCGCTGAACGGAACGAGTTCAACCTGGTCACCAAAGATGTCCATCGTGGCTTGATGTGTCCAGGTACCCTCGGGGCCAATGTACCCGGCCCTCTTGATCCCGGAGGTGTCAATCGCTGGAGGCTGCTTGAATTGCTCGTTCATTCTCCGGCCACACTCGATCGAGAGTGCGTCAGACCCAACATCCCACGAAGAATCACATGTGGAGAGGCTGAGTGCAGAACATAAGAAGCCGGGGACCAGCCCCTCTTCACTCGCAAACATCTTGTTTCAGGAGGAATTGGCAGCTTCCCCAATCTGCTGCCCCGGTCGGCGGCACGTCTGCCCGGCTGTTGCCGGGCAGAAGCAGAAAAGTTCACCCAGCTTTGCTGAGACTGCCAGCGGAGGACTTGCCAGTACGGCGGTCCTGTTCGATCTCGTAGTTGATCTTCTGGCCCTCATTAAGGGTCGAAAGGCCCGCTCGTTCGACAGCCGAAATGTGGACGAAAACATCCTGACCGCCATTGTCGGGCTGGATAAATCCAAATCCCTTGGTGCTGTTGAACCACTTTACCGTTCCGGTCGCCATAATCGTATTCCTTTGTAACCATTTCGATGTGGGCAGGCCATAAGCCAGTCCGCTTCATATCCGAGATTTCAGGAGGAGCAAAAGCGAAAATTGCAAAAGCTCCGCTCCAATCGCAAAGCGGCTCGCAAGGCCCACCATGACCGACTCTCGCCGGAAGCATCTCCCGCACTGGCGCTCGGAATGGCTCAAAAATCAAGCGAATCCTGCAACGCTCCGCAATTCCAGAACCGCGTCCATCACTGGTTTTGGAGCCCTATCGCGGGATCTGCGATCTACATGTAAGCAAGGGTACCCTGACGACCAGCAGCTGCGGCGCGCTGACGCCACCACATTCGTCGCTCTCCGACGAGTAGTTTACCTAGCCACCTTGTAGAGCGGCAAGGGATTCCCATTCGCCGTGTCAGATCCGACAATGTCGGACAGAGCAGATTCGATAAATTATATTGCCGAAAGGGTTTTGCCATTTGGCACGGCTCGTGCGCGGTCATGGCAAACACGTCACGAAAGCCAGGAGAGTCCATGATCTCCCACCGAAAAAAATTGCCGCCTCACCTTCCCCCACGGACTCAAGGATAACGCTCGAGCCGGCCTGGAAGCATGCTGAGGGCTCATCCCGGCCCGGCTCTGTCCACTGATCCACTTGCTCCCAGTGAGGCCGAGGAGGACGCGGAACCTTCAAAATGAGGACAACTCCCTTCGCCTCGAACCTTGCCCACCGCCCGGTCACCACAACCGAAGGCATCGATAAATCTTCGGTCTGGCCGGCTGTGCGGGACACTTTTTGCGACCGCTGTGGCGTTTGTGACCACCGCTCCGGTTCTGGCTTGCCACCGATGACATCAAGGCAACGAATTTACTGCTCGATAACGGCATGGAGGTGGTCGTCATCCCCGATCACCCCGCGCCCATCGTCACTCGCATGGTGTGCTACAAATCTGCAGCGCCGACGAGCCGCCGGGGAAATCCGGCATCGCGCATTATTTCGAGCATCTGATGTTCAAAGCGACGGCCAATCACGCCGCCGACGGGTTGGACTGCGCGGTGGCCGAGATCGGCGGCTCGCACAACGCCTTCCCTCTTACCATTATACCGCCTTCTACGAAGGAGTGGCGCCCTCGGCGTTGGAGCAGATGATGAGCGCTCGGATAGCGTCCACGACGAATACGTATCCGCTCCGGTCTGCGATTCAGCGTTATTACAGCCCCAGTTTCCTCTTCAGTTCCGCGTTCTCCTTGCGCAAGCGTTCCGCGAGCAGGCTCTTCAGTCGCTTGTTTTCTTCTTCAAGCGCGAGGAGGTCCTTCAGATTGTCACCATCCGATGCAGGCGGCGCAGCCTTCTTCCATTTATAGTAGGTCTGTTCCGAGATGCCGGCCTGCTTTACGGCATCCTTGTGACTGGCGCCGCCGCTAATAGACTTCTCGATCTGGGCGAGCATCTGGGCACGCTCCTTTTCAGAGTAAATCTTCCGTCCGGTCCGCACGGCCGCTGCTGATCCTTCCTGCGCCTGAGGCGCCGTCTTGGCGGCATTCTTCCGAGCAGGCTGCCTAGGCTCAGCCTTCGCCTTCCGCGACCGGGGGGCTTTCTTCTTTTCAGGCGTCTCCACTTTCGCTGCCGGTTCTGTTGCAGTTCTTACTGATTCAGCTTCCAAGGGATTTGCCATAAGATGCTCCGCTCGCGGTTTGTGCATATGTTCAGCATCAAGCGCTACGGCACTAGAGTCAATAAGGCGACCATTTGGCAACTCCATCTCCTGGAGTTCCCTTGTTGTCTCGGCCATTGCTGCGGAGAGATCGACATCGCTCCAGATGGAACCACCCCGTTTTTGAGAACTGCGCTTCTGTCTGATCTCCACCGTGAACGGTCGGGTCTGCCGCCTCATAGTTTCTTCCTTGTTGGACACGAATTTACGCGGAAGTCGCGGCAGACGACGAATGAACGTCTGGGCTTTCTTCTGTCGCCCGAGCTATATGCATCCGACGACGCAAGCAAGCCTGCTGGCTAGCACACCCTGAACAGACCGTTTCCTATGAAGCCTGTGAGCAGGTAGACTACGCCATCTCGGCATCGACGAGGAGGTCGATACCCCCAAACCTGGCAGCATGCAAAGCTATTTCCCGGTGTGTCCGATAGTACATCGACGGCTTGCATCCACACTCAGAGAAGCTGCTCCAGAGCGCCGTTCCGATCTCGGTCCCGGAGCGCGTGTCCGTAAGGCTAACTCGGGACTGCGGGCCTGCACGCCTTCTGTGCCCCCGACCTCTCTCAGTGTTGCTCGACGCTTTCTCGCCGTGCCCTCGCCAGCGCTAGCGCAACGGCCGTCCTGCCCCGGATAACGCCGAGATTCGCGTTCAATTTGGCGAAGCCTCCTGGGGGGTGCAGTGGTCGCCGCCGCTCTGGTTCCTCTTCTTCCAGATGCCGCCGATCTCGATCCGGCGGTTGCGCGGCGTCCTGCTATAGAGGCGATACACCGGAGCCTTCGGGTTTGTGTTTCTACCGGCTCGCCAGTGATGTGGATGTCGAAGGCCAGAGTGGCCAGGTTGCCGCTCAGGGTGTTGGTTTCGGCATCGCGATTGGATCGGATGCCATCGTCGGATCTTCATCGCTCGCGCTAGGCATCACCGGTTATCTGGACTCTAACAACCTGTCCGCGGCCGGTTCCGCGGGCGAGACTCATAGAGCCACGGCCGTCTGCAATTCCCAGGCAAGATCTTAAAAACCTCGCTGTGCCTGAATGCGCTTCGAAGAGCATTGCACACTGCGTAGTTCCAGGTCCTACATCTCCGATAAATCCAGCGCCAATCATCCGTCCCCTTCAGGTGCAGTTGATGGGTTCCCTCAACAATCGGATTCGAAGCGTAAACCTCCGTTCGTTTAATTCCCCGCCTTTCCACCACTTCCGACTTTAGCTCTACGCCAGCGACGTCGATCAAATGGAAACAAACGCAATCGCGCACGGTGAGCGGCTCGAGTTGGTCTCGGAGCCAACTTCAGGCCACTCGTTCTGTTTTGGCCAGTATGCCGTTGCAAAAAATCCTATCGTAGATAGTTGAAAAGAAGCCGTAGTTTCGGCGCTGGTGATGCGGTTCCAACGAGTCGTGAATGCGGTGGACCTTGTCGTCGCCAACGACATATCGAAGCGGCCCAAGACCGATGCGGGTGCAGAGTGTGAAAGATGGGTCTGAAAAGCAATGAGGGTCATGGCAACAAAAGGCACTACGCCAGGTTCGAAGCGGAACAGCGTGAGTGGGAGTGCCACCAACCCTAGCCTTCCGGGTTGTGACATCGCCGCGTTCATCGCCCGCTTCAGGTCAGCGCCGGGAAATCAGATGGCGCGAGGTCGCCATACCGGAAATCGACCTTCAAGCGGTCGGGTAGGTAATCAGGCCATGGCGGACTGGCGCGCAGTCGCTCGCCGTAGCCGCAAACTGCATCGGGCCGGTCCGTTTTGGCACCGCGCTGCTGGCCTTGCTGCGGACCAGCGAAGACGAACGCGAGTCCTTGCGCCTTGAACGACGTCGATGAAACGTCCCGCGGCCAACTGGTCGTAGGCGACGCTAACCGGCGTTCGCGAAACGCCGAGCTCATGCCAGGCCACGGGACGACGGCAGCTGACCGCCCCGTTCATAGACCCCGGCCAGGATCTGCCTGCGAAGAGCTTCGTAGATCTGGCGCGCGCCCAGGCCTGGCGAGCGACCTGCCGACGCGGCACGTGAAGACTGGACCATTTGCTTTATCGCCAACTGGACGTTCAATCTGAACGAGCGTGACGGCATTGTCCCCCAAATCAAGAGGACTCAAAATCGATGATCGGCGCCGAAGATCAACTTGGAACCGATGCACCAACAACGCCGGCCTCGAACAACGCCGATCTAGCATTCGCCACCCGAGCCATCCATCATGGCTACGATCCGGCCGGCTTTTCCAATTCCGTTCAGCCGCCTGTGTTTCTTACCTCGACCTACGGATTTGAAAGCGTGGCAGCAAACGAGGCGGCCGCAGCGCTTGGCGGAAGACTCTACGCACGCGAATACAACCCGACGACGGAGATCCTCGAAAAACGGCTTGCCAATCTCGAAGGAGCCGAAGCTGGGCTGGTCGTCGCCTCGGGGATGGCGGCCTTTGGCACGCTGATCCTTTCGCTGCTTTCGCAAGGTGACGAACTGATTGTCCACAAGACGATCTATTCCAACACGCTCGCCATGGTCGAACAGGGATTGCCGCGGTTTGGCATCAACGTCGTTGCAGTCGATCTCTCAAACCCGAGCAATCTCGATGGCGCCATCACTGACAGGACCCGGCTCGTTTTCTTTGAGACGCCGATCAACCCGCTGAGCCGAATCCTCGACATCGCCGCCATTGCCGAACACGCCCATGCGCGCGGCGTGAAAGTCGCGGTCGACAGCACCTTCGCCTCGCCCGCGCTCCAGCGTCCGCTGGAACTCGGAGCTGACATCGTGATCCATTCGTTGACCAAGTACATCAACGGCCACGGCGATGTGCTGGGCGGCGCGATACTCGGTGATGCGAAAACACTACACCTGCTGCACGAAACTGGCCTGCGCTATGTCACAGGGGCAGCGCTCTCGCCAATGTCGACGTTCCTGATCTTGCGCGGGTTAAAGACGCTCACGTTGCGTATGGAACGTCACAGTGCCTCCGGGCTTGCGGTCGCTCAGGCGCTCGAGGCGCACCCGGCAGTGGCTTGGGTGAGCTATCCATTTCTCGGCTCTCATCCCGACCATGAGATCGCGCGTAGGCAGATGTCGCAGGGCTCGGGCATGTTGGCTCTCGGCCTCCACACAGGGTTCGAAGGCGCGCGTCGTATGATGGACCGGCTCAAGCTAGTCACCCGGGCGGTCAGCCTCGGCGACGCAGACAGCCTCATCTATCATCCGGCAAGCCTGACCCGCTCGCGCAAGTCAATTCGCGAGGACGCGCATTTGCCTGATGAAGTTGGCGACGACCTCATGCGCCTGTCGGTAGGGCTCGAAGACGCCGCCGATTTGATCGCGGATCTGCAGCAGGCACTGGACGCGGTCTAATGCCCAACGCTTTACCCAATCCAACGACGGGAGTTTCAGCATGGCGTTCCTGAGCGGCCTTTCCGCCTTCCCAATCACGCCGGGAGACGCTGACGGCCACGTCGATGCCCCGGCGCTGCGCAAGCTGATTGCACGGCTTTGCGCAGCAAACGTGGATTCCATCGGCCTGCTCGGCAGCACCGGCACCTATATGTATCTCTCGCGCGAGGAACGCCGCCGCGCGCTTTCCGAGGCCCTGGACGAGACGGGTGGACGGATCCCGCTCGTGGCGGGCGTGGGCGCCTTGCGCACTGACGAGGCGGTAAAATATGCAAGTGACGCGAAGGCCCTCGGCGCAGCCGCTGGCTTGCTCGCGGCCGTCTCCTATACTCCGCTCACCGACGACGAAGTTTTCGAGCATTTTTCTACAGTGGCGCGCGAAAGCGGTCTGCCAATCGTGATCTACGACAATCCTGGAACGACGCATTTTCGCTTCACGCCAGCGCTCGTCGGGCGCCTGGCACAGCTGCCTGAAATCCTCGCTATCAAAAACTCAACCGGCCGGGGCGATGCCATCAAACGGCATCTGGCGCACCAGAAAAAAATCGTGCCAGAAGGTTTCTCGATCGGCTACAGCGGCGACTCGAACGCCGCCGAGGCCATGATCGCCGGCGCCGATACATGGTACAGCGTCCTCGGTGGCATCTTGCCCGAGCCCTGCCTAGGAATTGTCAGAGCCGCTCAGCACGGCGATTACGCAGAAGCACACCGGATCGACGCCACGCTGGCCCCGCTGTGGGAGCTTTTTGACCTGTTTTCGAGCCTTCGCGTCGTCTACGCGCTCGCCGAGCTCCTCGACATCTGTCGCGCAGAGCCCCCACGGCCAATCATGCCGCTTCCCGCTGCCGCGAAGCGCCAGCTCGCCGGCGCCCTGGCCCGTCTGGGATCAGATACCGGATCGTAAGCCCCGAGACTTCAAATCATTGAAGGTAAGAACATGTACTACTGGAACCTAGCCGAGAGGTTCTCTACGATCTGATCGAGAACAACACGCGCTCGGCGTCCTGATCACCCATGGCTCGACGGACTGGACGCCAATCACATTCCCTTCGAACGCGACAGCTCGGCAGGAGAATTTGGCGCCCTTCGAGCCACTTGCACGCATCGACTCGGTCTGGCGGGATCGGCGAGGAGGTGCTCGTCATGTTCCGGGCCTCCGACGTCTACATTTCTCCGCAATGGTACACGAGCAAGCACGGGTTCCACAAACAGGTGCCGACATGGACTAGCTCGTAGCACATGCAAACCCTAAGTATCAAAGCCTCGACGTGCAAACAGCATCAATCGCTGCGCAGGATCTTTGCTTCAAGCGCGGCTGCCACAAAAGCTTTTCGAGCAGCTGGTGGATGAGCCTCACAACGCAGTACCTGCAAACAGGCGTCCATCGCTACCGTCCGTTTCTCGGTCTGACGATGAAGATCACGCAGCAGGATAGCGGCCGCCTCCTGACATCGAATACGAAACGCTCTGAGCTGCGGCCGCCAACCTGAACAACGACCGCCCTCTCAAATCTCTGCAAGCCGGTCATCTCTCCGCCCCTCAGGCGTTCGTGGGTCAATAGGCCGAGCTCGTCTTCTTTGCCGGAGCCGAGCCGGTTCCGCTGCGAACTGTGAAATGTCGAGACAATGCCCTCTTGGCCAGCCCCGCGCCAGCCTCACGAGCCGCAGAAGCCTAGGCTCGCTCTTTTCCTCTGCCCGCCTGCAGTCAGGGAGTCATTGCTTGGCGGAGGCTGCATCCTCCAGCATACGGCGCGATTCGCAATGCTGAAAAGGCGTCGCGCGCTGCACTTACAGACCCCCTCCGTTCACAACGTTCAGATTGCTCCCTCAGACTCTGGATCAACCGCGCATTGGGCAATAGCGTGCCCCTTATTCCACTGTTGGCCTCTGTCCGAAAATAGCGCGTTAACGAAATTTTTTAACCCGCCAATGCTTAATCGCGAGACTGAAGGCGTGAGGTGATCCATGGGTGACTCAAACATAAGCGCGTTTCCGCTGCATCGTCGGCGGAAATTGGTCGAAGGTATCGCCCGGGTTCTGGAATCCAAGAACGGGGAGGACGCCAATGCCTTCTGGCGCAGCACCGTGAAGACAATTCTCGTCCAACTGTCCCAATTAGGAATTGCACCGGGGCTCGCCGAACAGGAAATTGGAATGCTTCTCCGTGCTGTCTTAGGCGATATAGCCACCCGGTCTGCGAAAGTCGCACAATAGCATCGGCTCACGGAAGAATTGTAGCGTGAACAACCCCGGGGCTTCGCCGAGGGTAGCATCATTGCATCCGTCAATTGTAAGCTTCTCTTGCGGCGCCTATATCCAGGGACCGATGGCGGCGGCCTTGACTGAATTGCTAGCTGCCGCGCAGAGCGCACGGGACTGTCGCTGGAAGACTTTCAGGTACGAGCTGACGACGAGTTGAGACGTATGCCCGTCCGGCAGTGAAGATTGAGTCAGGCGCGAAGTCGGCACTCGACTCGAACACGCCGCAGATCATTCGACCTTAACTCGATGAAGATGCGCCAGGTCTCGATCTGAGCGTGCCCAATGTCACCACGGTCGATCCAGAGCGGACCTTTTGGGATAAGGCCGTGATTTTTGACGACCTGCGTCGCTGGTTTGAGCGTCGCGGCGAACTGCGTGGTGACGGCCAACGGATCTCGCGCCACTACAATGACATTCATCGGCTCATGAAATCGGAAACCGGCCGCCGGGCGATCGCGAAGATGGAGCTTGGCGCCGACTGCGTGCCTCATGCTCGCATGTTTTTCAATCGCAAGGACTACGACCTCGCGACTGCGGAGCCGCCGACATTTTCCCTGCTGCCACATGACGGGAATGATTGACGCTTTGCGGCGAGACTATGTTGCCATGAGCGCCATGATCTTCGGACTCGTCCCGAATTTCGACTTGGTGATCGAGAGCGTCCAACGGTTGGAAACCCTGTTGAACGCGCCAGAAGGCTGACATCTTGCCTCCCGCGCGTTTGCCATTTGTGCTTCGAAACTCGCGTAAAAGGCAACGTGGTACGGGGGCTGAGCAGTTCCGAAACCGCCCCTATCCAGCAGCGATTCAAATATTCGCAGATCGTCGCTCCACTTCCCGATCGGCGAACACCAGCAAGGAAATGCATCAGATGCCGCATGGTCTTCGGCTTATACGGCTAGGTGGAGTTTGCCGCAGAGGCAGACGTTTGCAACTGCCAGGAAAGGCTTTGACCGGTGGCAGTCGGCACGCACTCGACCCAGATACCACACGGAAACAGCAGCGAGCCCGCCGCGTGAGGAGCTTGAGACGCCGCTCGGCTTGAACGCACTGCTCCGGCATCGTCTGCCGGGTTATTCGCACGATTGTCGCCAAGCGCCGAGCGGATTTGCGGCCAGGTGAAGTCCGGGCACTCCTCGCACCTCGCCCTGGCGCAACACTGCATGCTTAACAGAAACGATAGCACGCACTCTCAAGATTATGGACAGGCGACGGCCGTTCGGCAGCGGGCTTCGTCGCTAGCGAGGACGAGGGTGTCGGGTCTCCAACCAAATGTCGGAGGTCGGACATCGAAGGCAGCTTACCATTTGGGTCGTTGAAAGCTTTGTTCCCTTGGCACGATCGGTGCAACGGATGATCCGCAAACGTTGAACGAACCGATCCGATGTGAGGGGGAGCGTCATTGCGTTGACCGTCCAATCAGTCTTCACGCAGTGGCTGCCGCGCAATCGCTTGCGGACGCCGGCCAGCCCAATAGTTCATCAATCCAGTCTGCGGAGAACAATACATAGAATGGGAGCGAGATCAGCATGAACTCGAATTTGAAATGTTTGGCCCAAGCAACTGCCATGAACTTGCTCTGGACGGTCACCGCTACGTCGGCGCACGAAGGTATGTGGATGCCGGGCCAGACTGCGGAAGTGGGCGCGGCCATGCAGGCGGATGGGCTCCAGATCGATCCCGCGCAGCTGAGCCGACTGTATGCTGCCCCGCTTAACGCGATCGTATCACTGGGCGGATGCTCCGCCTCCTTCGTCAGCCCGCAAGGACTGGTCGCGACCAATCATCACTGCGTGTTCCCATCCATGCAGTACAACAGCAAGAAGAGCCAAGACTATCTAACCAACGGCTTTCTAGCGAGGAGCCTGGGTGAAGAATTACCCGCCGCGCCCGCCAGCCGCATCTATGTGATCGAGGATGTGCGGGATGTGACCGCCGAGATGCTTAGGGGCGTCTCGGACACGCTGAGCGGCTTTGCCCGCCATGAGCAGCTCGACACGAATCGCAAGGCGCTAATCGCTGCATGTGAAGAACAGCCCGATCGCCGCTGCGACGTGAGGCCCTATTATGGCGGCGCCTTCTACTACCTCCAGCAGAAGCTTGAAATTGAGGACGTGCGCCTCGTCTACGCGCCCGCGCTCGGCATCGGCAACTTCGGCGGTCAAACGGACAATTGGATGTGGCCGCGCCACACGGGCGACTTCGGCTTTTATCGCGCCTATGTCGCTCCTGATGGTTCCTCCCGGCCCTATGCGCGCGACAACGTGCCCTACCGGCCGAAGAGCTGGCTGCGCATGGCCTCTAAAGGCGTCCAAGAAGGCGATTTCGTGATGGTCGCCGGCTTTCCCGGCGCAACGCACCGGTTCCTCACCGCCGATGAAGTCCGGTTCAACTTCGCCGACTACGAACCACTGTCTCAGCGTTTGCTCTCGGATTATGCCGCTCAGATCAACCAAGCCACGGCAGGCAATCGCGAAGCGCAGATCCGCTACGCCTCCATCCTGCAAGGCGTGGAAAACTACAGGAAGAAGCTGGCGGGCGATCTAGCCGGCGCCGACGCGATCGGCCTCGACGCGCGCAAGGCCATCGAGGAGAAAGCTTTTCGCGCCTGGGTCGCCGAGTATCCCGTGCGGCAGACGCGCTTTGACGGAGCAATCCGCGAACTGGACGGGATGGTGGGCGAGAATAGCCGGGCTTCGCTGGCGAGGCTGCGCCAGGCGTTGCTCAATCGCGCGCAACTACTGTCATCGGCACGCATTCTCTATCGCTGGACAAAGGAGCGCGAGAAGGCCGATGAAGACCGTGAAAGCGGGTTTCAGGATCGTGACCGTAGAGAAATCTCGGATCAGCTGACGCAGATCGAGCGCACCTATTTGCCAGACATCGATCGAAAGCTGTTCGAGGCCGCACTCGACGAATATCGCTGGCTGGATGCAAAGGACCGCGATACTGCTTTCGAAAGCGCTTTGGGCCAAATTGGCCTTGACCGACTTTATGCAGACACCAAGCTCGCAGACACGGCAACGCGGCTCGCCTGGCTTGACAAGCCCGCTGCTGCCTTCGAGGCGTCGGAGGACCCTTTCATCAAGCTGGCGGTCGCTCTCTATCCCGGCGACATAGCTGCGGAGCACGCTGCGAAGGACCGCGCTGGACGCACTCAGGCGGCTCGCGCCATCTATATGCACGGCCAGCGTGCCTACCAGCAGGCAATCGGCCGGCTGATGTATCCCGACGCGAATGGCTCGCTGCGCATCACCTGGGGCAAGGTGGCGGGGCGAACACGCGACGGGCAGATCTGGACGCCCTTCACCACGGCCGAGGGACTTCTGGCCAAAGAAACGGGCAAGGGTGAGTTCGATGCTCCAGATGCGGCTATCGCGGCGATCCGAGCCAAGGATTATGGACCCTATGTCGCGCCGGCGCTGGGCACGTTACCGGTCAACTTCCTGTCCACCGCCGACATCACCAACGGCAACAGCGGCTCGGCGACGCTGAACGGACGCGGCGAGTTCGTGGGTCTCGCCTTCGACGGCACGCTCGAGGGCGTAATCGCTGACTGGGGGCGCGACGCGGACCGCAGCCGCAGCATCCATGTCGACAGTCGCTTCATGCTCTGGACCATGGACAAGATTGACGGCGCTGGCCGGTTGCTAAAGGAGATGGGAGTGCTGCCAGCGTCGCGCTCCTGAGCGGGGTAGTCTGGCGGTAGGCGCACGCGTCGGCCTCAGCCAGCCAGAACGGCACTTCGGGGACATTGACGTGAGCTTACCACAGCGATTGTCGATCGAGCTCGGATCGGCCTGCGCTCCAGGACCTCGTTGCGATTGTAAATGAAATCACGCCGGAGTCGCGGTCGGCGCTGGCCCATGACATCATCGCGATGGCGGTCGCCACGCCACTGCGCCAGCTTTGCGAGGAGCTGATTACGCTGATGGCCCGGGCCATCAGCACCGGCACCGCTGAGACGCCGGGGCATACATTTCTGCCGTTCGATATCATCCGCCGGAGATTATGAAACTGATGGAATTCTATCATGAGCGCCGAGTTTCCTCTCGCAAATGAAAGAAACCTTGATTGACTCTCCTGCCCCATTCCGGTCTCCTGAATCAACGTGCGGTTGCGGCGTGCAGAAGCCAGTCGACGGTCGCGATTCATGAAAGGAAAGCCATGCGAGTGCGACTGAAGTGCTGATGAACTGTGCTTTTCCTGGAAATGTCCACGAGCTTGAAAATTGCGTGCAGCGGACAGGCGTACTAGCGCCCGGGGCCATCAATCGGCATAACGACTGCGCCTGCAGCCACGGACAGTGTTGTCCCGCGGCGCCGTGGAAGAGCCGATCGGGCAACATGGTTCTGCAACTGGGGCCGATGATGCCAGCCAGGTCGGCTACGGCGCCGAATGAGGCTGCTCCTTGGGCGCCGCTACGGCCCCGCCCGTCGTCGGCGATCAGGCCCCGCTGGCGCCTGCCAGCGCAGCCTCTTTAAAGGTGAGATCGCGAGCGTGTCATCGCGGCCATAGAGAGATGTGGCTCGGTGCAGGCAAAGGCGGCGCCTGCTTGGACTGACACCGCGCCAGATTGGGTACACGCTGAGGAAATATGGCTTCAAGATCGAGCGTCCTTGAAAGGACGACCGAGGCAAATATCAGGGGCAAATCAAGCGTGGGTGGTTTGGCGGGACCTTGGCCCGACGACGAGTGGATGCGGACCTGAACGTCGGCGCCAATTCGACCCGGGAGGACAGCCCGCCCGACCTCACGGGGTCAATGTGCTGACAAAGGCGGTGTGAAGGCACCCTCTGTCGGCCATGTGCTGTCGACCATCAGTTCATCCCGGATTCCCTCTGCGACTGAAACGGAGAAAAAACATGTCCGACGCAAAACTGCAGAGTGTGCTTTCGTCTCTTTCGGAAGTGGCGAGACAGTTAGATGCTCTGCCATCCAATAGACCAGCGCCGGATTCAAGTTGGGTAAAACTAAACACGAATGAGAACCCATTCCCGCTTCCAACAATCATAAAACAAAGTGCGATCGCGGCCCTCGAACGGCAGTATCTATATCCAGAAGACGATAATATCAGCTTGAGAGAAGCAGCCGCCAATGCCTATAGCGTCTCCTTGGATCAGGTAATCGCCGGTAACGGGTCGTCTGAACTGCTCGGCCTTGTCTACAGAGCTTTTCTTGCCCAGGGGGATAGCGTGGCGATGATGTCGCCAGGGTTTTCGTTTAACCGCAAACTTGCCAAGTTGCAGGGTGCTCAATTTTTGGAAATCGAATTTAGCGAAGATCATTCCTTGCCGATAGAGCGATTGCTCTTCGGTCCTGCAAAGGACGCCAAGTTCATTCTGCTAGCCAATCCGAACAATCCGACCGGAACGTTCGTTCCGGTGGCTGATATCGAACGCCTGGTAGCGAAATCGGACCGCTTGATCGTGCTGGATGAGGCCTACGTCGACTTTGCACCCGAGAATGGTCTGCGCCTCATCAATCGCCATTCGAACCTTCTGGTCTTAAGAACATTTTCGAAAAGCTACGCTGCCGCCGGCATTCGCGTCGGTTTCGCTTTCGGTCACCCTGAAATTATCGGCAGGCTACGCAACATCCAGAACGTCTTTAATATGAATGTGATCGGGCATGCGGTTGGTGTCAGCATCCTTGCGCACCGCGCCGCCTATGCAGACAACCACAGACACATCAAGCATCAACGACAGCGAGTGACGCTCGCGCTGTCGCAACTTGGATTTTCCGTAACTCCTTCCCACGCAAACTTCTTGCTAGCCCGCGTGCCAACGGGACAGGACGGCTCATGGTGGCAGTCAGCCTTTGCAAGGCAAAAAATACTTGTTGCCGTCTTTCCCGATGAAGGTTTGGAAAATTACATCCGCGTCAGCATCGGTACAAAAGAGCAAATGGATTCATTTCTTGGTGCCGTTAGTCATATTAGAGAGATTTAATTTGTAAGATCCACGCCTTTTAACAACTCTATGCTTTGGCGCTCGCCAGATAATAATCAGCAGATTACACAACAGATAGATCTTTTAATTGCTTGGAACCTGCAAGCGGTGAGACTTGTTGCGTCGAACTTGGAGACAATATGATGAATAAGGTTTTTCCTTCAGACCTAGCTGTCGGCATCTTCGATCACCTGGACGAGGACGGCCTCGATATCGCCCGACAATACGAAGATCGCCTGATGTTAGCGGAGGCGTGCGATCGCCTTGGGTTCTATGCATATCATCTCGCGGAGCACCATTGTACCCCACATGGGAGAGGTCCATCACCGAATCTGTTCTTGTCGAGCGTAGCCCAGCGAACCCGGCGCCTTCGTGTCGGCCCATTGGTAATGCTGCTTACCCTCTATCATCCGCTACGTGCGTTCGAAGAGATCTGTATGCTGGACCAACTGAGCGGCGGCAGGCTCGAACTTGGAATAGGGCGCGGCTCGCTCCCGATCGAATTGGGTTACTTTGGGATTGGCTCGGACGCGGCGCCAGACCACTATGCGGAAGCCAGCGAAATTCTTATCAATGCACTGAAAGGCGGCACGCTATCCTATCAAGGCCGCCATTTTGAGTTGAACAGCGTTCCGCTGACGCTAAGAACTCATCAGCGTCCACATCCGCCGACTTGGATCGCCACGAATCGACCCGAATCGGCAGCCTGGGCCGCTGCGAATGGCGTGAACATCGCGTGCGTGGGACCTTCCAATTCTGTTCGCAGAATTACTGATGCCTACCGCGCCGGTCGAGAGCACACCAGTCACGCGGACGAGCAAACGCCATTTCTTGGATTGCTCCGAATGGTCGTGATTGGGCGTTCTGAAACAGATGCACGTTCACTCGGCGCACCTGCTTACGAACGGTGGCTCAAGAGCTTCAAATTCCTTTACGATCTCAATGCCATGCCGACGCCACCAAACCTGCCGCTGACCTTCGATGCAGCAATCGAGAAGGAATTGTGCGTAGTAGGAACGGCAGCTTCTGCGGGACAAGCTCTTCTTGATCAGCTGGAAGAGGCAGGTGCGAACTACCTCCTTTGTCAACCGGCATTTGGGAATCTGTCTTTAGATGCTTCCCTATATACCGCAACGGCGATCCAATCCGTAATTATGGCTCGAGTTGGCTAACCTCGGTGCGGCACCGCTCCTTTACGACGCGTCCATCACAGACAGCACCCACAGATTGCCGGCCACACGTCAGGTCTGGGAGCCGGCTTGGAGACACACCAGTTCCTCGCCACGAATGTCGTCGAACGAGGCGTAGTTAAGATTGTAGAGCTCGCAGTAATGTCCGCCCGCGGCCAATAGCTGGTCGTGGTTGCTTCAGCGGCGACGTTGGCGCTTCCGCCGCGGAGCCCCGTGTTTAGCAGAGCGGCGGACATTGCGGGCCGCGTCTCAGGCGAGAATTCCTGATGGTTCCGGGAAGGTGGCGATCGCAACCTGAACACGATGTCGCTGTCGGCCGCCACCAGCCGCCTTCAAGCGATCGCGTCGAAGCGTTCAATGTGTATTTCGTTAGCCGGTGCCGCTTCCGCGCGAAACTCGGAAGAAACGGTTGTCTTCCTCCAATCGCCAGAAGGTCACCAATTGGTATTATTTGCTCGTCCCATCGACGAGCCGAACCGCAACTTTTCAGCAACGCCCTCCGACAGAGCCGAGGGGCCACTACTGTGGTCAGATCTCAGTTTCTTCCGCGAGAGCTAACGCATCTTCGATGTCAACGGCGAGGTATCCGGACCGGATTCTCGATTGTGGTGTGACCTAGCAGGATTTGCACCGTGCTGCCCCAGAAAGGCTGAGCTTTGTCGCGAATTGAAAGAGCCAGTCCGCAAGGGTGTCCGGCCGATCGGGATAGGGATAGGCGCCGAGAAATGTCTCCATACGCCTCGCGGCAAGGTCCGGTTGCCGTTGCGCTTAAGTGACCAACTCGCCCGCATCCGTCCCATTCTCGGGTGGTACGGGCCTGCGGCGACCGGTCGATCTGGACGGAATGGTGTCGGCAGACGGAATTGCTGAAGTCGATGGTCGACGGCCTGCATTGTAACCATCCAGATGGATATCTGCGGCCGCACGGCATCGACTACGAGTACTTCGCCGTAAACGCCTTAGAGGAGGAAGGGCAAAACCCCTCCTCCCCGCCGCTCAGCCCGTAGCAGACCGCTTTCCGGTTTGCCCCCGGGCTCTTACAGTAACCCGGAAACACCGCCGGTCGGATGACGGATATCTCTCCGGTTTGCCCTCTTTTCAACCCGGGTGCCTGCCGCTCGTGGAAATGAGTTTTGGAGGTAGCGCTCAGCGAAGAGCCGCGCTCCGGCGCGGAGCGCAAGCTCACGGCAAGGAAGAAGCCGATACGCGCTGGCAGACTTTGATTATAGGCGCATAAGATCACTCACCAATCACACCTAACCTCGCTTGAACGGGGCAAGCCGCCGACGCATCTTGAGACGCCCTGTACGACACCGCCGGTAGTCAAAACGCTGCAACAGATCCTTCACATCAATTTACAAGATCTTCACGATCGCCAGTCGTTGACAGTGGTACGGTCACCGCAAGTCTGAGGTCCGGCACGGCTATCAAAGTAATGCCGACTACTCTCGGACCGCCGCACAGCACGCAACATCGGGTTAACATCAATGGTAAAGAAGAGCGCTCATCTTGGTTGAAGGTCATAGGGCTATTGGTCCGCTATACGTCCAAGTGGCTCTGTGTCTTGGTCTTCTACGTCATTCGCTGCCCGCAGCGCCTGCCGGTCATCTTCCGCTCTTCCATCGCTTAGAGAGTGAAGTGCCACCATGTCCGAACAACCCTTGCCGACGCTGCCGATGTGGCGCGTCGATCACATCGAGCCCTCGCCCGAGATGTTGGCGCTCTGCGCCAATGGACCGATCCACCGCGTGCGCTTCCCGTCCGGGCACGAAGGCTGGTGGGTGACAGGTTACGACGAGGCCAAGGCGGTGCTGTCCGACGCGGCATTCCGGCCCTCGGGAATGCCGCCGGCGGCATTCACCCCGGATTCGGTGATTCTCGGTTCGCCGGGGTGGCTGGTCTCGCACGAGGGGAGCGAGCACGCCCGGTTACGCGCGATCGTGGCGCCGGCCTTCAGCAACCGCAGGGTGAAGCTCCTCGCGCAGCAGGTCGAGGTGATCGCCGCGCAGTTGTTCGAGACGTTGGCGGCCCAGCCCCAGCCCGCCGACCTGCGGCGCCACCTCTCCTTTCCGCTTCCGGCCATGGTCATCAGCGCGCTGATGGGCGTGCGCTACGAGGATCACGCCTTTTTCGCCGGGCTGTCCGACGAGGTGATGACGCACCAGCATGAAAGCGGCCCGCGCAGCGCGTCGCGCCTGGCCTGGGAAGAACTGCGCGCCTACATTCGCGGCAAGATGCGGGATAAGCGCCAGGATCCGGGCGACAACCTGCTGACGGATCTGCTCGCGTCGGTCGACCAGGGCAAGGCAACCGAGGAAGAGGCGATCGGCCTGGCGGCGGGCATACTGGTGGCGGGGCACGAGAGCACTGTCGCGCAGATCGAATTCGGCCTGCTGGCCATTTTCCGCCATCCGCAACAGCGCGAACGTCTGGTCGGCGATCCGTCCCTGGTGGACAAGGCGGTGGAGGAAATCCTGCGCATGTACCCGCCGGGCGCGGGCTGGGACGGCGTCATGCGCTATCCGAGGACCGACGTGAACATCGCGGGCGTGCATATTCCCGCGGAGAGCAAGGTGCTGGTCGGCCTGCCGGCGACGTCGTTCGATCCGCGCCATTTCGACCACCCGGAAATCTTCGACATCGGACGCGACGAAAACCCGCACCTGGCGTTCTCCTACGGGCCGCACAACTGCGTCGGGGCGGCACTGGCCAGGCTGGAACTCAAGGTGGTGTTCGGTTCCATCTTCCAGCGCTTTCCGGCGCTGCGCCTGGCCGTGGCGCCCCAAGAACTGAAGCTGCGCAAGGAGATCATCACTGGCGGGTTCGACGAGTTCCCGGTGCTCTGGTGATGCGCGGACGCCGCCAGGGATCGCGATCTTCTCCGCAATTTGCCGGCGCGCCTGGCGCGCGCCGGTCTGATCAGCCAGCCAACAGGTAACCAGGATGGACGTGCAAGAAACCACAGCAGCATGCCGGGACGCCTTCGCCGAACTGGCGTCGCCAGCGTGCATCCACGACCCGTATCCGTTCATGCGGTGGTTGCGCGAGCACGATCCGGTGCATCGCGCGGCGTCGGGCCTCTTTCTGTTGAGCCGCCACGTCGACATTTACTGGGCGCTCAAGGCCACGGGCGATGCGTTTCGGGGACCGGCGCCGGGCGAACTGGCGCGCTATTTCCCGCGTGCGGCGACCAGCCTGTCGCTCAATCTGCTGGCGTCCACGCTAGCGATGAAGGACCCCCCGACGCATACGCGTCTGCGCCGGCTGATCTCGCGTGATTTCACCATCCGCGAGATCGACAACCTGCGGCCGAGCATCGGGCGCATCGTCGCAGCGCGCCTGGACGGCATGGCGCCCGCGCTGGAGCGCGGGGAGGCGGTGGATTTGCATCGGGAATTCGCGCTGGCCTTGCCCATGATGGTCTTCGCCGAACTGTTCGGCATGCCCCAGGACGACGTGTTCGGGCTCGCCGACGGCATAGGCGCCATTCTGGAAGGCCTGAGCCCGCACGCCAGCGATCCCCAGCTCGCCGCGGCGGACGAGGCCAGCGCCAAGGTGCAGGCCTACTTCGGCGACGGCATACAGCGCAGGCGCACCGATTCCCGCCACGACATCGTGTCGATGCTGGTCGGCGCACACGACGACGATACTGACACCTTGTCGGATGCGGAGTTGATCAGCATGCTGTGGGGCATGCTGCTGGGCGGCTTCGCCACCACTGCTGCGAGCATCGACCATGCGGTCCTGGCGATGCTGGCGTATCCCGAACAGCGGCACTGGCTGCAGGGGGACGCCGTGGGGGTGAAGGCATTCGTGGAAGAAGTCCTGCGCTGCGACGCGCCCGCCATGTTCAGCTCCATTCCGCGTATCGCCCAGCGCGACATCGAACTGGGCGGCGTGGTGATTCCGAAGAACGCGGACGTGCGCGTGCTGATCGCGGCCGGCAATCGCGACCCGGACGCCTTCGCCGATCCCGACCGCTTCGATCCCGCGCGGTTCTACGGCACCAGTCCTGGCATGTCGAGCGACGGGAAGATCATGCTGAGCTTCGGCCACGGCATCCACTTCTGCCTCGGTGCGCAACTGGCCCGGGTGCAGTTGGCCGAGAGCCTGCCGCGGATCCAGGCGCGCTTCCCCACGCTGGCATTGGCCGAGCAGCCGACCCGGGAGCCCTCCGCGTTCCTTAGGACGTTCCGCGCGCTGCCGGTGCGGCTGCATACGCAGGGGGGCTGAAATGCGCGTCGTGGTCGACCAGGATCTGTGCGGAACCACCGGGCAGTGCGTGCTGACGCTGCCGGACACCTTTCGCCAGCGCGAACCGGACGGCGTGGCCGAAGTGTGCATGGCGACGGTCCCGCCGTCGCTGCACGCGGCCGTGCGGCTCGCGGCCAGCCAGTGCCCGGTAGCCGCCATTCGGGTCATCGAAACCGACGCTGGCGATGACGAGCGCGCCAGCGCCGACCCTGCGCCTTCTCCGGCGGAAACCGGCGGCATGCCGGGAAAGACCAACGCAATCCAGAAGGACACGATGGGACGGTTTGAAAGCAAGGTGGCCGTGGTGACCGGCGCCGGCGCCGGCATTGGCAAGGCATGCGCCCTCGCCATCGCGCGCGAGGGCGGCAGAGTGGTGGTGGCCGACATTGATGACTCGGCGGCCATCGCCTGCACCGCGCAGATCGCGGCCGAAGCGGGCCACGCGCTGGCCATGGCCATGGACATCGCCGATGCCCAGGCGGTAGCAGCGCTGTTCGAGACGGCGGAGCGGCACTTCGGTGGGGTCGACCTGCTGGTGAACAACGCGAGCGCCATGCATCTGACCCCGCGCGACCGCGCGATCCTCGACCTGGACCTGGCGGTATGGGATCAGACCATGGCGACCAATCTGCGCGGCACGCTGCTCTGCTGCCGGCAGGCCATTCCACGGATGATCGCCCGCGGCGGTGGCGCGATCGTCAACATGTCGTCGTGCCAGGGGCTCAGCGGTGACACCGCGCAGACGTCCTACGCCGCGTCGAAGGCGGCGATGAACATGCTGTCGGCCTCGCTCGCCACCCAGTACGGTCATGCGCAGATCCGCTGCAACGCGGTTGCGCCGGGTCTCATCATGACCGAGCGTCTCCTCGTCAAGCTGGACGAGCGCATGCAACGGCATCTGCGCCGGCACCAGCTCCTGCCGCGCGTCGGCCGCCCCGAGGACGTGGCCGGGCTGGTGGCGTTCCTGCTCTCCGACGATGCTGCGTTCATCACCGGCCAGGTCGTGTGCATCGACGGCGGCATGCTCGCGCATGTGCCGACGTACGCCGACGGTCGCAACAGCCGCGCCGCGCGGCCTGCCGGCGACACCGCCGAAGCGGCCGCGGCGCCGCGCTGCTGATGGACATGTTGCTCAACCCGCTGAACCGTCGGCACCGGCTGCGGTACGACATCCCGGTCCTGCCCGGCGCTTTCCCCCTGGTCGGGCATCTTCCCGCCATCGTCTGCGACCTGCCGCGCCTGCTGCGGCGCGCGGAACGGACCCTGGGCAGCCACTTCTGGCTGGATTTCGGCCCTGCCGGACACCTGATGACTTGCGTGGATCCGGATGCGTTCGCACTGCTCCGGCACAGGGACGTGTCCTCGGCGCTGATCGAAGAGATCGCACCCGAATTGCTTGGCGGAACGTTGGTTGCCCAGGACGGCGGCGCGCACCGGCAGGCGCGCGATGCGATCAAGGCAGCGTTCCTGCCCAAGGGGCTGACCCAGGCCGGCATCGGCGAGCTGTTCGCGCCCGTCATCCTGGCGCGGGTGCAGGCGTGGCGCGACTGCGGCGACGTAATCATCCTGCGCGAAACCGGCGACCTGATGCTCAAGCTCATCTTCAGCCTCATGGGGATCCCCGCGCAGGACCTGCCGGGATGGCGTCGCAAGTACCGGCAACTGCTGCAGTTGATCGTCGCGCCCCCGATCGACCTGCCCGGACTGCCCTTGCGGCGCGGCCGCGCCGCCCGCGACTGGATCGACGCGCAGTTGCGCCAGTTCATCCGCGACGCGCGCGCGCATGCCGCGCGCACCGGGTTGATCAACGACATGGTGAGTGCCTTCGATCGCAGCGACGATGCGCTCTCCGATGACGTCCTGGTCGCCAATATCCGCTTGCTGCTGCTTGGCGGTCACGACACCACCGCCTCGACGATGGCCTGGATGGTGATCGAGCTGGCGCGGCAGCCTATGCTGTGGGGCGCCCTGGTCGAGGAGGCGCAACGCGTGGGCGCGGTGCCGACCCGGCACGCGGACCTGGCGCAGTGTCCGGTCGCCGAGGCGCTGTTCCGCGAGACGCTGCGCGTGCATCCGGCGACCACGCTCCTGCCGCGTCGCGCGCTGCAGGAATTGCAACTCGGCAAACGGCGCATTCCCGCGGGCACCCATCTGTGCATCCCACTGCTGCATTTCTCGACCTCGGCGCTGCTATACGAGGCGCCCGATCAGTTCCGTCTGGCGAGGTGGCTGCAACGCACGGAGCCGATCCGGCCGGTGGACATGCTGCAGTTCGGTACCGGCCCACACGTCTGCATCGGCTACCACCTGGTATGGCTGGAAATGGTGCAATTCTGCATCGCCTTGGCGCTGACCATGCACAAGGCCGGGGTGCGGCCGCGGTTGTTGAGCGGCGTCGAAAAAGGCCGACGCTATTACCCGACCGCACATCCGTCCATGAAAATCCGCATCGGATTCTCATGAGCGGGTATCGCATGCCCCGTGTGGCGAGGCGGCGGCGCGGGCGACGCGCGGCATTGCTGCACTCGGTGCGCGCGCTCGGTGCGACGCCGGCAACACCGCGGCGGCTCGCCGCTCGCCGTGGCCGTCTCCTGTCAGGTACAAGGACATGAACATCATGCAGACCGGTTCCACGCTACACGACGACGGAACTGGCGTTTCCGCGCTCGGCGGGTTGGGCGCGCAGGCGCGCGGCGCATCCGACAGGCTGCTGCCGGAGATCTGGATGCAGGACGGCGCAAAGCGGGTCGAACAGGCGCTGGCGCGTCTTCTCTGCGCCGAAGGCGACGGTGAGACCGAGTTGATGGCGGGGATGCGCTACGCCACCTTGCATGGCGGGAAGCGCACGCGCGCCTTGCTCTGTCTGGCTGCCGGCGCACTGGCCGACACGCCGGCGCACATGCTCGACGACGTCGGCGCCGCCATCGAGATGATGCATGCCTGTACCCTGGTCCACGACGACCTGCCCGCGATGGACGACGACGTGCTTCGCCGCGGCATTCCGACGGTGCACGTCAAGTTCGGCGAAGCCACTGCGATCCTGGTCGGCGATGCGCTGCAGGCGCACGCCTTCCTGACCCTGGCGCGCCTGGATCCGCCGGGCAACAACCGTATCGCGCTCGTGCGCGAACTGGCGCAGGCGGTGTCCGCCGAGGGTGCCGCAGGCGGGCAGGCCATGGATCTGTCGCTGGTCGGGAAGCACGTCGAGCTAGACAGGATCGTAGCGATGCACCGGATGAAGAGCGGAGCGCTAGTGCGCGCGTCCGTTCGTATGGGCGCGCTATGCGCCATCGCGGAGGATGCCGCGCACGCTGCGCTGTACTGTGCGCTCGATCGATACAGCGCCTGTTTCGGCTTGGCGCTGCAGGTGGTCGACGACATTCTCGACGCGACAGCGGATACCGCGACGCTGGGCAAGACCGCCGGCAAGGACGCGGCGGCGCAGAAGCCGACCTGCGCGTCGATCATGGGGCTGCGGGCAGCGCGCCAGTTCGCGCTGGATCTGTTGCGCGACGCCGGGGAGGCCATCGCCCCGCTGGGGCCGCGTGCGGAACGGTTAGCGCAGATGCTGCAGCGGGCCAACGCGTATCTGCTCAAACACGCGCCATGCGGATAAGCGCGCCTGTCCGCCTAGAGTCGCCCTGTGCCGCTGCGATCGCCGGCGGCTGCGGTGCATGCTGCACAGTGTCCGAGTCCGCGGCGCCGATCGCAGCGGTTGCCCAGCACGACCGCGGCGCATACGGCGCACTGCGCGCGAGCCTATGCGGCGGACCGGCGCCTGCATCGGGGCGCGTCGCCGCGCCGGAGAAGGGAGGCCGTCCGGCGCTGCCCATGCGCCGGGCCGCGACGGGCCCGCGGCGGACGTGCGGCGTCTGCCCGATCCTGGTTCTTGTCAATCGTCTGCAGAAGGAACATCCCGTGGATGCGCTGTCCGAACAGATCCTTTCCGAATTGCGCCACCTGCTGAGCGAGATGAGTGACGGCGGCAGCGTCGGTCCGTCCGTCTACGACACGGCGCGAGCTCTGCAGTTCCACGGCAACGTCACCGGTCGGCAGGACGCATACGCGTGGCTTATCGCGCAGCAACATCCCGATGGCGGATGGGGAAGCGCGGACTTCCCGCTGTTCCGCCATGCGCCCACATGGGCGGCGTTGCTGGCATTGCACCGTGCCGATCCTCTTCCCGGCGCTGCCGACGCAGTCCAGGCTGCAACCCGGTTCCTCGAGCGCCAGCCCGATCCCTACGCGCATGCGGTGCCGGAAGACGCGCCGATCGGCGCGGAGCTGATCCTGCCGCAGTTGTGCGGCGAGGCTTCATCCCTGCTCGGCGGCGTGGCGTTTCCGCGCCACCCGTCGCTGTTGCCGTTGCGGCAAGCGTGCCTGGTCAAGCTGGGGGCGGTGGCGACGCTGCCGAGCGGCCATCCGTTGCTGCACTCCTGGGAAGCCTGGGGGTCGTCGCCGACCACCGCATGCCCGGATGACGACGGCAGCATCGGCATCAGTCCGGCGGCCACCGCCGCGTGGCGTGCGCACGCCGTGACACAGGGGAGCACGCCGCAGGTCGGGCGCGCCGACGCGTATCTGCGGGCGGCATCGCGGGCGACGCGCAGCGGCATCGAAGGTGTCGTTCCCAACGTCTGGCCGATCAATGTGTTCGAGCCATGCTGGTCGCTGTACACCCTGCATCTGGCCGGGCTGTTCGCGCATCCCGCGCTCGCCGATGCGGTGCGCGTGATCGTCGCGCAGCTCGACGCCCGCCTGGGCGTGCGCGGTCTGGGCCCGGCCTTGAACTTCGCGGCCGATGCGGACGACACCGCCGTTGCGTTGTGCGTCCTGCGCCTTGCAGGCCGCGACCCGGCGGTCGAGGCGCTGCGCCATTTCGAAATCGGCGAGCTCTTCGTCACCTTCCCCGGCGAGCGCAATGCCTCGGTGTCGACCAACATCCATGCCCTGCATGCGTTGCGACTGTTGGGAAAGCCCGCCGCCGGCACCAGCGCCTACGTCGACGCCAATCGCAACCCGCACGGTGTATGGGACAACGAAAAATGGCACGTTTCCTGGCTGTATCCCACCGCGCATGCGGTCGCTGCGCTGGCGCAAGGCAAGCTCCAGTGGCGCGACGAGCGCGCGCTAGCGGCGCTGCTGCAGGCGCAGCGCGACGGCGGTGGCTGGGGCGCCGGTCGCGCGTCCACATTCGAGGAAACCGCCTATGCGCTGTTCGCGTTGCACGTGATGGACGGGAGCGAAGAGCCGGCAGCGCGCCGGCGCATGGCGCAGGCCGTGGCGCGTGCGCTGGAGTGGATGCTCGCCCGCCATGCGGCGCATGCATTGCCGCAGACGCCGCTGTGGATCGGCAAGGAACTGTATTGCCCCACCCGGGTCGTGCGCGTGGCTGAACTCGCCGGGTTGTGGCTGGCGTTTCGTTGGGGGCGGCGCGTCCTGGCCGAGGAAGCAGGAGCGGCGCCATGATCCAGACCGAACGCGCGCTGCAGCAGGTGCTGGAGTGGGGGCGTTCCCTGACCGGGTTCGCCGACGAGCATGCCCTGGAAGCGGTCAGGGGCGGCCAGTACATCCTGCAGCGCATCTACCCGAGCCTGCGCGACACCAGCGCCCGCACCGGCCGCGATCCGCAGGACGAAACGCTGATCGTGGCGTTCTATCGCGAACTGGCGCTGCTGTTCTGGCTCGACGATTGCAACGACCTTGGCCTGATCGCGCCGGAGCAGCTCGCCGCGGTGGAGCAGGCGCTGGCGCAGGGCGTGCCGTGCGCGCTCCCCGGATTCGAGGGCTGCGCTGTGCTGCGCGCTTCGCTGGCCGCGCTCGCCCACGATCGTCGCGACTATGCTCGGCTTCTCGACGATACCCGGTGCTACTGCGCGGCGCTGCGTGCCGGACACGCGCAGGCGGCAGGGGCGGAACGCTGGTCCTACGCCGAGTACCTGCACAACGGCATCGATTCGATCGCCTACGCGAACGTGTTCTGTTGCCTGTCGTTGCTGTGGGGGCTGGACATGGCGACCTTGCGCGCGCGTCCGGCGTTTCGCCAGGTCCTGCGGCTCATCTCCGCGATAGGGCGCCTGCAGAACGATCTGCATGGACGCGACAAGGACAGGTCGGCCGGCGAGGCCGACAACGCGGCGATCCTGCTGCTGCAGCGCTATCCGGCTCTGCCTGTGGTGGAGTTCCTCAACGACGAGCTGGCCGGCCATACGCGCATGCTGCACCGGGTGATGGCGGAAGAACGCTTTCCCGCGCCGTGGGGACCGTTGATCGACGCCATGGCGGCCATCCGCGCGCAGTACTACAAGACCTCGACCAGCCGCTACCGCAGCGACGCTGCGGGGGAAAGCCAGCGTGCGCCGGCCTGAACGCGCGGGAGGCGGCGGCGTGCGCACGCTGCCGGCGGTCCGATCCGACGCAACGCCGTCGCCCGATGCGACGGATGAAGCGAGCATGAGCGACACCGCCCTGAGCCGGCGCAAGGACGACCATCTGGACATCGTGCTGGATCGGCGAACGGCGCCGGCCACGGGCGCCGCCGGCTGGGAGTACATCCGTTTCGAACACTGCGCATTGCCCGAGTTGGACCTGACGCAGATCGACCTGCGCGCCTCGCTGCTGGGCAAGACCATGCGCGCGCCGCTGCTGATCAGCTCCATGACCGGCGGCATGCCACGCGCCGAGGCCATCAACCGGCATCTGAGCGAGGCAGCGCAAGCCTTGGGGATCGCCCTGGGCGTCGGTTCGCAGCGCGTGAGCCTGCAATCCCGCAACTCCCTGGGGCTGACACGCGCGCTGCGCCGCCTGGCCCCAGACATTCCCTTGCTGGCCAATATCGGAGCCGCGCAACTGCGCGAGGCCGACGGCCTGGACCTGGCGCGCCGGGCGGTGGATGCGCTGGAGGCCGATGCAATCATCATTCATTTCAATCCGCTGCAGGAAGCGGTACAGCCGGAGGGCGACCGCGACTGGCGCGGCGTCCTGGCGCAGATCGCTCGCGCCGCGCGCAGCGTGGGCGTGCCGATCGTGGCCAAGGAAGTGGGGGCGGGCCTGTCCGCCTCAGTGGCCTGTGCGCTCGTCGAGGCGGGCGTAGCGGTGATCGATGTCGCCGGCGCCGGCGGCACCAGTTGGGCCGCGGTGGAGGGCGAGCGCGCCCGCGATGCCGCCGACCGTGCAGTGGCGATGGCGTTCGCCGATTGGGGGATTCCGACCCCGGCCAGCGTGCAGGCGGTACGTCGGGCGCTGCCAACGGTGAAGCTGATCGCGTCGGGCGGGATCCGCGACGGCGTCGACGTGGCCAAGGCCATCCGCCTGGGCGCGGACATCGCCGGGCAGGCGGCCGGCGTGCTGCACGCGGCGACGGTGTCCACCGAGGCGGTTGTCGCGCATTTCGAGATTGTCATCCGCCAGTTGGCCGTCGCCTGCTTCTGCACCGGCTCGGGTGATCTGGCGGCGTTGCGTCAGACGCGTTTGTTGCCCTCGGCGCATTTGCCCGCCGGCTGGAGAGGATGACCACGGGAACATCGAGGCGGTCGTCGCGCCATTTGCGGTTTTGCGGGCTTTGAACGCGCGTTCTGGGGCCGCCGATCAGTTGACGATTGTCGCCTCCGTTGCATTGCGCAGTTCGCTTTCGGTTACGCCATTGGCGACCTCCACAAGCCTCAGGCCTCCTTCAACGATATCTAAAACGCCAAGGTTCGTGATGATTCTGTCGACAACCGATTTGCCGGTTAGCGGCAGAGTGCACGCCTTCATCACTTTGGACACCCCCGCCTTATTTGTGTGGTCCATCACCACGACGACGCGCTTGACGCCGGCGACCAGATCCATTGCTCCACCCATGCCCTTCACGAGCTTTCCGGGGATCATCCAATTCGCCAGGTCCCCGTTCTCGGCTACTTCCATGGCGCCGAGGACCGCCATGGCGATCTTGCCGCCGCGGATCATTGCAAAGCTCTGCGCCGAGTCGAAGAAGGCGGAATCTGGCAGTGCGGTCACCGTTTGCTTGCCGGCATTGATAAGATCGGCGTCGATCTCCTCCTCGGTCGGGAATGGACCAATACCGAGGAGGCCGTTCTCCGACTGCAGCGTTACATGGACGCCGTCCGGAATGTAATTGGCGACCAACGTGGGAATTCCGATGCCGAGATTGACGTAAGTGCCGTCTTCAAGTTCTCGCGCAGCCCGCGCCGCCATTTGGTTTCTGTCCCAGGCCATTTCTCTCCCCTTCCCTCAAGCCGCCGCACGCGTCGTGCGTTGTTCGATCCGTTTCTCATGCTCGCCCTGGACCAGGCGATGCACGTAGATCCCCGGCAGGTGGATCTGATCGGGATCGAGGCCGCCAACAGGAACGATCTCCTCGACCTCCGTGACGCAGATGTTGCCGCAGGTCGCCGCCGGCGGATTGAAGTTGCGAGCTGTCTTGCGGAATACGAGATTGCCGGACGTGTCTGCCTTCCAGGCCTTGACTATAGAGAGATCCGCGACGATGCCGGTCTCGAGCACGTATGTTTCGCCATTGAAGGTCTTATGCTCCTTGCCCTCGGCTACAACCGTGCCGACGCCTGTCTTCGTGTAGAACCCTGCGATACCGGCACCACCGGCACGCATTCGTTCGGCGAGCGTTCCCTGCGGGTTGAACTCAAGCTCCAGTTCGCCGCTCAGATACTGGCGCATGAGCTCGGCGTTCTCGCCGACATAAGACGAGATCATCTTCTTGATTTGCCTCGTCTTCAACAGGACACCAAGCCCGAAGTCGTCGACGCCGCAGTTGTTCGAGGCTATCGTGAGGTCCTTGGTACCAGCTTCCAGAACAGCGCTGATCAAAAGCTCAGGAATACCACAGAGGCCAAAACCGCCAGCCGCTATGCACATTCCATCGAACAAAAGCCCTTCAAGTGCCGAAGCAGGGCTGCTAAATATTTTTTGCACGTCATCACTCCGGTCTAGCTTACGAGGCGGGCTCGTGGTCATCGCAACAGCCGTCGCACGCACACGGAAAGCTTTCCGCAATGGCTTGATGCTGCTTCGTAAGAGCCAACTTGCTTTGTTGCCCGACTTACATTGCTGCTCGTTTTCTGATCACCTCGACTTGGGTTCACGCCGTCTGCGGTTCCGCCAGATAGTCGTGAACAACCGTGCCGAGGCCGAGTGTCAGATCCGCGATGAAATGGGCGGCTGAAACGACCTCCAGAACCGGCAGTTCGGCAATGGGCGCGAGTGCATGCGGCCGTAAGTCCAAGCCTGCGGGAGCACCCCATGCGCCCTTCAATGTCACGTCCTCCATCTTAAGACGTACCAACTCGCAGACGCGCAGGCTGGCATCGACATGCGGGATAATCTTCAGAAGGAATGTCGGCTGACACAGCGAGGCCAGCACCTCGCTGTGGTCGAGCTCCCAATGTTTAAAGCCCATGGTGCCTGTTGCGATCCGGACCGGGCCGTAGTCGAGGGTGCCGACCAGTGTGTCCCCATAGACCTCTAACGCAGGATGCGCATATTTCTTCGGGAATCCCCACAACTCACGGCCACCAAAAATTGGCGGTCCGTCGTCCAAATACATGGCATGCGAATAGCCGCCGATCACGTCGTTAAACCTAACGGGAATGACCTGGCCGGACTCAATATAGCTTCCGAAGCCCGCAGAGTCGGGCATGCGAATGAACTCAAACTTTACCAAGGGATCATCGAATTCGAGCGGCTGGGGGACTACCGCGCGTAGCCGGTCGGGGTCCGTCCGGTAGGTGATGATAAGGTATTCGCGGTCCACGAAGCGATATGGTCCCGTCGGGTAGGCGGGGCTCGTCAGCGGCATAGAATAGGCTTGGGCACGCACGTCTTTGGACTTCAAGGCTTTTACTCCCCGGCTGAGTGCTGCATTCCGGATCGGGACGCTCACACTGCTAAGATCTACATGAACCCGGCAAGGAACATGCCAAGGGGTAATTAGTTGATTTTGCTGACTTTTTTAAGATACCTAGCACGGCCGCTCGGCTGTTGGATCTTGATATGTCCTTTTTTGTAAGCATCCCGCCATTGCGCCATCGGCGACAACAGGTAGCCGCCTAGGGCTTGTGTATAGGCGGAAGTTTACTTAGGCTCCGAAATAAGCACCGACCGGTCGGGCACCTCTGGGCACCGTTCCCATCCCCCTGCAGATTTATCCCGTTCCACGGGGCGCATCCATGCCAGTTGAGCGTATTACATACATTCGAGGCAAATTAAGCATTCGCCGGCGGTGCGGAGTTGCCAACTAGGGAAACAGTGTACCCAGCGTTCCGCCTCATCCAAGGTTTAGCGACCAAGCAAATTCGTGTCCGCGCGTAGGTGCAAATGCTCCACGTGCGTTCTCTCGCCTTCACGCAGCTTCGCGCTTTAATTGAAGACGCTCCTCGTCTGAAGGCCGGTAACCGCGCAGATACAGTGCGCAGGTAGTCCTGAGCATCGACGCGAAGTTCGGAATCCCTCCGTTGATCTCGAGTGCCTCGTCATAGAGCTTGGAGATAAATTTCGGCGTTGACAGATCCTGGCTCTCGGCAATTTCGTCGAGAAGCGTCCAAAAAGCGGCCTCGACCTGGACGATCGTCGAATGGCCGGCAACACGGATCGAACGGTTGATCTGGCGGTATCGCCACTGACGAAGGGAATAGCCATGACCCAGCACGCGATACAGAACCTGACCTTGTTCGACCTGCTGGCGCGAAGCTGGCGTCGTCCCTCGGCGATCGCCGATCTGCGCTTCAGCGTCAATGGCTCGGCTCTCGCCTCACTGTCGCGCTTCTAAATTGCTGCGACCTGCCCTGCGAATTGCCCCTTTGCGACATTTCTACTTTGCCAGCAACGCGACATTCGAACTTGGTTGCAACATCGAAGCACAGATCGTGAACATGGGGGAGACGCGCCGGCATGTCTTTGACATCGATCGTCTTGAGGTCAGTTACGCGCCAAAAAGCGGATACTGAGGCCTAGGCCGGCATAAGAGCGGCTTTCACCTCTCCCCGACCAATCAGCTTGGAAAAACGGCGATAATCCGAATGCTGGAACCGCCACCGGCCGGCGGCAATTGCAGGGTGCACGCCAGCTTTCTGCGCTGCCTCCAGCACCTCCTCTGTGGTGCTGTCCCTGTCGATCAGCTTCCATATGGCAGGAGGGATAAGCGCGTTCTGTGCAAACGAGTCCGCCTCCGCTTCGATAGCTTCCGAACTCGCCACATCCAGATCGTCCAAAATGACTTGTCGATCAGGACTCAAGTGGCAAACCACGTGGGCAAACTCATGCAACAGCGTAAACCAGAAATTGTCCAAACGATCGTGGCGAACGGTCAGTGCTATCACCGGAACACCATCGCGACGGCACATCGCGGCACCGTCAAGAAACGTTCCCGGCAGGTGTTCCAATGTGACCAATATTATTCCCATACGACGTAGTGCGTCTACAATACGATTATTCCAGTCAGGAAATATGCTCATCTTGGCAAGTTGTCGCGCAGCTTTTTTCGGATCGCTAATCCTTGTCCTCTTGATAGTGACCTTTTCCGCACGCGCCAACACGGCAGCACACCATGCTTCGAGCGCCGCCAGATCCGTCTTGGCGTTGGTGCGCTCAGTCCTGGTCTTCCGCAACATGGCGAGGGCGGGAGCGGAGGCTTTCGAGCGCGACAAGAAGCCGGCGAGATTCTCTTTCCCCTTCATCATGCCGAGCTTACGGAGCTTCACCTCTGCCGCAATTGAGGTGCTTGAAGCGCGCGCTGCAGGCTCGTGCTTGAACGACCCGATCAAGGAGGTGACTGGAATGCCCAGGTGCTGGTGTAGTGCTCTGATCTGATCGACCGTGGGCTGTCGTTGACCACTCAGTATCTCGGATACTCGCGACTTACTCCCGAGGTATGGGATCAGATCGCGTTGTGATAGGCCGGTCTGCTCCATGCGGAACTTGATCGCCTGCGCAGGTGTGGCTCCTTCGATAGAATGCGAGGATCGCTCCCATCTCTCGATGAGAGCTTGCAGTACCTCAAGCTCGTCACGGTCCTTCTGGCCCTGGTGCCCGAACAGCGCGGCGGCACGCTTGAGTGCCGATCGGTAGTCATCGTCCGTGCGTATTGGTCGAACCGTCATGTCACCTTGCTCCCTGCTTGCCGGTGGCGCGTGACCCACTAGTCGCGCCCGCATATTCGATGAGAACCATTTGCCCCTCGCAATCCGCAAGGAGGTCGACCCGATAGCCGCCGTTGAGCGGAATCCGGATCTTGATGCCGTCGATCAAGGCTGACGGGTAGAACTCAGCGATTTCAGCCATCGAACGCCATGACCCCGCCTCGAGCTCGGCAACCAGCGCCGGTACGGCTCCGTCAAGGCCATCGCTGGCCCGGCGCGCAAGTTCCTCCAACCTCGATATCCCCATCAGCTTCATGGCAAATCGCGGCTCCACAAAAAATAGTTCCCAAATGTGGAACGAGTCTTGCACTCGACCTCGCGCCGTGCCATATCGGAATCAGCGTTCCCAAAAGTGGGATTAACACGCAAAGACGCCGCGGCCAAGGGTTTTGCTCCGCCCTTCCCGCGCACGGATTCCGGGGCGCTGTGGAGAATTACAATGACTACCAGCAACGAAGGTGGCTCTGACGATCGCCACAAGGTCCGCGTGGAGCTCGAGTTCGAGGACCTGCAGGAGCACTCGCACCTCGAAATCGACGCCGATGATGTGGACCCCATCCTGCGTGCAGCTCGTGGCAAACCGGGCTTCGAGAAGGCCCATGTGTTTGAGCGCGACAACGAGGAAACGCTGGTCGGCGTCGGCAATCGCCGCGCCATCTCGGTCCTGGTGCACCGTTGCCATCGTGTCACGGTTCAGGTCAATTACGACGGTGACACCAAGAGCCGGGACTTCTCGCCGGCCGTCACCATTCTGCGCGTCCTGCAGTGGGCGGTCGGCAGGCGCGGCTTCAACCTCGACGACAATACTGCGGCGAAGGCCAACCTGCTGCTGCCGAGTGCCGATCAGCCTCTGCCCAAGGACGCGATGCTCGGCGTTTACGTCAAGCGTCCCGGCTGTTCGCTGACGCTCGACCTTACCCTCAGGGACTTTACCAATGGCTGAGGCCGAGATGACGCCCGCGCAGAAAACCCTCGTCGACCAGCTGAACTCGGTTCGCTTTCTTGCCAGCATCGACGAAGGTCGTTGGGAAGTGCTTGCGTTGGCTTGGCCTTACCTCTTCGTGCGCATCCGGGTCGTGACCGGTCCGGGTGCGGTCTTCACCCACGATTTCCGCCTCGAGTGCACCGGCTTTCCGGAACCAGGCCCCTATGTAGAGCGCTGGGCCTATGCGGAGGACGCACAGCACGGCACTCGCCCGGCGGCGCCGAATGCCGGCGCTCCGGGCTTCATCGAGGCCCTAAAAGAGTGGGGCGGCGGTTCGGGCAGCGCCGAAAGGGGCATCTATCGAGCCTGGAACCGGGGAGCGGCTCAGCACAATGACTGGTGGCGGAAACGCCCAGACGAAGCCTGGCACCGAAACCGCGAAGTCACCTTCATTATGGAGCAGCTCTATGCACTCGTTTCTGAACAGGCTCTTTGGCTGGCTGCTCGGGCGGCCTGAGCCACGCATTATCTGCGACGAGGCCTTGTGGTTGGCGGGAGCCGCGGAGCTGAAGCGGCGGACGCTCGGCGGGCGGCGGGAAAGCGGCGCCTTCCTTGTCGGCGAGGCCCCTGCCAAGGGACCTAAGGTCATCCATGCGTTTGTCTACTACGATGATCTCGATCCACACTCCCTCGATAGCGGAATCGTCCATTTCAACGGCAACAAGCTGCCGCTTCTGTGGGAAATCTGTCGCGAGCGACAATACCACGTTGTTGCCGATGTGCATGTCCATCCCGGTCACTATGGGCAGAGCGCGTCAGACCAGACGGATCCGGTTATGCCACGCGGCGGCCACTTCGCCTTTATCCTTCCCGATTTTGCCGCCGGCTCTGCGATCCCCGGCGGCATTGGTCAGTACGAGTACCTGGGCAACGGCAGGTGGATCGACCACTCCCATGCTGCCGCGCCTCTGCTCGGGCTCAGGAGTTCGAAATGACCCCCCATCTCCGCCGCTCGCGCATCGCCAAAGTGATAACCGATGCGTCCGGCAGCAAGCAGGACTTCGACCAGGCCGCGGCCGCGCTCGATGCGGTGCACGTCGCCGTGGTCACCAGCGGTGAACAGATTGCCACGGCGGCAACACAGGCAGCAGTGCTCACCTCCCTCAACGCCGCCGTGAAGTGCTTCGGAACGGCCACGCTCGTCTGTCCGTGCGATGTTCCCCTCAAGGCAAAATTGCCCCTGGGAAGCAGCCTATTCACATCTGCGGCTGCGTGCGGCACCAAGGTTTCGGCGTCGTTACCGCCGGGTGTAACCCATGTCATCGCGATGGGGAGCACCCCCGGTGTTGAGGCATTTGTGCGCTGCTGGTGGAGCGGCTGGAGCGCCGGCGTGATTCCAGGCTGGGATGACGAGCGCTGCGGCAGTTCCGGCAACCCGCTCGCCGGGGTGTTTGCCGGAGCGCTCGCCGTGCGACAGGTTTTCGCCAACGCTATCGGGCGGCGTCATTCGATCAACCGCCGCGCTGTGATCTCGCTCTGGCAACCTTGGGGGCATGAGGGCGAAGTTGAACCGGCTCCGCAGGTCCTGACGCTACCGCGCTCGCTTTGGCTGATCGGCCTCGGGCATTTGGGTCAGGGCTTCTTGTGGAACCTTGCTTTGCTTCCCGTCGCTGACATGCACGCGATCCTGCAGGACGATCAGACCGTCGGCGAAGAAAACGTTGGCACGGGTCTGGTGACAGACCTATCCGACTATGAGCTGAAGAGTAAGAAGGCTCGGGTGGCGGCGCGGTGGCTCGAAGGCGCCGGCTGGACGACGTCGCTGCTCGAGCGCCGGAACTACGGCGATATGAAGTTGACGGACCAGGATCCGCCTGTAGTGCTCACCAGCCTCGACGAACCGACGGCGCGGCTGGCGATCGCCGAGGCTGGCCACGACTTCTTGATCGATGCTGGTGTCGGTCACGGCGCCTTCGACTTCGAGATCGGCCAGATTCGCGTTGTGCCGAAGGGTGTCGACCCGAACGGGCTTTGGGCGCAAGCCGCCAAGCCGAAGGACGTCGATGCCATGCTCGAAAAGCCTGCGTATCGCGAGCACGCCAAGAAATTCGACAGCTGCGGCACCTTCTCACTGGCTGAAGCCAGTGCTGCGGTTCCGTTCGTGGGGGCAGCGGTCGGCGCCATGACCATTGCGCAGCTGCTGCGTTTGGCGTCGATGCGCTCCACCCCCAGGATCATGCAGGTCGAGCTCAACGCTCCAGAGACGGCCATCGCCGGTACGATGAACCCTGCTGCCTCCCAAGGGTTTGGCGGGATCGAGTTCGGGTTGGGATAGCCCAAGCCTTCAGTCAAGCAGCCGACCACGCTGTGCGCCGGAAGAGGTTTCGCTCAGGTGTGAACGTCTTCGTAGCATCCGCTTCTAACCCTAGGTTGCCGGCGTTCGATTGTGCTATTTCCGTCGCGGGAGATCATCGGAGGGGTAGATGCCGAAGAAGAGGATGAGCATCCGACGCTATATGTCAATTGCCGCGTTGCTTGACACCCTGCGGCGGCAGGAGCTGGCGATCCTGAACCCCGAAAGCTGGGATGACCGAAACGATCGGCTGTTCATGCGGGTGTACAAGAACCACAAAAACGCGGGCGGCCTTTATGGCATGTGCGCTGCACTCTGCGGTGAGACTTATCACCATTGGAAGATTTTCGCAGGCGGGGCATCCGGCGCCTGTCTGGTGTTGAAGCGGCGGCCGCTCGAAACCTTTCTCGGCAGTCACCAGCCGGGGCCCGGCACCCAGATCAGGTACGACGAGGTCACTTACCTGAAACTGGCTGAGGTGAAGAAACTCTCGAGGGCCGACATCGAGGATCTCCCTTTCCTGAAGCGGTACGGCTTCAAAGATGAAGACGAATATCGGATCGTCATCGAGACCGCCGCCGACCAGCAGCCAGCCCTCTTCGTCGATTGCCCGCACGAGTGGATCGACTCTGTGTACATCAATCCCTGGCTTTATGAGAACCAGGCGCAGAGCCTCATCGAGACGATCAGGGAAATACCGGGATGTGAGAGGCTGAAGGTCAAGCCATCGCACCTGACCGACAGCACGACTTGGCGCGAGGCCGCCGACAGGATAGCCGGGAAGCCGCGCCGTCCCGCACTTACACTGGCGGCCGCGGGCAAGCCAAAAAGCCAAGGGGCACGGAAGAAGGCCTCTAGGATCAATCCCAAGGAATCTGCATCGTCCAGACTAAAGCAAACGAGGCCAAGGTGAATCGGCAGCCATGAATGTCGGATGTCGTTCTTGAGCTGCTGGCCAAAACCCTCCGTGCGTTTCCCAGGACCTCAATGGTACATGGCCGGTTACCGAATCCTGCCGCATCGCAGTCCTTCATCGAAACGAAGATACCGACAAGGATCCGTTCTTTTGACAAGACTAGCAGCAAGCGCCGCTATCCCCTGGAAGGTTCTGTGATGATAGGGGTGCGGCTGTCGCCAGTCCGTCCAGAGATAAAGGTGACTGCCGGACGTTCGAGTGTATGATCTACCCTTATGGAAGGCCCATCAGAAATGCGCCGTCCAGAGCCCCCCTCAGGAGAGACGCGAGACGGGTCTGACCGGATGCGCATGGCATTGTCCTCGTCCTTCGTCCGTCCGTTTCCCTTGCCGCTTACCTCCCAGCGACCGAGAAGCGAGGCAAAGACCAGGTCCGGCGACGGCACGCCTGCTCCACCCCAATCGCCACTCGGACACAATATTGCCTCCAGACCGAACAGGTGCTTGCGGAGATGGCACAGCCGCTTGTGGTGCTTCACTGACTTCGGCGTGGCTTTCGCGGCCTTGAGCTTTGCCGTCAGCTCTTTTGCGATATCGGCAGCAAAGGCCAGGTTCACTCCGCTTACCGCCGGGCCGGCACTCGCGAAGTAGCGGTCATCCGCCGCAGATTGATGATTGTAAAACATGTAGAGCGGCACCCAAGGTGCTGGCGCATCCACAAGGGTTTCAAACTGGAACTTGGTCGTGCGAGGGGGCTTGTGCAGCAACTCATGATAGGAGCGATGCGCAATATTCACTGCCTTCCTGGCGTTGCGAGCGGCACTGAGGCGCTTGGCCTGTATCCTCAATTGGAGTTCGTGCCCCGTAGCTACGTGCCAGAACCGCAGATCAAGGTCACCGCCTGTCACGGCCTCGTCTGGATACTGGATGACAAGTTCGGGTCCGGCGAATGCCGCAAGTGCGCCGGTGAAGATGTCGGTCATCGTCTCCTCGCGGAACCGCCCCCGCTTAAGCTTCGTCTCCCGGTCCAGCAGACCGCCGATCAGTAGCGGCAGTGTCTTTCCTAGATCGCACATCGTTGTACTCATCAAATCCCCTCACACTCTCCCCCTGTCACTGCATATGTGCTCGTGCGGGTCCAGCCGCGAAAAGCCTCGCGGCGATCTAGCGATCATAGAAAGCGCCATTTGAACTATCGCCTCGGCTGGGAGGTTTACGGAAATGCCTCAAGCCGGAGTCGGCTGCCTCACCTCTGCCTTACGTTCAGTCCGCGAGCGCAAGTTCTATAGCGCGCAAGGGTCGTCGCTCCAGGTTGAAGCTGTCGACGAATCGCACTGTCGCCCCTCCGCTTAGCCCGCGGCCGAAATCGCCGTCGGTGCGCCACAGCGGATTGGCTATCAGGAAGGTGTTTCCGCCCGAGTGTCGCTCCCGAAGCGCTGGCAGACCGGAGGGCTGGTGGAGCTCAGCGATAAGCGATCCCGGCCGCATACCCGCCACTGCTTGAGCGAGCGCCAGCGCCCGATCGTGCCAGCCCCTTGTCTCAGGGAGATCCTGGTCCTTCGCATCGAGGCCGGCGGTGTAATCCGCCCTCACCAGCGCACGCAGATATGCGAGGCCAAGCCGCCAGTCGAGTAAGCCGTGGTAGAAGCGGTTCCCGTACCGCTGGATGCATCGATAGCACGATGTCTGGCATCGTGCGGCATGTTCACCCTCTTCGTCTTGCCTAAGGAAGTCCACCAGGGGCCATTTCGCACCATCTGAGAGGATTTCGTGTATCAGGTGGACGATGTGAGGGGTGCCGTCGCTTCGGTCTTCGCCGAGACGGCGACACAAGCCGGAGCCGTTGATCAGCGAGTCCGCCATCTGGAGCATCGGCCTGCCGTCGCGCAGGCGCGGTTCGAGCGCCTCGAACTCGTCGGATGCGACATCGAGCTCGAGCGCTGCCTTCTGGACAAGAATTTGCGTGGCACTGATCGCGGCGGACCGGGTGGGCAAATGGCTGTGGCCGCCCTTCCTTGCGACTCGGCTTAGCGTCAGGCGCTCGTCGAAGGCCAACAGTTCAAGATAGAGCGCGTGCGTCTCCTTTTTGGCGATAAGGCCGAAAGTGCGCTCACTCGCTGGATCTGGCACCCAGCGGCCTAGCGGCGTCAGCTGTCCAACTTCAATCGCTTGAGAGGCACCGAGCGTAGTCGGCGCCATCCTGGGAACACCGACAACGAGATCCTCGGCCTCCTGCACCGTGAAGCGCGTCGGTTGACCCATATCATCGTCGGTGCCATCGTTCAGTTGCATGATGGTCACGCCTGCGCCGCGCCGTAAGCGCAGATGTCCCGCGTCTACGGGCTCGCCGTCGTGCAGCACCGTCGCGACGGTTCGCACCGCCATGCGGCCGACCACGTCAAGGTCGGCGCTTGAAGGATGGAAGTCGGTCCTGAACGCCGCGGGCGTAACGTAGTCGTTGAACTGGTCAGGTTCGATGTTGACACTGCAGTCATCGCACGGCTCTGGGCTCTGGGGTCTCTCCTGACTGTATTTTGCCGACCCGCATGCCGAGCACAGCGCTACCCGATGCTCCGACTCCCTCCAATGGGAGAGGCCCGCTAGCGAAATATCCCTGCCGCGTCGTTCCGGCGGTGCGAGCGTTCCAGAAAAGCCGATGACCTTGTGCCGTTGCTTGTCCTTCGTAAGCACCGACCCGGGAGCGAACTCGAAGACTGCGGTATCCAGATCACGGTCCATGGTGGACCAGTCATAGTCGGTATCCCTTTCGTCGGAGTCAGGACGCAGGCCGAGGTAAAGCTGCCGGACGCGCGTTGGCATCCCATACATCGGCAACAGGCCGCGCTCGGCGAGAAACTGCGCCAAGCCTTGGTGGTTCGCCGGTTTGAACCTTCTCTGGCTTTCGATCTCGTCGATTAGATAGTCGGATGTCACCTTGGCGCGAATGCGCTCGCGTTGGGCCATGTCGATGCAGGCTGCCTCGATGAACGTATCACGTACGCCGATAGTCGCGTTGAGCGCATTGCACAGCCTACCCTTCCAATCGGCGTTTTCAGGATCGTCGTAGTAGTCATCTGTCGGAACGTACTCGCCATGTACGTCGGGCGGCACCAACAAGTCGCCCGGGTATGTTCCTCCGGCATCAACATAATCGTCGCGCACCTTCTGGAAGGCCGAACGCATCCAGACCTTTGTCAGAAGGCGCTCGGGAATCGGATCGTGGCCGGTCGCCAAGAACGGAGGCGGCGGCGGGTCGCCAGTGATCGCCGCCGGGTGAGCGTAGTAGTAGGCATCGTGGCTTCGCCCTCGGCAGAATGTGATGACGAACGAGAATGCTTGGCCACGGCGGCCGGCGCGGCCGACTCGCTGCTGGTAGTTGAACCGCTGCGGCGGCATGTTTGCCTGGTAGACGGTCTGCAGCGAGCCGATGTCGATGCCCACCTCCATGGTGGTGGTGACCGACAACATATCGATTTCGCGGGCAAGCCGCGCCACCTCGCCCAGCTTGTCGACGAAAATGCCCTTGAATTTGCGCAATCGATCCGAAAAGTCGTCCGTCTGTCCCGTCAGTTCCTCGCACCTCAAGCGGAAGCGGGCGACTTCGTCTTGCTTGCCGCGCACAATCCGCCGCCCGAGGAAATTCGTCTCCCAAAGCTCCTCGACGGGCCCAGTCCGCTCCGCCGACAGGTCCTTGTAGCATCGCGTGCACTTACCGACGCCGCGGTGCAGGTGGACGCGTTCGCAGGACGCGCAACGCCAGTACGGATCGCCCGGCTGCGCGATTCTCAGGAAGACACGGCCTACCTGAACGATGCCGTTCACGTGTCCGCATTTTCCGAACTCCGTCAGCACGTCGTCGAGTTCGGGTACCGCATTAGGCCCGTGCAGAGCGTTTGCGAAGCGGCGCACTCGGTTCGTCGGGGGCACCTTCGAGCCCCTATTCCATTCGGTGATCCGGGCGTTGTCGAAGTACTTGTTCTCTCTGACGCGCGTCGCGCTGGCGAACACTCGCAGCCAAGCGTCAAGCTTGTCGATTGTAGGACCAGTATCCCGGCTGATGGATGGGTATGCTAGCCCGGTTTCTTCAAGTGCGAAGAAAGTGTTAGCGAATATGACATCGTCGACGAGCTCCATAAGCTCTCGCTCGATCAAGATGCCGAGCTCTCTTTGCTGGGTGTCATCCAGCCAAGGAGCGTAAGTCACGATATCGTCTGACTTCTCGAACGCCTCGTACCAGGGCCGCCGCTGGTACGGCTTGCGCCCGACTTCGTCGAACGGATGTATGCCGAGGTTGACGTATTCCTCAATGAGGGCGCCTACGCCCTGGGACTCACCCTTATAGCTGAATAGGCGTTCAAGCTGGACCTTGTGGTTGTCGGTCGAGACCTGCGGGTCGTGAGCTTGGCTGCCGAGCTGAGCGAAAATCTTCGCGGCACCGGCGTGATCTCCCGCCTGCATCAGCCTCTTTGCCTCCGCGAGGCCCGCATCGGTGTCAAGCATGCCGGCCGCCACTCGGGCCAGATAGTCGCGCGCCACGGTTACGAGGATCTCTCGCCGCAGGTCGCGCAAATGCAGCCGCTCGATTTCGAGAGATTGGTTTGCGGCATCCTGCCGGCTGTCCGAGAAGACAATGCTCTTGGCCTCGGCACCGACCGCGTAGAGCAGTTCGAAGAGCTCGGTGGCAACGAGTTGCGATGCCTTGCTGACGCCAGTGCGGAACGCCCGTATTGGCGAGCGCGAGCGTGATGTCGTTGGACGGTTAGAGTAATCAGTCCCGCACTTTGGGCAGCAGAACGGTTGCGCGGTGCGCCGGCCATTGGGTGCCGCAGCGGCATTCTGATGATATAGCCGTCCCCCGATGCGGCCAACGGGAATAGTCTCCCCAAGCGCGACGACGCCTGATGCCGGATCGAGGTACGCCGCCTCCCAGCCATCCCAACCCCGACCGTCGACCTGTGGCGCTTCTCGGCTGGGCCAGAACACCGCGAACTGGTCAAACGACATCTTGTCGTAATACTCAGCCGCCGCTCTTTCTGGCAGATTTTCGAGCTCCGCCGTCGACGGCAGCAATTCAGTAGCGCTATGCGTTCCAACCTGACGGCCGCGTTGACCTCCGAGCAGGAGATCGCCACAGGCTTCGCAGTACAACATTTCAAACAATCGTCGCCCGCGGACTTGACCATCCTCTGGCTGGGCATGGGACAGCCCTCGCTCGACGCTCAGGTCCAAGAACCCTACCTTGCCGTCCTTGACCTCGGGCGCGCCGAAGAGTCCCTCCACGTTCCTGACAAAGGAGTGGATCCTGAACGACGGGGTGCCCTGCTTGACGCTGCCCCGCCATTGGCCGCTCTCCGGCAACGCACGAGCAAGCATAAGCCCTCGGACAGCGTTCACTCCGCCTTGGCCGTCGAATAGCCGCGCGCTCAGTTGCTCGATGCTGGTCGCGCGCACGCCCTCGCCTTCCCTGCAGGAACTGGTAATAAGCGCAGCAGCCGCCTCGGCAATGCGCGCCACGCGCTGGTCCCCGGTCTCAGTGACCTCGAGAGCCTGGGCCACCTCGTCGAGCGCGGCATCTAGCTCGCCGGTTTCCGACACCTTGGCAACGAAACCCGTTTCATCGGGCCGCGCCGCCTGAAGGAGCCGGACGAAAGGCTGCGGATCGACAGCGCCGCCGTGCCAACCAGGGACTTCCGGCTCGCCCCTTACAACGCATTCCGTCCAGAAGCTCTCGTCTGTGCTTCCGGGATCGCCAGGGCCAGCGCTGGTGCCGAACGGAGCGAAAAGGTCGCGCAAGTACCGCTTGGATTGCGCTCCTGCCTCGCCATCCATCGGGAGCGATGCCGACGACGCGAGTATCCTCAATTTGTGGCGGTGGTCACGATGGTCGAGGCCAAGCCGCTTGATAAGCGACTTCACAAGGAACGATACCTCGGTTCCAGCCGAGCCACGGATCAGGTGCAGTTCGTCGAAGACCAGGTAAAAGTAAGCATCGTCGCTTCCCTGCAGCCAAGCCCTCGTCTTCTCGAAGATTGGCTCCTCCACCTCGCGGGACAGCATAGCTCCGAGCATCGAGGCGTTCGTTACGAGCAGGTCGGGCGGTGTCACCTGCATGTCCCAACGCGAGAGCACCTCGCCGCCATCGAGCGAAGGGAAGATGAATCGCGTCTTATCGGGTACCCGTCGGCCCTCCGCTTCAGCCTTGGCGCGCTCGACATCGTCGTGGATTCGCGCTGCCGCCTGATCGTCAGCCGCCTTCCGCATGGCGGCGCGCAGCTCCCGACCACGGCGCTGTCGACGCTTCCTCTCGGGTTCATGTGACGATAGGCGCGGATGGGCCTCATAACCCGTAACCGGCGTCGACGACGTGTATTGGCCGAAGAAAATGCGATTGCCTTCAAATCGCTCGTCCATGACCTTCCTGGCCTCATCGGAATCGAGCGTGCGGCGCAGTCGCACCATCTGGTCCTCGACAAGCGCGTTCATCGGATAAAGCACCAAGGCACGCATCGCCGCCGGTCGGTTCTCGCCCTGGCGCTGTGGGCTCCACCGAATCCGGTCCCGCTCCCACCAAGGGGAGGCCAAGTAGGCTGTTGCTGGCCTGGACCAGCCGATCGCCTCGCGCGACATGGCAGCAAGGATCGGCAGCATGAAGCTTTCCGTTTTGCCCGAGCCCGTGCCCGAGGTTACAATTCCAGGCTGCCCGGGCTTAATGCCGCGCTCCAGCATCTCTATCTGATGTTTGTACGGATCATACAGCCCCGTCCGCCGCACTTCGCCGGTCCCGTCCTTGCCGTCGAATAGGCCGGAAAGGGCAAGCTCGGCGAACGCCACCTGCACCGGGCGTGGAAGGGCGGCGAGCGGCCCATCAGCCACGCCGACCATCTTGTCGATGGTGAGTGCATGCGTCCGGTATCGCAACACTGGCTCGATAAACGACGCGGTGGCGAAGACGTTGGTCTTCCTGAGCAGCCGCCTTCGCTCTTCGGCGACGGATCGGTCAGCGATGCGGAAGCTGGTTTCAATATACGAGATAAAGAAGTCCCTGATACGGTCGAACCCGCCGATCGGATCAAGCATGATACCCCCCGTTATAGTGTCTTTAGCCCGCTTGCCCAGAGATCGAGCGAGCAAGCTCGATAGTGATCCGACGCGCGTCGTAGTCGTCAAGCAGCGCCTTAGCCTCAGCGAATATCCGGGCAACCCGCATCGCCTGGCCGATGCTAGGCTTGAAGCCAAGCTTGGGGACGATTTGGGCAGCCTCTGAAAAGTCTTCTGGCGCGGCGGCCGGATCAATCGCCGAGAGGTCGAGCATCATCGGGCTGAGAGCCACAGGCGCAGCAAAGGCGGCGCCGGCGACGAACGTGCCTTCGGTATCGATCCACGGGATATCGTCCGGCAGCGCCGCAACCTCTTCATGGTTGCGGTCGGCGACGGTGCAGCAAACAAGGAGCCCCCGCGGCAGCCCGCCGCCGCGTATCGCGTCGCGCAGCGTGGGTAGCCAGAATCGGGCGCCTGAGCGATCAATGCCCCTAATGACAACCAACACGGCGCCGGACTCCGCAGCTGCTGCCGCAGCCGCGACGAGCGTTGGAGCGCCGCTGCCCGCGCGGGACCAGAGGTCGTCGAGCGAAATGAGCGTTGGATCGGCATCGATCACGGTGAAACGGCCGGGACACAGCGTCGCTTCTGCGACTCGCAGGAAATCCGCTACGTCTGAGCCAAAGAGAATAGGGACCTCCCCCGCTAGGGTCAGCACCGCCAACCGACGGAGTTGATCCTTCCCGTTGTCGGTGAGGAGGAGGTTCTGAGCGATGGCACGGCCTTTTTCATGGGCATGCACGGTGGGCCGCTCGGGGAACCGCGGCCCGATGCCATTCGCGGGACCTGTCTTCTGATAGGGCGTTGCGGTCGCAGCAGGCGCGCTCAGCTTTTCCGAAATCGCAAGCAGACGATCGACCTCGGTGGAAGCTTCGCGCAGACGCGAACGCGCCTCCTCGGTGTCCGCATTAAGCAAATCGAGTTCGCGTGTCGCCGCAACCGCCGCCTTTCCGACCGCCGCCAGCTCTTCCTCCTGCCGGGATATCTCGAGTCCCAGTTCGGATTTGCGTTGGCCGAAACGAGCATCAAGCTCCTTCAGTTTGTTTTCGAGATCTTCCCTAGCCACTCGTTCGTCGGCCGCAAGCGTATGGCGACGCTGCTCGGCAAGCGCCGCGATCTCGACCGTCAGCCGCTCGAGCCCTTCCTTCTTGTTCTGTTCTATCTCTTTGCCCAGCTCTTTCGTCAGGCGGGTTCGCTCGTCGGCAATCTCGCGCTCGAGCTCACTCCGAAGTCGATCCGCTTCGGCTCCGTGGCCCTCTCGCGCCCATTGCGCCACGGAATCGCGCACGTCATCGTCGTCGAGCGCAGCATCCAGATATGCCTTCATGAGCTCGCGATCGGCGCGGAGCCGCTGGGCTAACTCGCCCGACCGAAGCGACGCCTGGGCCGCGTCATGATCCATCGCCCCTGCGAAAACGCGGCCAGTCTGCTCCTCGTGGTGCATCTCGAGCCACGAGATTAGGTCGGCGATATGGGGATCATTCGCGTCCGATAGCGAGCGGATGACTTGCGCTACGTGGTCGGCCTCGTTGGACCAGTCGAAGATGCCCGCAGGTCTCTCAGTAGGCGGAAAGTAGATATTCTCTTCGTCGGTCGGCACACGTGAGACACAGAGCTCATCGTAGTCCCACCACCGCACATCGCGCGCCGATTTGCGCGCGATGCGCAGAGCGCCATCCTTCTTTGCCTCGAGCTCCACGACGAGAACCCGTTCGCCGGAAACGCGCAAGGCCCAGAGTCCGGCCCGCTTGTCGCCTCGCCACCCTTCGCCAGTCAATATTGCGCGATAGACCGCATCTTCGGCATCGGGCAAGACCGCATAGCGCGGAATCCGCCTTAGGTGCGCGGCCTTGTATTCAGGGCAGCGCGGCCGCTGGTTCTTGGTCGCAGAGAATTCGACCCAATCGCCGACAGCAAGGCCCGCGTGGACCACCCCGTGCGTTTCGACAAGCCCGTCACGCGGAAAGAGGCGCTTCGGTTCCTCAATGACATCGATGCCAGCATCTCCCACGCGGCCCACAACGGCCACCGTCCCGTAATTGCCTTGGCGGCGCGTGAACCGACCGATATACAGCTTCGATTCCGAGCCCGAAGAGACTGACTGTGTCGGATGGTTGTCGGCTTTCATGCCCCGATGCTCCCTCCAATCCATAGGGGCCGGCGCGCGCCGCGGCCGCGGCGGGAAGTCCGGGCAAGCTCGGCATCGACCGAGTGACATACCCCTTCAATCAAACCCGGCATCAGTCCGGTCAGCCATCTACTATCATCTAGGGAAACTGCGTATTCCCAACCATGGGCGGAGATCCCTGCATTCACCAGACGCCGCAGCCGCAGCGCCGCTGCGACCTCAAGCGGAAGCGCGCCCTCAGCCGGGATACGCCTGATCCTGTCCTCGTGAAGCCGGAAGAGCGGCCGACTCGCCTGGAGGTGTGCATCGAGGATCGCGGCGTGGCGAGAAGTAAAAGTGCGCTGCCTTACGCCGGTCACGCGGTACAAATCGTGGTCCCGTCGATCTGGATGAACGAGCCGGACTAGCGACACCGCTCCAGCCGAGCTAGCACTCGCGCGAAAACGACCGAACGACCAGTCCCAGACACCGGTGGCCCCATAGTTCCTTCCTGCAACCGTAGTTTCAATGAGCCGCGTGCCGGCGCTCCCATCAGGAGACGCGGTTCCCTTCGCGATCGCCCAGCCCAGCGCGTCGGCAAGGGCGGACGCGTTCACGTGAAGCGCACCGACCAGCGCGGGCGCCTGCGATCTCTCCAGCAATCGGCGGAAGGGAGTTCCTCCCTGCAGGATCACAGTTTCCCGGAAGTCCTGTTCAAGGCGGGCCGGCAACGCGCCGGAGACCACCATCGCGGCACCGACATCGGTCTTGATCTCGGTCAGCGTTGGATGGCCGAGCGTGAAAACGCGTCCGCGCCAGCGTTCGCGTAGTCGGGCGTTGAGAAATGAGGCTTCTTGGAGGGTGCGCAACATGTCCCAAGCGCGCGAGCCGACAGCACGGTCGATGATCGCCACGGCTTCGCCTTCGGGAATACCGCTTCTGCCGGACGCGTAGAGCGCTTCGAGCATATCCTGATGCTCATAAGGTTGGTCGGTCCACTCGGCATCCGCTGGTTGCGCGCGATCAGTTGGCCGAGCAGTCGCCAAACGCCATTCCGCTTGGCACGGCTGCGAATAGGCAACTGCGTCTAAACTAGGATGGACCTCAGCCAGAGGCACAAATCTTACCCGGCGAGTCCAGCGGCCCTCGCTGTCGCCTAAAGCAAAGTCGCCGTCGACCGGGCGTTCTGCCCTAAGAGTGCCATCAACGCAGGCAAGAGCTGACGCGTTGTCGCCCGAAAGCGGCATGACTTCGACATCTTCGCTCGCTCCCTCGACAAGGGGAAGGTACCGAGGGCAGCCGAGCCAATCCTTGCCCACGCGCACGCCCTCAGCCAAGTCGATTATGCGCACAGTTTGCTTTGCGTCACGGATTCCAAGCTTGATTAAAACGTCGGCTATTGCGCCCTGCGCAACAGGCGAGGTCGTGACGTGCCACGTGCCGGAGCGCTCGAAGCGCGTCCCGGTGACCGAGGCGGACCGGGCGTGGCGATCGGCGACCGCGAGATGGAACGGTCCGATGCCCATTGGAGGCTCGCCGACCGCGGACCAACTGGCGAGACCGTTGGAGCGAAAGAACAGAATGCCGCGTCTGATTGATGGCCCCAGGTTCTGGCTGCTTCCGAGAATCGGCGATACCACCGCATCTCCGAGATCCGGTGGAAATGATTGGTTCGACGCGGCGTTGGTCTTGGCTCGGTAGCGACGCTCCCCATCTTCGTTGAACTCCATGAACAACGAAGCCTGCGCCGCTTCATTATGACCCGCGAGCTGGGCAGCGACGGTGAGCAGACGCCAGAACCTGTGGTCTATTGAGGCGGTGCCCGCTCGAAGTGCTCGCCTGAAGTCTTCGAACGCGCTCTTGAAACCGTATGACACGGCCCCGCTGCGAACCAACGGATCAAGGGCACCTACGAGCACCCTCGGATGTTCGGCCATATCGGGGTTTCGTTCGACCTGCCTTCGGAGCAAGGTGACATCGCGCTTGGTCGGGAATGACAGGTATCGCGTGTACCCGATATGAGTCCACGTCTTCGGACTGTCGGGGAGTACGAGCCGGCGGAAAGGCGCGCCTGACTCGACCTTGCCGTCGAGCCATGCGGCGAGATCCACCCACATCGCGGCTATGCCGCGCAGGTTCATAAGAGAACGATGGGTGCCGAGCCATTGCGCAAGCTTGGCCCGATACTGGCCCTGACCCTCATATTCGCCGTCCAGCAGACTGTCGACGAGCAGGCTCAGCGCGAGGATAGCCATGCAGTTGGACACCTCCGAGGTGGTTGGCCAATACCTGCCGTACTGGAGGCACCAGTAAAGACGCGGATCCCGGACGAGGGCGCGTTTGAAGGCGCGCTCGGCTTCCTCCGCCTGGTCAGCCGTGTGTCCGCAATGCTTCGCTAGAGCTTCCGGCGTTATCTCAAAAGATCGGATGGGATCGACGTTGCCGCCGTCTACACGCAGCAGCGCTCTCGTGAGGGTATGTTCCCAGTCACACAGGGTTGCTGGAAAGCCGTCCGATGCCTGCGCGGCCGCATTCATGCGGACGCTTTCTGGTCCGCCGACTGGCTGACAAACGCTTTCGCGTGATTAGCCAGCGGCTCGAGCAGAGTGTCGGCCAAGAACCGAACCACCGCAGGGACGACGCCGTCGCCAATTAAACGGAAGCATTCGTTATAAGTCTTGGGTAGTATGAAGTCGCGGCCCAGGCCCATCAGCGAAGCAGCCTCGCGTTCGGACAGCAGCCGCGTTCGCACTCTCTCGCCGTCGGCCACGACGATCCGCGGTCTGGAGGCGCCGCCCTTGGGGGTTCTCAGACACCCGAGTGTCTCGCCGAATGCGATCTCCGCGCGCTGGATGTTCCCTGCCTTACCGTTTGGGCGCATCCTGAGGTAGAGGCTGCCGATGACAGGTTTGCCCATGGCTTTCGCCTCCGCGAGTCGGATCAACTGGGGCTTGGACATCATCCCCAGTAACCGATTTGTTGCATCATCGGAGTTCCACTCGGCATCGTCGCTAAGGTCGATTACGTCGGTGAGCCGCACGTGCGTCGTCGCGGGCGGATCGCTGGGGGTCCACCACACCCAGTTCACCGCATCAGCGGCTCCAAGGCCTGCGCGGGCTCGCAAAAGAATCTTCGTATGCCAAGCGTTTGTAGGAAGCTCGGCATGAATTCCGGTTGGCAACGGAACGTCCCGACGCAACGCGATGATGAATACGCGCGGGCGAGACTGCGGCACGAAATGCGAGGCATCCGCCATCAATGCCCCGAAGCGGTAGCCGATTTCGCTTAGTGCCGTGCAGATGGCCCTGAAATCCGCGCCGCCGTTCGCGTAGAGAAGTCCAGCGACGTTCTCAAGCGCGAGCAAGACGGGATGTCGCCGTTCGTCCGCCAGGCATCGCATGAGTCTAAGGAACGGCCAAACGGCGCCCGAGCGGGTTGCCGCGTCTCCGCAAGCTTCGCCAATGCCGAGCTTTGCGCCGGCCTGCGACAAGTCTTGGCAAGGGAAGGATGCCCATGCCAAATCAACCAGGCCGCTAAGATCATTGGGTTCGACTAGTGCAATGTCGCGCCCGTCCAAATGATCGTCGCCCCAGTTCTCCGCGTAGGATGTCCGCTTCAGTTCGTCGTAGTCATTTGCGAATACGCAGTTCCAGCCATCCCCAAGTCCGGCACGTGCCATACCCGCGCCGGCGAAAAACTCGTAGTACTTGTATGTCGCCCCCAAGAACGCCCCCTCGCCATTGGGAATTACCACTCTCCTCGACACTGGCGGAGCCATTTCGGCTGCTGTTCGCGAACTTGCTCACCTAATGTGATTTGCCGATTCTCCTTTTAGGAGCGACGAACGGCATCTGCAAGCTTGTTTGGGAGCCAAACGATAAGGCCACAGAATATGTGAATTGCCTGGTTCTCTATCTGACAGCAAATTCCCCGACAAATGTTGTGCATTAATTGGGCGAAACCAATTCATTCGACATGGCCGACAATATCTCCTCCGAAAAGCGAAGCGCGGTCATGCGCGCCGTTCGGGCGAAGAACACCACCCCCGAGCGTATTGTGCGTTCGATTCTGCACCGCGCCGGGTATCGCTTCAGATTGCACCGTTCCGATCTTCCGGGAAAACCGGACATCGTCCTACCTTCGCGTCAGGCGGTAATCATGGTGCATGGTTGTTTCTGGCACGCTCATTCAGACCCGGCGTGCAGCCGCGCCCGACAGCCTAAATCGAGGGTCGAGTACTGGAAGCCGAAACTTGCCAGGAACGCGGCGAGGGACCAAATCGCTCTGGATGAGCTTGAGGCACAAGGCTGGAGAACGCTTGTCGTTTGGGAGTGCGAATTGGGCAACCTTGATGTCGTGAAGCGACGGCTCGCTGAATTCCTGAGGGCATCACCCTCCAGGTCGGGAAGGTAGCCCTAACTGGCTCGACCGACGCGCGAAACTCAGTCATGAAGGCGAAGGTCAAGCCAACATCGACACAAGCCTTTGCCGTGACAAACTGCCAAGTTTGGGATGTATAGGCTGCCTGAGCTTCAATAGCCGGTGATTTTGAGCGAGCACAATGCCGGTTGGAACAACACGACCAAAATACGATGACTAGTCGCTCCATTTACGTCGTCGATGGCATGTTGGCGCTTCGCAGCGCCCGCGTCGCTGCGGCGCGGAGCGGAGCGATCGGTCGCGAGATCGTAACTCTGCCTCTGCTTGCAGCGCGGCTGGTTGGTGGTTTTGCCACACCTGCCGGCACCGATGTTCTCTATCCGGCAATCCAGGCCGCGCTGGCTTCCGAAAGCTTTGGCGATATCAGAATGGTGGCGGCGTTGCCGGCGTTGCCGCGCGCAGTTCTGCACGCGCTCGACTGCGCCTGGCGAGCGGATCTCGATCTGTCGTCATTGGCAGGCGAGGCGCCGAGATTTGACGATCTTCATCGCATCGAGGCCTACGTTCGCGATCACATCCCAGCCGCGCATATGCTGCCGCGCGATCTTCGTGATGCAGCCAACAGGCGGATCGATCTCGCCCGTAGCCTGCTGGGTCCGGTTACGCTTTCGGGAGTGGTGGACGTCGATCCGCTTTGGCTGCCTCTTCTCAAAGAGCTCGCTCGCGTCAACGACCTCACTTGGGAACTGCCGGCGCCTGTCGAACACGCATGGTTTAGAGGGTCGATCCAAAGAAGGACTGCGACTACTCCGATCCGTAAATCCGCCGAGGCGAGCGCGGACCCGAAGTCGGAGGTTATCGAGGCGCTGCGCTGGACCGGCAGCTGCTGGCGACCGGACAGGTGCAAGCGCAGGACATCGCGATCGCTGCGACTTCGACACAGGATTGGGACGATCATTTTCTGGCCTATGCGAGAAGCGCCGGGGTTGCCGTTGCATTTCTCCACGGCGTGCCCGCTTGGAGCACGCCGGAGGGCCAAGCTTGTGCAGCGCTGGCCGATATCCTTGGAAACGGTCTCAATCAAGAGCGCATCTGGCGCTTGATCCGGCGCCTGCCGGCGCGCCCATTCGCCGGGTTGCTTCCGCCGGACTGGTTCGCGGCAATTCCGCGAAGCGCAGGCTTGCGCAGCCTCGACAAGTGGCGAGCAGTGCTGGCGGCGGCCCGGCCGCGGCGCGCCGACGACGAGCTGGCGGAGTGGATCTTGCTTCCCATCAGCTTCTCGCGCGCGGAGCAGAGGTGGCGGGAGAGGCCGGCACGCTGTTGCTGAGCGGCGGAAGCCTGGCGATGTGGGAGGAGGCGTTGCGAAGCGCGCCGGCGCAAGCCATCGGCCTGTCGTTGCAAGCTTTGCGTGTGTCCGACCAGCTTGACCCAGCCAACAGCGTCGTCTGGTGCCCCGCATGGCAATTGGCCGCCCGTCCGCGGCCGTTCACCCGCCTGCTTGGCGTAACCAGCCGATCCTGGCCGCGTTCGGAAAACGACGATCCGCTCCTGCCTCACCATTTGCTCGATCGCAGCAAGCTTCATCCTTTGGGTGCCGCCGAGCGCGATCGGCGCCACTTCGAAATTATTCAGGCGCATACCAGGGAGCAACTCGTTCTGTCGCGCTCGCTGCGCAACGCCAAGGGCGGCGTTTTGTCGCCTAGCAGGCTGTTGAAGAAGGATCACGTTTGGCCTTGAGCATGGCCTCGTCGCCGTTGTGATAGTCGAATGTGATCTCGATCGAGCCGTCGTCGAGCAATTCGGCGGAGCCGTTGCCGGTGACTTCGTCCATCTCGTCGAAGCCGGCCCATGTGAAGGATATCGTTGAGGGGCTGTAGCTGAGGTCGAGGCCGGCTTGCAGGGCGCCAAAGGCGATCTCGCCATGGTTGTCGGCTCCGATGGTGATCGTGGCGGGTCCACTGAGGTCAAGATAGCCGCGATCCCACAGATCGGCCTCGACGATCCGCCAGCGGCCAATCAGTTGGCAGCCTGCCGGCGCGGTCATGCCGGCACCGCCAGCAGCTTCGGCAATCGCACCAGATTGTAGGCGGCGGCAGTGAAGGTGAAGGCCCACCCGACGCGGTCGCGGCCGCGGAACTTGGTCTTCTCCTGCCCGGCGACCGTCTTGATCCAGCCGAACGCTTCCTCGATGCGCTTGCGGATGCGCTGACTGACGGCATAGCCGCCGTGCCGGGTCGTGCGCCCGTCGATCGCCGAACGGCGGCCGCTCGTGTTCTGCGCCACGTGCGGCGTCACGTTCATCGAGCGCAGCTCATTGACGAAGTCCTCCGCATCATAGGCCTTGTCGGCGCCGAGGGTGATCGCCTGTGGACAGTCGGCGCGAGGCTCGATCATATGCAGCGCGGCCACCCGCTCGGCATGCCCGTCGGCCAGCGTCAGGCAGGCGTCGACCAGAAGGCCGTGGCGGTTCTCCATCAGCCCATGCCCCATAAAACAGAGCTTGGCTTCCTTGCCTTGCCCCTTGCGATAGAGCCTGGCTTCGGGATCGGTGGTCGAGGCATGCGTCTCGTTCGACCGTTTCTGGCCATGGAAGTCCGCCTCGGCGTTGCGCTCGCCGTTTGCCGGCGGCTCACCCGAGCCGTTCTCCGGGTCTTCGCCCGCGGACGGGCTCTTCGGCTTGACGCTCTTCATCGACGCCCAGGCTTCGATCAGCGTGCCGTCGACCGAGAAGTGATCCGTGGATAGAAGCTTCTTCACCTTGGGCTGTGCCAGCACCGCAGCCAGGAACTTCGCTGCGATGTCGCCCTCCAGCAGCCGGTCGCGGTTCTTCGAGAATATCGAATGATCCCAGGCCGCATCGTCGACACCGATCCCGACGAACCACCGGAACAAAAGGTCGTATTCCAGCCGTTCCATCAGAAGCCGCTCCGAGCGGATCGAATAGAACGCCTGCAACAGCATCGCCCGAAGCAGCTTCTCCGGCGGGATCGATGGCCGCCCGATCAGCGAATACAGCGCCGCAAAATCCCGCTCAAGCGCCGAAAGCGCCTCGTTCACGATCGCCCGGATCGCGCGCAGCGGATGATTGCGCCGCACTCGCGCCTCAAGGTCCACGTAGCTGAACAGTTCGCCAGTTCGATCGTCGCCGCCCCGCATGCATCGGTCTCCGAATCCCTTCGAAGCCAATGAATCACGGTCAAAGCTCCGCGACGAGCGCCTTTTTCAACAGCCTGCTAGCTCCCTCTGGCCTTCCGGCGAGATCGTGCACAAGCGGGATCGGATCCCGGAGAATGCTTTCAGCGAAGCGGACAGGCTGTTGGCAAGACCCCGCGATGCCGGCTAACTGGCCCATGTTCGCCAGAGCCAGCTTTGCTGGCGCAACTGGCAACGGTCTTCGGAGTTGCCGCCGCATGACGGCCTCTCAGGCGCCCACCATCCGGCGATTGAGAAAGCCTTGTCGAGGGTCCAGCCAACGACGTCGCTGCAGCGGTTGCTGCGCGATCCACTCGGATTCGTCTGGCGCTACGCTTTGGGATGGCGCTCGGTTCGATTCCAGTCCGACCCGCTGCAGCTCGATGCAGCCTCATTTGGCGAGCTGGTGCATGTGTTGATCAGTGGCGCGATCGCGGTGCTCGAGCCGACGCCGGGGTTTACGCGTCCCAGCGCCGGCGAAATCGAAGCGGCGATCCGTCACGCATCGTCAGCGATCCTGAACGCCTGGCCATTGCAGCGGTCAGTTCCGCCTCCGATCCTGTGGCGCCATACGGTGAATGAGGCTGCACGTCGCACGGCCAAAGGCCTCGCAGCCGACGATCAGGTCAGATCCGACACGCTTAATTAAGTCGGTTGGATCGGGCGGGCGCACTCAGAAGCCGAGCTTGAGGTCGTCGTTCCAGCGGTGTAACAAACTGTGTAACCATGCGCGCGAAAACCTCAAGAATTTCAGCTGTTTAGGCATTATTTCGAAAGACGCTCAGTGCGTAGGGTTCTTCCCTGCCCTTGTTCCTCCTCCAAACTGCCGAGGCGCGACCATCGTCAGGCCATCCTAAGTGCCTTCAAGGTCAGCGCGCATTGCCGGCGTGATAACCGCCCCGCGCGCCTGCGGCAAGATAGGGTGCGTCCCGTGTTCCTGGCTGTGCACCCGTCGTCGCGTTGTGCATCGGGCCGAGCCAAGCGTCTGGTTACTTTTGATGTGCGACTTGCGACGAATCTGCGAATGATTTAGCGATCCAGTGGAGCCGACCTTATGCAGCCGCAGTATCGCTATCTCGCCAAACAACGACTTGCAAAAGCAACAGACCTTCTGAGTTCAGACGACCATGACAATCTAATATACGCCTGCCTTGAGCTTCGGAAATGTATCGAGGCGCTCTCGTACGAGCTCATTGTTGGCTATTTGAGTGAAGTCCCGCTCAAAGCACTCGAAACGTGGCAGCCGGATAAGGTCATGAAGGAGTTGCTGCGCACCGATCCGAGCGCGGATCAAACGTCCCGGATTCGGATGTGTAAAGAGGGGCCCGATGGAACGCCTGACGGACAGTGGATGGAAGTCGGCGAAGATCGACGCATGAAAGCACCGTGGGCCGCCAAGGCCTATCACCAGCTTGGCAGCTTTCTACACATCCCGACCATCAAGCAGTCGCGCGAACGCGGGTGTGTTGATCCAGAACTCATTCGGCAGCGTGTTGAACCGATACGAGGGCAGTTGGCGCACGTTCTGGAAGCGACCATTTGGAACGCCAATTTCTCAGTCTCCGTCACGATCTCCTGTTCTGAGTGCGGAGCCCCTATCAAGCGTCGGTGTTCCGTTCTTGACAATGCCGAGCCGACTGAATGCGGCAACTGTGGACAGCTTTTCGATGCGGAGCGACAGCCCGACGACAGTTACCTCTTTGTGCCTCATTCCTACAGTTGGAACTGCAAGGCCTGCAACGAGCCGCGCACGATCGCGCAAAGCAAGGCGAAAGCGGGCGCGGATGTCAGTTGCCCCAAGTGCGGAGATCGAGCCATGCTGCGTGTGGAACAGAGATTGGAGCTCGTGCGCGCGACCGAGAACAACCAGAACAGCGGCTAACGTGCGCGGTCACGGAGCCTTGCTTCGGCCCCCCGCGTTCACAGCGTCAAAAGCCTATTTCGGCATGCTCCTAGTACTACTGCGTCATAAATCGCGAGCCTGACGCGGACTGTCCATGGCCCTTGTGCAGCACGGACATCGTTGCAGACGGTGGCCAGGGCCACGGTCAGGCGTCGCCTGATGGTCGGGATCGAGGTCGGGACGTGCCGCTCTGGTCGGATCGGAGGATCCGCGGGGTCGATAACCGCCGGGAAGACCAGGTGTTTGGCGGCCCTGGGCGCCGCTGCCCGATCTCGTCGTGAAGATTGTCGGACGCAGCGAGCCGTGCCGCTGCTTCATGACTATCGCAGCGACGGTCCGGTGACGGTTTTCTCGTTCATGACGGCGATCGACGATCCGCCGAGCTTCCGCCGCTCGCGTGACGTCGCGGCTTACCTCGCGGCCCGGGCAGTCGGGCTCTTCAAACTTCTGGGCCGCATCTCGAAGGTCCGCGATGCGGACGTGTAGCGCGCGCGCCGTACGCGGCGGCCGTCAGGCCAGGAGATCGCCAAGCGCTCCTGGGCGGTCCGACGGTGTGCGAGTTAGGGTCCGACCGCTCAGCCCGCCCGGCGCCTGGCTGCACCATCTGACCTTCGCGGTGTGGGATGTAGGTGGGCTGGTCGGAGCCACCCGTGACCGATGGGACAAACCGCGCGGCTACGCCGGCTTCCTCAGCTCTACCTGAACGCCCAGCCGGAACGCCTGACCGTCTGCAAACGAGCGCGCGTAGCTCTCAGCTGTGAAAGGCACCGTGGTAGTCGTACCATTGACCGTCACGCAAACCGACCACTCTCTGGCCCTCACGATTTCAACGGCATGTTGCTCATGCGCAGCCATGCATTCCTCCCAGAATCTTCGTTGAGGATGGGAGGATAGCGTCGCAAAACTCGTTTGCATGCAAATATTCCGACACCCCAAGGTCGAAATGTCAAAACAGCGCACAGCCGCGGCACCCGCAGCGCTTGGGGAACCGGGCCGTCCCGATCACGTTGTGTCGAGCAACCTGGGCTACTCATGCAACAACTTCTCCAAGAATTCGGCCATCCGACATACGTCCCGTTTCCAGTCATTGCGGCGAGGCTTCTACTGGCGTCGATCTTCGGTGCTGCGATCGGTTTCGAACGCGAATGGCGAAATCGGCCTGCAGGGCTTCGCACGCATATTTTGGTGTGCGTGGCAGCCGCTACGTACTGCTGTCTGGCATCGATCCCCGCACAGGATCGCAGTTTGCGCAAGACCGGTTCGGTAAAGGACACCTTTCGTTCAATCGCGAACGAATATGTTGACAAGCTTAAGAAGGGGGGACGTGCCGACCGGACCATCACCAAGGTCAAATGGTTGCTCGACTTTGCCTATCCAACCTTTAGCGACAAACGCGTTCGGGAGATCGATTCGGCCACAATTCTTGCCGCTCTCCGCGGCGTGGAGGTTCGCGGTCGATACGAGCAGGCCAGGCGACTGCGCTCCACCATCGGCAGCGTGTTTCGATACGCAATCGCGACCGCACGCGCCGAGGCAGACCCGACTATCGCCCTGAGGGGCGCACTCGTCAGCCCGACGGTCACGTCGCGCGCAGCAATTACCGATCCAAAGGCCTTGGGTGGCTTGCTGAGGGCGATCGATGCATTTGACGGACAGCCTACAACCGGAGCCGCCTTGAAGCTGATGCCGCTGCTGTTTCCCCGCCCCGGCGAGCTGTGCGCCGCCGAGTGGGACGAGGTCAATTTCGAAAGCTCGGTGTGGACCATCCCTGAAGCACGCATGAAAATGAGGCGGCCGCGCCGCGTACCCCTTTCGAGGCAGGCCGTCAGCGTCCTGACGTCACTCAGAGAAGTCTCCGGTGGTGGATCGCTGCTGTTTCCTAGTGTTCGATCGGATTCGCGTCCGATTTCCGACAATACGCTCAACGCCGCCCTGCGAAGTATGGGGTACGGCAAGGAAGAAGCTACCGCGCACGGTTTTCGGGCAACGGCATCCACTCTGCTAACGAATGCGGAAAGTGGCATCCGGACGCCAAAGAGCGGCAATTGGCCCACATTGAAAACAACGACGTTCGTCGCGCCTATGCCCGCGCAGAGCACTGGGAAGAACGCTTCAAGATGATGCAATGGTGGGCCGACTATCTGGATGAACTCGAGAGCAAAAACGCGCAGGCAATCTCGATCGGGCGAAGCGGCAAGCCTGCCAACCTTGCCGGAAATCGCATTATATACGCTTTCTGGCAGCTCATGTTGCAAGCGAGAGTTACATCTGTAAGCATTATTTGATACTTATTCGATATATATCCGCTATAGTGCCGTCGCAGTTCATCTGCTGCAAGGAATTCCAACATGTTGATGAGATTGTTTCAAACTTAATTGTAAATTTTGATAGGTTTACCTCAATTTATACGGCATATTGTGCTTTCTTAAAATACTTGAATACGATTCCTTTCAGCATTATTGTATAATGACAGGGAATCATGCGGTTAAAATGACCATATTATCCGATGAGCACATTAGGGAACTTGCGCATCTATATCGCACCCCCCTCTACGTGTTCGAGGAAGCTTCCATTCGATCAAGATGCCGCGAGCTGAGGGCAGCCATCACGTATAAAAACGTCAAGATCAGGTATGCGTGCAAGGCCTTGACCTTACAGGCGATACTCAAGATCATGCTTGATGAAGGCATGTGGATTGATGCGTCGTCCATTAATGAAGTTCATCGCGCGCTTCGCGCCGGGTTCAGCCCGGAGAAAATTTCCTACACGGGCGAGGGTGCGACGGCTGAGATATTCCGGTTTTTGAGTGGCGAGGGGGTGCTGATCAACTGCACGTCACTCGACCAACTGCACCTCCTGGGATCGCTTGAAAAAGGTCATCATTGCTCGATCCGCATCAATCCCGGGCTCGGGCATGGGGAGAGCAACAAAACCAATACCGGTGGCCCAAGCAGCAATGGTCGGTGCAGATCACACCGCTCGCGACGCCATTGGGCTGCTGAAGGGGGCCGGCATTCTGGAGCTCGTGTCGCCGACGGACGTGCTCGGAAGGTACGCTGCCCCACTCACCGAAGCGGTACGCCGCGACATGGCGGATCCCGAGTTTCTCGAGCTGTGCGATGCGCAGACCCACGCCACTGGGAAGGAGCGATGGACCCTCGCGCTCGCCAAGGTGCCCAAGGAACTGCAGACCGACCAGCAGATGCGTCATTTGCTCGGAGACTTCGCTCGCGAGATAGCGGAGAAATCGGGCCAATTCAGAGAGCGGGCGGGCGCAAATCCGACCGAATACTACGAGTATGCGGAGCACGGGAGGGCGTACGACGAGTATCGCGAAGGGTACGGCACCGACGTCGAATACCGCTACGCCGACTTCCCGCTCGCACTCGGTGAATCGATCATGATGAACCACGCCCTGTTCACGGGCCTGCTGCACTCGGGTGCTACGCCGGTTACTGACGACCCGTTTCACAGCCAGGTCCTCGCTCACAAACTGCAGCGCGTCGCGAAGGAACCGGCGATCCGCCAAGCAATATCTGATCGCGCGGAACAGCGGAGCCTCAAGGCCGGAGCCCTTGCTGCAGCGGCGCTCACCGACGCGCAGATAAAGTTGCCGATCCTACATCCCGCGCTGTCGCTGGCCATGGTCCTCGAATACAGACAGAAAAACCCAGACGCTCTAGCGAGGGTTCGCGACACGCTTGGGCAAATGGCAAGGCGCATCGAGGTTGAGCCCTGGAGCGCTGACTTCGCCAATGTGATCGAAACCAAAACTATACCGGATCTCAAAAGTCAGCTTGCCGATGCCGCAAAGGCCCGCGATGCTTGGTTCCGTACAGCGATCGCCAAGAACCTGCTGAAGGGAACTGGTATCGCGGTAGGTGTGGCCTCAGCTGTGCTCGCTGTCGTGGCTGCGCCCGTGACGCCGATCGCGTTAGCCATCGCAGGATTCGGGATCGTCTCCGGCAGCGCGATTCCCGGAGCGGAGTGGCTGCTCGATTGGCGCGACGGCAAGAAAACAATCCAGGAAAACGGGCTACACTATCTGCTGCAAGTCTGAGCGGCCCTGAACCCTACAGGACGGGTCATGACCCATCCAGACAACTTGTTGCCTGACCGACCTGGTGGTCCGCCGGGAGAGACGCCACGCGTCGGCGATCTCCCCAAGCGGCAATCGCTCAGCGGCACATCGATAGACACCGGCTGCTCTTTGCATGGCGTCAGCACGCTCTCGTGCACGCGGGTAGGCTATGTGGTTTGTCAGCGACGGCGGTGAAGGAGTGCGCGCACATACCCAATTCTTATCGCTTGGGAGGCCCAAAGCGCATGACGCCTAACAGGAATGTCGTTAATGGTTGAAACGAGTTGGATCTAAACACGCCACGCCGCCCGCCCTCCTCCGACTTGAACCCCACAGTCGAACGCGTCAATTAAGATTGTCCGATGGGAATTCTGAGAACCCAGCCTCCTTCGCGAGCGCCCGGCCGGAACTACCAGGAGACGATGTCGTCGACTTTCTGTTGCAAGGGAGTCTTCGAAGGGAATAGATTCACTCTAGCCATGCCCGACAAACATACCGGCCTCTCCTCCTACACCGATCGCCACGGCAAACTTCGCTGGCGCTATCGGCACTCAACGCGAGCCCGCGAGGCTTTTGGCGTCGCAGCGACCACGCAAGCGGTCATCGAAGCGGTGCGCTGGCGTCTGATCCATCCCTGAACGCGTCAACTGTCCGATCGGACAGGTGACGCATATTAGCGCGGCTGCGACTATCCATCCAAGAATGGTCCGGGGATCGCGCCATGATAACGGCTCACGTAGTCAATGCACATAACAAGCATCTCTACGAAAACGAATTCGACGAGTTTTTGCGCCGGCGGCACGATTTCTTCGTGCACCAGAAACATTGGCGCCCTCCAAGTCCGGATGGTCGCGAACTGGACCAATTCGATACCGACGCGGCGACTTACCTGCTTGGTATCGAAGACGGTCGCGTAGTGACTTCGGCTCGGTTGATCCCAACGAGTGAGCCGCACATGGTCTCGGAAGTCTTTCCGCATATGTGCGAAAAATCGGGTGTCCCGAGGCGCCCGGACTGGGCCGAATGGACGCGCACATTCGTCGTTCCCGACAAGCGCTCAACCGGGTTGCGCGGCACCCTGACCCAACTGTGCTGCGCGGTAATGGAATATGCCCTCGACGAGGACCTCAGTGCGGTGGGCGGCATCCAGGAAACTTATTTCATGCCCCACCATGGTGCGCTCAAATGGCGGGCCGAACCGATGGGAATGGCGAGGGAAGAAAATGGCGAATGGTACATCGTTGCTTACATCGAGGTGAATGAGGCGGCGCTGGCGAGCGTCCGCAAGATCCTTGGCATTAATCATTCATTGATTGTTCGACACGGCATTCAACGGGCCTTCTGCGAAAGCAGTAAGAACCTGCAGCACGTGTCTGCATAACAACAGTGGAAACTAGGAGGAAAATATGAAAATGGCGGTCATCATCACTGCAACAATCCTCGTTGGGCTTGCAGCTGGTGCTCAGGCCCAGCAGGTCACAGCCTCCGGGTGCGCGGAAGCGGGTGTTGAACCGGGCTGCGTTATGATGAAAGCCGGCGATAAACTCTATAACATTACGCACGCCAGCCCGAAGCCCGCGGTAGGAACTTACGGCACCGTGACTGGAACGGTGTCCGGCGATCAAGATACTTGTCAGCAGGGAGATCTTCTCAAGGCCGCCGAATGGAAGCCTGAAGCTGAAAAAAACTGCGACAGTCAGAAATAGATAGAAAATAGGAAGTCGCTGGGCATCAAATATCAGCTGGCGGAGGGATGTCGACGGGTTTACCTGGACGGTAGCGTCACCGCGACACGTTTTCTACCCTTCCCCAAGTAGGAACGAGTTTAGGAGAATGTCATGTCGGTAAAAGTCGCCGGAGTCTGGAGCTATCGCAGCCTGGTCAACAACCCCGACCTTTCAGTCGCGTTCGACAGTTTGAGGTTCGGAGCGGGCACGCTGCACTTCGAAGTGTCGGAGGCCGGCAAGGTTGGCGGCACTTTGGGCGGACCGGGATGGTCCCTGTCTTTGGATGGTGCCTTTATCGATGACACTCCAGCGACCCTGCAATGGCAAGGGAAAGGCGAGATCGACGGCGAAGAATGGGTCTACAATTATCTTGGGTACGTTGTTCCGATGTGGCCGGATGGCGTGAACCAGATCGAAACAATCGTCGGCACCATCATTCGCTCGGTGCCTCATTCTAACGGCGAGGCCAAAGCGGGCGTGACAGCCACATTCTATGCAGTGCGAGCCCAAGAAGCCCGTCGACCTGAATAACCGGGCTCGCTCGGTTCGGGACATTGCTTTTCCAGAGGGAGCAGAGACATGAGTGGTCTTCGTAAGCGTCAGAACGTTTTCGAACTGGGGGGGGATTGGGCAGACCCGGTTCTCTGGTACGCCCGCGGCGTAAAGGCGATGAAGGCGCGCAAACTCGAAGATCCGACGAGTTGGACTTTCTATGCGGCGATTCATGGCATGTTTCGTGCGCTTTGGAATGTTTACCAAGCAACCGACCCTTCAGATGCAAATCCCAGCGCCGCTGACACCGCGACGTACCTGGATCAGTGTCAGCACCAGAGCTGGTATTTTCTGCCCTGGCATCGAGGATATCTCCTGGCGGTGGAGAACATGATCCGACATGAAATCGAGGCACTAAACGGACCGCACGAGACCTGGGCGTTGCCCTACTGGAACTATTTCGCGAAGGACCAGAACGTCGTGCCGCCGGCATTCCTTACCAAAAGCTGGCCGGACGGTTCAAGCGACAACCCTCTCTACGTGGAGCAGCGGTACGGTGAGATCATCACAAGCGCCCCGTTCGACATTTTGTCCGTAACCAATCTTGATTCAATGTCTAACGCCGACTTCTTTGGTCCTGGGGGCGGCATCAGTGCAGGCTTCGGCGGCCCGGTAACAGGCTTCAACTGGAATAGCGGCACCAATGGCGCAGTTGAATCAGATCCCCACAATCAGATTCACGGTCTGGTGGGTGGTGGACATCCAACACTGACCTTCAGCGACGGCACTCCTTTGCCCGGATTAATGAGCGACCCAAGGGCTGCAGCACTTGATCCAATTTTCTATCTGCATCACTGCAACCTCGATAGGCTCTGGGAGTCCTGGAACAAGTTTCCGGTCGGGAAGCCGTCTCAAAAGCCTACGGACTGGAAGAACCCAACGACCCCACTGTGGCTGCAAGGGCCGCCAAACGTTGGGCAGCGCGAATTCGCGATGCCCAACCCGGACAAGAGCAAATTTGCCTATACCCCTGCAAAGATGCAGGACATAGCCGAACTGGGCTATGAGTATGATGGCCTCGAGCCAGGTGCCGTCGTCCTGCCCGACATATTGGCTAGCCGTATGGAAACGCTTGGGATACCATCTAAGACTGCGGCCCAAGCCGGAGTCCAGAGCATGGCGCAAGGCAACGCGGAGATGATTGGAGCCAGTGAAGTCGGTATATCGCTGGAAGGAAGTGCAGCCATGCGGACTTCCGTCAGGACGGTGCCAGGTCTCCGGGCGAAGGTAGCGGAAAGCCTCAGCGGCGCTGCCCAGTCAGTTCCCGATCGCGTGTTCCTCAACCTCGAAAACGTGACGGGATTAAGTGACGCAGTAATCGTCCGGGTCTATGTGGGGCTACCAGCGGGAACCGATCCGGCTTCCAACAAAGGCTACTTTGCCGGTAGTATCGCCTTGTTTGGCGTGTCGCAGGCTAGTGACCCGAACGGACCGCATGCTGGCAACGGTATCACCTACACCCTCGAGATCAGCACCATCGTCGACAAACTGCACTTGTCCGGCGACTTCGACGTAGATGATCTGTCAGTGGATCTTGTCCCGCTGCGAGACATTCCCGCAGCAGCGAAAATCAAAGTCGGAAGGATCAGCCTCTACCGGCAGTTCCAGTGAATGGGGCTACTGGTAGTCGATGGCGTTTGACCGCCATCGAAGCACTGCGCCAGGTAGGACAAGCCGCTAAGAAAAGCTCAGTGGTTTGCCGGTGATCTCCAACAAGTCGATCAGTTCGGACATCTCGGTGCCACGAGGCGAAGGCGTCGCCACCGTCTGCCTAGTCCCATGCAAGTCGACGCCCAGCTCCTGCTGAAAGACGGCCTCATCTCCTTCGATGTTGATCCCGGCTCTACCGATCCTGAGCACATCGAAGCCACTTTGTCGCAAGAGTGTCGCCGCACGTTCCATGTCAGAGCGATCAGGAAGTGTCTGCTCGTCTGGTTTCCGGACCCGTACGGTAGCCTTGAAGTTCACTGGTGCCTCATTGCGATGCAATTCATCATGATTTATTGGCACCAACAAGGCAATGACGTTCCTATATTCGCCCCAATGCGGCGGTGGCGTCTACCAGCCCATAGCCGACTGCAACGTTGGGCTGACCGATTGCAGGAAATCCCATGGCATTGCGGCCGGTGGTTACTGGAACGCAGCTGGCGGTAAGAATATCCTTGGCGAGCTGAGGCGAAAGCGCTGCCCCTTTGCTCCGGGCCTTGTGCAGCATCAACGCTACCACTCCCGCGACCTGAGGGGTTGCGCTGCTTGTCCCGGAAAGGCCTGCCCAGCCATCGTCCCGCGCCGTATCGTCCCCATTCGGGAAGGCCACTCCGCCAAGGTCGCGGTCCCACTTGCTGCCCGGCTGTGTTGGCATCATGATGTAAACTGCTCTGGGTGCTTGCCCGCAGAGGCCAGAAACATCTGGAACATTTCGATTTGGAAACATGCCGCTCATATAACCGCTGGCGAAGTTGCTGGCCTCGAGTTGTTTCGCCTGGTTCCAATAGACACCACCCACCGACAACACATCCGGCTCACTGCCAGGCCACGCATAATGTCCGTTGCCGGCCGCAAAGAGCACGATTTTACCGTCACGAATGACGCTGAGCAGAGAAGCCTGGAGTATCGGAAATATCTGCTCGCGATCGTAACCCCAAGAGCAAGTGATGATGTCTGCCCCATTGTCGGCTGCATCTTCGATCGCATCTTGCGGCGGGTTGCTCTGCTGGAAGCCAAGGACTTCGACGTCGGGAGCGACGGCAAAGACATTGTAAGCGATAGCCGTGCCGTGGCCGTCGTCGTCGACAGCCGGCTTTGGAGCCGACGCAGTCGGGACGGCAGTCAGTCTCAATCCCAGCTTGGTATAGTAGGGATGGGGATGAAAACCAGTATCGACGACGGCAATGCGGATGCCGGCAGCGGTGGCACCGGCAGGAACATTGAGGATACTGCGGATACTCGCTTCGTCTATCTTGTGAAATGCAGCCATGGGGGCTGTGGGGGACGGTCCGAAATAGAGCGGCGGTGGGATGAAGACCAGGTGGTCGACCTCCTCCATGTTGCCGCGCACCGCGAGGGAAGTTGCGGGGGCAACGAAGAGGTCTTGTTCTGCCGGTGGTTCGAAGTCTGCTGCGAACATATGGGTGGACCGTAGATGCGGTCGCCGAGCCATCGCTTGCATTACCAGGCGCTGACCGATCAGTTGTCCCACGAGCTCAGCCGGACCAGTCATTGAGACCGAGAACCGTCCTTTGCGAACCAGGGTGCAACCTTCGGATTGCAGCTTCTCGATCGCGCGTTCCTGTGCGTCAGGGCGCGGCTGAAAGGAATCGAGGTTTGCGTTGTTGAGCAAACCCAACTGTTCTTGGATAGGCTCGCCTCCAATCGTCTTGGTGGCTACGGTGAAAGCAACGTTTCGGGCGATATCGGCTGCCCGGTCCGCCAGGGCCTTGGATGTCTTCACGATCCGCTCCAGGCCGGCACCGAACGAAAACGCTGATGGCACGGACCAGGTCCTCGTTCGATGAACGACGATCCGGGCCTTTTTTGCTTTGGGCGTTGCGCGTTTGGTTCGATTGGAACGGGGCATGGCCTCACACATCATTTTTAGAGGTTGCGGTGCAGGGCTGGATGGCCCACGAAAACGTGCAACGCGGGGGTGCTTGCAGATCCTCCGCGAAGGGCGGTTCGGGATAGTACTGGATCGTCTTCTGGATCCGGCGGGCGGTGTCGTCACCCTTGAGCACGCGCACCAGGTGCAAGGCCTCGTCGAGCCCTGACGAGATTCCGCCGCCTGTTAAGCGGTTTCGATCAAGTTCGAAGCGTGGAAAGCCGTCGGCGACAGCGATTTTGTCGAACTGCTTCAGGCACGGAACAAACGCCCAATGCGTCGTCGCCTTGTAACCGTCCAGCAAGCCCGCCGCCGCAAGCAACAGGGCACCTTCGCACACCGAACAGACCCAACCGACAGACGGTCCGATCCCTTTCAGGAAGTCGAGATAGTCTCGGGGCTCGGATCCGCTCATGATTTGCGCCAAGGCGGATGGATCGCCGCCCGGCACCCAGAGCACATCCAAGCTCGCTATCTCGGAGAAGCGATGCGTTGGGAGGAAACGAAAGCCGTCGCGGGTCGCGATGGGATCGTTTATGGAGCCCGCGATCAGCCTGACCTCAACGCTGGAATCAATCCACTTGAACACCTCGTGAGGCGCGGCGACGTCGAGCAGATCAACTTGATTGTAGACCGGTATCCCGATGATCATGTCACTACTCCGTTCATCTCGTCACCAGTGCCCGCTCGATGACGCCGCGTAGCGCCCACCGGGCAGGCTGTGGTGTACGCAACCGATCGATCATCGATACAAACATGACTGCGGCCATAACGGGCCAATGGATGAGGCCAACCGCAACGAGAGGCAGCAACATTAGCGCCCAGCACACTCCGACGCACGATAAACCGTGCTTGAGCCCATAGCGTAGGACATCGGTATCAGCACGCAGTCCAAAGGCCGCGAGTGACGGCTGAACGTGGCAGCGTTTCATGCTGTTTTGCTTGAGGGAGGTAGTTTGCCAGAGCAGGGCGAGCATTATAGCCATTGCCAGCGCAGGCACCCCGGCGACCAGACTAATGCTGCCAAGCAGGACTGCGAGGCCAGCCAAGACGACGCCTGCGCCGATCCAGGGAATGGCGTAGCCAAGGACAAACAAGCTGACAGCCCGCAATCGCCGCGGGGTCAGGCTCCGGCGCCAAATGTGCAACAAAGGCACAGCTAGCAGCGGCGGCATCATCGCCAGCAGCATGGTCAACCAGGACAACAGGAGTATGGAGGGCTCGGCGACGGTAAGCGCGGCTTCGAACCGTGCGGCGACGACCAGATCAATTCGGGACACAGAAAGGCACAACGTCGCGAGAGGAGAAACAAAGCTGTATCCGGCAAGAAGAGTCCATCCCGCCGCGCTCGCCGTCAGAAGAGGCATCGGCAGATGTCGAATGGCCGACCGGCCAAGTGCCATCGAGCACATGCGATGCTCTCCTTCCAACTACTCGGCATCCGTTGCCGTATCATGCCTAGGTCTCGCGGCTCTCGAGTTGCAAACGTCGATAAGCGACGCACTGTGCCTTTCGGGCTCCGCCATCGTTTCCGTATTCACCGGCCCGGGACCGCGGTCGCTTCCGGCCCTCGCTTACTTCAGGTTGATGGGAATGTCGCCGGCCGCATCCTGAATGAACCAGGCAAATCCCTTGGTGATCAGCACCACATTGCGCACCGGAGCACCCGACACCCCGCCAACCAAGGTGAACATCTTGGTGTCCATGGAATTGTGTGCGCCGCAGGAGAAGTCGAAGCTGGCTTCGGTCCCGAGCGCGGCAAGGTCGAGATCTTGCCGGACCTTCGCGGTAAATTTCGGTTGATCCTCGGTATCGCAGACAGTCTCGGTGGCCGCGCAGGGAAAATCCTTGTCGAACTCGAGCAGCTTGAGCACCTGCGCAAACTTCACGTTGCCTGGGTTGTCCGGGTTTGCCGGGCTTTCGCCGCCGTCACCGAACATGGCGCGATGGATTCCGGACGGTTGCCAGGACAGGGTGTCGCCCGGATGCAGGACCAGAGGGTCGTCCTGGGCAAGCGCCGCGGCACTGAATAATGTCGCGGCAGGGAATGCCAAGCAGAATAAGGCGGCAGCCGGGGTCGAAAAATAGCGCATCGTCGTTGTCTCCTTTTGCAAGATTGGCTTGCGTTCAATGGTGGCGCGCCGGCGACTTTCTGGGAATCACCCGCACCAGCTGCATCATGCCCCGGTCCTCGTGCTCGAGAATGTGGCAGTGCAGCACGAACGATCCGGTGAAATCGTCGAACCTGTGCCGGATCTTCACGTAGCCCGGCGCTGCGACGCCGTTCTTCTTCCGCGGAATTGCGACGGTATCCTGCCATGGCCGCGGCGTGGGCGGGATGTAGAGCCGCTTGTCGTCCGGTTGTCGTGGATCAAATACCTCGATGACCTGGAATGGATTGACGTGGATATGGAATGGATGCGCTGCCGAGGTCGTTGCGTTGACCAGTTTCCAATCCTCCTGCTCCCCGAGCACCATTGTCTGATCGTATTCACCGTCGGCGAACTCGCTGTCATTGATCTTCGGACCGTCCGACGTTTCCGAAAAGGTGATCGTGCGTGCGATCCGCGGCTCGACGGTAAGATCGGCCAGGAAGCTAGGCCGCGGCGGAAACGCGGCTTGAGTGGGGAGCATCATCGCCATTGGCTCGCCGGTCACCACCAACATCAGCAATGACTTCGGGGACAACAGGCCTTCAATTTCCACCTCCAGCTCGAAGGTTGCGCTCTGTGCACCTACTAGGTCGGGAGCCTGCACCAGCAGATCGACCCGGTTGCCTGGGGCAAAGTTGCGCAGCGGGTTGTCGGGATTTCGGAACGGCTTGGCCTCATAGGTCGCCGGGTCGAATTGCACGCCGTCTTGCGCCGTCTGCTTCCACTCGGGCAGCGCGGCCGCCGGGGTATCGCCATGGGGCCGGAAATCGGCCAGCTTGCAGATGGTATCCACGCTGCCATTGACCAGCCGCCACAGTTGCACCTCGCCCGGGCGCATAGTGATCGTCGGCTGCGCCTGTCCGTTCACCATCAGGGATGGGCGTGCGCCGGAACCCACGATCGTAGGTGGAAACTCGGCAAACTGCTGCACGATCATGACCTGCTCGACCAAGCCCGGCAGTAACTCGCGCAGCTTGTCGTCGTAGCTTTCGCCCTCGACCACGAACACCCCGGCCATACCGTGGTACATGTTGATCGCCGTCGATCCATGCACATGCGTGTGGTACCAGTGCGTTCCGGGTGCCTGTCCGGCCTCAACCGGTGACGGCGTGGCCGCTCCGTGGTGGTGTGTCATGCCCGCGCCCGGTTGGACAAACGGTGTGATCTGGAACGAAAAGGGATGTGCACCAATCTCGAACTGCGGCCACAGCCCGACGGCAACCTGTTCCTTCAGCAGCGGCAGCAGCCGGTTGGCTGTGGGCAGCGCACCCGGCTCACCCATCCAAGTCGCACTGTCGTCATAGGCAGCCAGCATCTCTTCCTGCAGCGCCGTTAGCCCGGGCGGCAGGTCCGGCCAGTTCCGCGGTGGGTCGTCGCGCCGGGTGCGCTCGAAGATCGCATCGAAATAGCCGCTGACCTCTTCCTCCTTGAGCCGCGGATTGGGCCGGAGCTTGAGCAACACGTTGTCGCCCAGCCCGTCAGGGGAGACGTGGAAGCCGTGGAAGTGGATGTTCGTCGTGCTCGATCCGTGGAAGCAGTTCGGGAACGAATCGTTGAAGGCCTCCGGGTAAAGTTTGAAGCCATCGAGCGCCCTGAACACCTCGCAGCCGTTCGTGGCACCGGTCTCGCCATGGTCGATGCCGTCGTCGCCGAACGCGGACACGTCAATCGCGTTGAAGAACTTGATCTCGACGAAATCGCCGACCCGGGCGCGCAACGTAGGGCCGGGATTCATTGCTTCGCGCTCGTCGGCAGGCGGCCACACGGCGCCGGTCAGGACGTCGCGCCCCCAGAAGTGCCGCAGGGTCTTGGTTTCGGACGCGCCGGGAAGGCGCCGCGTGATGTTGCCGCTGCCCAGTACCGCCTGCAGGCGGCCGCCGGCACTGCGGATCTCGCCGATCCTCCTCAAGGGCGGCCCCGACGCGGGCTCCTGCGCGGCCGCAGTTGCACCTCGCCGAAAGCTGAGCGCTACGAACGCCAAGGCACCCGCCGCGGCGCCCATCAGGAAATGGCGGCGGCTCGGCCATGCCACCGACGCCTCGCCTCCGCCGCCGCCCGGCTGTGCGGCCTTTAGATCCGCCCGGGCTGTCATGGCATGTTGATCTCAATTGCGCCAAGCTCTGGCGGATTGCGGTGGGAATGCATCGAGCAGGTGTATTCGACTCTTCTCGAGCCATCATTGCTGGTGATCGCCAGATGGCTGCTGACCTGTGGAACTGCGGGATTGGTGCACCGCGCCATACCTTCCGGGAACCATTGATCCGGCGCCCCCCCCACCGGCATGATCCAGTGCCCGGCCTTCCGGTCGAAGTTGCGAAACACCACCACTTCGGCCTCGTCGTCGGCCAGTGTTAGCGTCAGCACCGGTGGATGAAACGAGATGAGACCTGCCGTACGGCGAATATCTATGGTCTTCAACTGTCAACCTCGAGCATCTTTCAGAAAAACCCGAAACTGTTTTGTGCCTGACATGTTTCAACATCGATGTGAGCTATAACGCCGATCATTGATCACATCGACCACGGATACTACTTCCGTGGGCGCACTCCGACACGCGCTCGCATAATTCGAGCTCGGTGAGACATGAAGGTAGTCAGACTATGACTAAGCTTCCGACAGGTGTTTGGGCTGGCCACCGTTTTTTCTAGAGATCATAGGGGCGCTTATTCAGCGTATTGACGACATAAGTCCCCTATCGTCGCGCAATCCCCAACCGTTCTTCGCGGAGATAGTCGCAGTCGCGCCAATATATGTCACCTGTCCGATCGAACAGTTGACGCAAGCCTACTCTTACTGAGTCAGAAAGTCGCGGCTGCGGGGGATTCGCGCTGGTCACGGATTTGTTAGGGTGCTGCTTCGTGATCAGGGAAGCGCCTCGCCATGCCCGACTGGACAGCCGAGAGTGAAGCAGCATTCGACACCTATGTCGATGCCTTGATCGGGGTGATCGGCCACGCCGACCGAGCTGAGCCGCTGAAGGATTACTGCCTCGGACTTCTGATGCCGCTGGAGCGCAAGAGCGTGGAGCCGTTGGCGGCCGTCACGGCGCCTTCGCGGGTGGCGGCCAAGCATCAGTCTCTGCTGCATTTCGTGGGACAGGCGCCGTGGTCGGACGCGGCCTTGCTAGCGCGGGTTCGCGACTGGGTCCTTCCACGGATCGAGCAGCATGGACCGTCGACGACACGGGCTTTCCCAAGAAGGGCAAGCACTCGGTGGGCGTAGCGCGTCAGTATTGCGGCCAGTTGGGCAAGCAGGACAACTGTCAGATTGCGGTTAGCCTATCGATCGCCAATGACGCAGCCTCGCTTCCGATCGCCTACCCACGCCAGCCTCTGTATCGCCGCCTATGGCTTCCTGATCTCTCTGCGGGAGACGATTCCCCCCTCAACTCCAACTCGCGCCCGGGGCCGCCAAACACCTGGTCTTTCCGGCGGTTATCGACCCCGCGGATCCTCCGATCCGACCAGAGCGGCACGTCCCGACCTCGATCCCGACCATCAGGCGACGCCTGACTGTGGCCCTGGCCAATCGCCTCCAACGATGTCCGTGCTGCACAAGGGCCATGGACAGTCCGCGTCAGGCTCCCAATTTATGACGCAGTAGTACTAGGGGTGGATCAAACGCCTGCGCACCGCTTCAACAACCGCTTGCGTTGTTGTTGCCACGCCAAACGCCTCCCGTGCTTTCGTTGAGTGCCATTTGACGGTGCGTTCAGTCAGGCCAAGGATTTGTGATGTTTCTGACGAAGCCTTGCCGGCTGCAGCCCACAAGAGCACCTCTCTCTCCCGTTCCGTCAGCGGAGTATCGTCTTGGTCAACAGTCGACAATGCCTGGATTGACATCCCGGCATACACCGCCATCGTAACCAACCGCACTTGTTGGCGGGGCGACAGACTGCAGCACTTGGCGGAAGAGGCGAAGGACAAGACAGATTGCCAGTGGTGAACACTTAGCATCGGCACGGCGAAGCCGCTCGAGATGCCAAACTCCGTTGCTTCGCCGGCAACTCGTCTTGAACCTTCGGTATCAGACCATTTAGCTGAGACGTCGGACCAAAGAAATGGCGTCAGAGTCTTAGTGGAATAGATGCAAACGGCGTCAACAGCCGCATGTTCTTTGGAAACTGCGAAGAAGTCAAGTCCACTTTCGATCTGGATGCCGATGGTCGTCCTGAGACGGCCTCTTTCGGAAGGTAACAGGTATGGTGGCTACATCCAATTCGAACGCGACGGACATGTAGCAACTTATTACTCGCGGCTAGGGTGCAGCTTCTCAGAAATAACGGCCTACGATATGGACCATAACGGCGTCGCCGACCTGATCATAGAATTCGCCTGCGGCGAAGATCAGCGATGCCTTGTAATATTGAGTGGCGAGAGGCTCGTCGCGAACGTAGACGGAGACTTCGAAGGCGGAAACGACTCTCACCTAGAGAAGTACCTGGAAAAATCGGAATATCTCGGCATATTGTATGGCTTGTTGCCAGTGACCCTGTTCTACGACCAGAAGCTCAAATATATCAAACAGCTATCGCCTGCAGGCCTCTCTTATACATGTTACGGCGGTTCATGGGACGGTCGCACAGGCCGAAGGTGGCATGCCGGACAAACAGGTATTGATAAACAGAGACGGCTCCCTCGTCCTCGTCAGCAATGGGCATCGCCTGGCGATATCAAAGCTGCAGGACCCCAACCTTAACGTAACTCCGATTAAATGAGCCTGCTCTATTGTCACACGCCATCCAGAGCAAATGGCAGGACTGGTGTAGCGAGCCAACACTCAGGTTTTGGGTTGCGCTAAGCGGATGGCAGCCTTCGGCATCCGACCGCAGCCGTTGTGACCTCAACCTTGTCGCATCGGTGCAACGCAGCAATTTCGGCGTATAAACCTGCAAGCCGATGGTCCATCAGTTGTCAAACCCGATCGCTACGCGCAAGTTGCGGTCTTTTAGGAAAAGCGAATGAGAAAATTGTCTTTAGCCGGTTCGTTCTTGTTGCTTTTAGTGTTCGCCGGGGTGACCACGAGCTCAGCCGAGGAAGCGCAACAACCCAACATGGACTTTCAGAAGTCGCCCTGCGCCGAAAAAGGGAAGCATGGAACAAAAGGCGTAGCTGCTAGGGTGTTTCCCAAATTGGGAGATAACAGTCAATTGCAACTTGTCGATGGGCGTACTTCCTGGGAGCAAAACTTCCCCACTCTCAGCACCGACAAATCGATCGAGTTCCTCATGGCAGGGGTCTACGATGCCTGGGCGATCTATTACACTCTGGAGGACAAAAAGGGCCTGATCCGAGGTTTTACAGTCCAGTACGCCTTCGGCGATCTCGCCTCTAAATTTGCCCCAAGATGTCTTGTTTTCCCCGATGCACCTGCGAGAACAAATGTCGATAATATGGCACCGATTGCTGTGCAGCTTTATCTCTCGGGGTTGAAGAAAAAAGACAGCGGAACCGTGGAAGAAATAAGGGCTCGCCTTAAGAAACTCGTCAAGGAGAGGTAACCTCGTCCGTCACTTTGCTCTGAGCGATTGCCTCTAGGCCCCTGCCAAAATCGGCGAGGTTCAAATCTTCCCTGTTTTTACTAAACCATCCACCATACAGCCTCTGAAATTGGTCGGCCTCGGCAGAAAAATATGTCTGTGCGGAATTCTTGTCGCATGCTCGGCTCTCGATGCAAATATTAAGCTGATTAAAAAAGTCGTTCATCACAAGCAATGACTTGCGGAGATTATTTTCCCCGGTCTCTTTAACGGAATGATCGACCATCAATGTCACGAGATGATCTAACTCTTTCGAAGATATTCCACCAACATTTATGAGCCTAACTTGCTCGGCGTAAGGGAACCACGACGACACCAGTTGCTCACGAGAAGCGGCCACCCTGTCGGCCTGATACAGCCGTATATATTCCAGGGTATTCTCCACTCGTTTTGCGGCGGCTTGATGCGCTTGCTGCCAAAAGAAAAATGGCACTCCGCCTGCGACCACAAGATAGGATACAGTCTCTAGAAAGTCTTTGATACCGGCCAGTTTCGATCTGATAGTTCGCTCCTGCCCTTCCAAATATTTTTTGTCACGCGAATGTCGATTCAACATTCCGGGATTGGAAGCCGAACCATGGCCTCTCCCCCTGCGCCCTTCTCTGTCGTGGGCTGAATTGTCCCGTTGTCGATGCTTCTCACAAGGCAAGACAGTTCACGCTTGCTAAGCGCGATGATGCTGTCCGGAGATGATGGCCCTGCCACCTTCTTCTTTATGCTTGGGACCGAGTTTGTGGCCGATCCAAGGAGTTCCTCCGCGGTGGGGACAACTCGAGGGCATGCATCAAGGAAGATGATGAGCGGATCTTCGCTCGCCTGCAAATATTTTTCATAGTTCGCGACAAGGCATTTCAGCCTATCCGGGAGTACGAGAATATCCTTCTGAGCCGCGTTGGCACCGCCTGACGTCAAGGGAGTCGCGAGAGCGGCGATCAAGGTAAAGCGAAGGGGCAAGTTCATTCTCAATGGCTCGCGACCGATATTCATCAGCATGGACTCGACAAAGCGAGATTGCGGATTTCGAACCCTTATGCAAACAGAATTAGCGAGGAATTTGCTCAGTCCTTCAAATACCCTGGAGCATTTATCGAATGAGCGTGACAGGCTTGCGTTTCGTGGCGTTTTTAATGGCCATTTGCGTCGTGAATGTGCCTGTCTCGTCCGCAAACGCAATGGACTTTACACTGACGAGAGAATTAGGGGCCGAGGCGGAAGGCCATGTGTTTCCCGACATTGTCGCAATTGCTGCCAGTGGAGTGATCGAAGACGGGGACTCGGCAAAGCTGGCGGAGGTTCTGCCATTGGCGGAGCGGGATCAGTTTGGAAATATACGGGTTTATCTGGACAGTCGGGGCGGGAGCGTCAACGAAGCGCTGAAGATCGTCGCGCTCATGGACAAATACGAAGTGACCGCCGTCGTCGGCGATCGAGGGCAATGCTTATCGGCCTGCGCGTCCGTAATTTTCCTATCAGCAAGAATTCATCTAATGATCGGCAACGCCAACCTCGGGTTCCACACCTGCCGCATAGGGCCTGGACTGGTTAGTCCGGAATGCGACAACCTCCTCAGTGCCGGCACATTGAACCGGGGCACAGATTTTGGCGCGACCGAAAGTTTTCTGAAAGCCGGCGCCGGCAATGCCGAAGAAATGATTTACCTGGATTGGCGAGCAGCGGTCCTGTGGGGCTTGCTTGGGCCACCTACGTACGATCCTACGCTCGCCATCCCCACTTTCGATTGCGATCATCCTCAGTCGGACTTACAGCGGGTTACGTGTTCAGATTTGAGGTTGTCTCGCTATGAAGCGTCCTATGCGAAGAGCTTGCGCGCGTTGGCCAAACTAAACGGCCAAGGACGATCTCAAGCTGGCAGTAGGCTAGGGGTAAGCTTGAAGCAAATTGCCGCGCATTGCGGGAAGTCATCGGACTGTTTCTTGTCCGAGTTCGGCAAGGCGCGGAAGGCGGCCCGGCTGGAACTTGTTCAGCGCTCGTTGGACACTCTTGTGCATAAGATCGAAAGCCCAGAGCAGAGGGAGTACATCCGGTCGATAGTGGTAAAATGTAGTGTCGCGTCAACCTGCGGCCGCGTCGACCTCTTGGATGCTCCTTTTGAATTTGCGCAGGCAAACTTCGCAAACCTGTTTGCAATGCTATTCTTGGCGCAGGCTAAGGGCGAAACTCCGTCTCAAGGCTTCTCGAATGCCAAGGTTGGGACATCAGATTGCGTTTTCTCTGATCTTTGCGATCCGCGGATCAGGACAATGAATTGGGTGTGGTTGTCCGATGCGGTAGCCAGAAAAATTCCTCGTGCGCAAATTCACCAATTCATTGAGGACCGACGAGCAGCGATGCCACTCCAGGAGCTTCAATGACGTTTCGGCATAAGCTCGAAACCTGCTGATCATTCGATGAGATCAAGGGCAGGGCTGAACGCCTCTATTTGAGGCAATGGCCAGTTCGGAACCCGCCTAATTGCACGTCTTCACACGCCGCACTCGAGTCAGTTGTTGAGCATCGCCTGATTCACATTCTCAGCAGCCAAGTCCAAGTATCTGACTAGATTGACCAATTCAGACCCCGGATACTCAACTTCAGCGCAGTGTAGCAGACGTCGTGCGATCAATCAGTGCTTGGTCAGAACTAGGGGTTCGAGTCCATGTCGTGGGCCCCATCTGAAAAACCCATAAAAATCAGGCACTTAAGGAGTCATTTTGGTTGGCCCGAAGGCGTATTAGAATCGTTGATTTTGTTGGCTTTTTCGTGGGCCAAAATCTGAAATCTTCCCGTATCGTTCCGCATGGTCCCGTGACGCCATACAGTCGAGTTTAGCTAACCTCGTTTGCGAACGTTCAGAGCCATGCTCCAGAATGACCGCATTTGGGCCGGGGATCGGGATAGGGGGACGCCTCGCGGCGCCGCCCCTCCCACACCACCGGGCATACGGATCACGTACCACGGCGGTTCGGCCGGATTAGGCTTAGACAGAGACATAGAGACGGGGGAGACCGAGCGACTCGAAGTGGTGGTTGCGCAGGGCCTGTTGGACCGCCGGGTGTCCTGACATGCGCCAGAATCCCGTCGGTGAACCGGCAGCAATCGCGGCCCGGAGCTTAGGCACGCCATGACGGCGCAACTCCTTGTAGCGGTTGTGCCCGTTCCCCCATTGCCGCCAAAGATACATGCGTAATCTTCGGCGGGTCCACGCTTCCAAGTTCGTAAGCACCCGCGGGGTCTGGCAGAAGCCGAAGTAGCCGCGCCATCCGATGAGGTATGGCTTCAGCTCCTTGACCAGCTGCGGCAGACTTATGCCCCGGGTCCGGCGTGTCATATCCCGGATCAGCGCCTTGAATTTGGCGAGGGCCTTCGGCGCGATGCGCCGCTCGCTCCCGTCATTCGCAATGCTGAACCCCAGGAACTTCCGCTCCTCCGGCCGCGCCACCGCGCTCTTCGCCGCGTTGACCTTCAGCCGCAGCTTCTTGGTCAGGAACCGGCTTACCGAAGCCATGACCCGTTCGCCGGCGCGGCGGCTGCGAACATAGATGTTGCAGTCGTCGGCGTAACGGCAGAAGCGGAGACCGCGTCGGGCCAGTTCCCTGTCGAGGTCGTCGAGCAGGAGGTTACTCAGGAGGGGCGAGAGCGGACCGCCTTGCGGGGTCCCCTCGTCCACCGGACGGACCAAGCCGTCCTCCATCACCCCGGCATTGAGGAATGCCCGGATGAGTTTGAGCACACGCTTGTCCGCCACCCTCGCAGCGACGCGCGCCATCAGGCTGTCGTGATTGACTCGATCGAAAAATCTTTCGAGATCAAGATCGACCACGTAGCTGTAGCCCTCGGCGATGTAGCATTGCGCTTGGGCTACCGCCTGATGAGCGGAGCGTCCGGACGGAAGCCGTAGCTGTGCTCGGAGAATGTCGGGTCCCACTGCTCCTGGAGAACCTGCAGCAGGGCTTGCTGGATCAGCCTGTCGACGACGCAAGGCACGCCGAGCTTTCTGACCCCGCCCTCCGGCTTGGGGATTTCGACCCGCTTGACCGGCTGCGGCTGGTAGGTTCCCTTGAGCAATCGATCCCGAATGCTTGGCCAGTGCTCACGCAGGTAGCCCTGGGCGTCATCGATGGTCATCCCATCCACGCCTGGCCCGCCCTTGTTGCTTCGAACGCGTTTCCACGCTGTTTCCAGATTCTCTCGGCTACATACCGTCTCCATCAGTTGTTCTGTCCAAGCCGGGCTTTCGTGTGCAGACTTCGCCACGAGCGGTTCGGCCCCTTGGTAACCGCTGGCAGGGGCTTCACCCCGATCCCTCGGTTTTAGGGCCAGTGAATACTGGGTCTTCTGCCGCTTTCCACTCATGAGTTGCCAGTCCTACTTGCCACTTCCAATCGTTCGGGCCTTCGGTCATCGTTTCCGGCTCGGCCTATCCGTTTGCTCCGCCTTTCGGCCTTGGAGTGCCTCACTAGCCTTGCCGACAGCATCACCTACTACGCCCTCTGCTGACTCCTGCATCACGGTCAGGTCACCTTGCGGTTCCCTCAGTTCCGAAGTCGGAACATGACGCAGGCCTCCCCAGGTAAGTTCAATCGCCTTCCCCGCGCACCTGCCGGATCTACAGCCCTGCCCCTTGATGGATATGGACTTCGCGGCTCGTTGCCCGCTCGTCCGACCAGGGATGCCTCATATCCGGTTTCTGTTCGTCAGGTCGCGGTTTTGCTCCACGCTTCCTTCAGACACCACCTCGCGATGATGCCCTTGCGCTTTGCTAAGCCTTCACCTCCATCAGGTTGGCTAGGGGACTTTCACCCCCAAGCGGTTGAACATGCTGGGCACACAACGAACCCGCTGCGCGGGATTGGCGCGTTGGGTGAGGTAAAGATCACGAACCGGACGTCGCGCTCGCATTGAGGGCGGTTCGGCAGCGGCAGAGCATCACGGGCTT